>NZ_LIIN01000073.1 GCF_001634385.1 Rathayibacter tanaceti | reverse complement strand
CCGCCTCAGGTGACGATTGTTGGTCTTGGCTACGTTGGTCTACCTACTGCGCTGGCTTTCTTCAGAGCCGGGTGGCGCGTCTTGGGTGTAGACGTCAGCGCCTCGAGATTGGATGCAATCGCTGCGGGACATGTTGACCTGTTCCCGGAAGAACTTGAGTACTTGACCCCTGCAACAGCCAGCGACCGATTCGTACTTCACGCGGAGGTAGGTGCAGTGCGCGGGTCCGAGGCGACCATCATCTGCGTTCCCACGCCGGTTAGCCAGGAGCAAACGCCCGACCTCCGGCCGTTGAGCGCTGCTTGCGCGGCCGTTGTCAGCTCCGCCGTGGCCGGTCAGTGCATCATCTTGACGTCCACAACATATGTGGGATGCACCGAACTGCAGCTACGACGCGAAGACGTGGGTGAAAAGCTTTGGGCCGCCGTTGCCTCGGCCTACGAGGACGATGCGCACCGCAGCTACACCGACGAGTACTGCGAGCGGCAGCGCGCCGACGCCCTCGAGTCGTCGCAGCGCGGTCCAGTTATACCGGCGGCCCGCCTCCCGTATCGTGCTTCGGCGTTGTGCTGGGTCACCCGACCGGTGCATACTGGTGCAGTGGCACGGAAAATCACACTCGTCGATGACCTCGACGGTCTCCTCATCCCGGACGGATCCACCGTTCAGTTCTCCATCGACGACTCGGTCTACGAGATCGACCTGTCGCCGAAGAACCGGCAGAAGCTTCGCGACGCATTCCGTCCCTACATTGACGCGTCGCGTCGCGCGCGCTACAGAACTACTGACCTACCGACCGTCGGGCCGAAGAAATAATAGAGAGAACGGCTCGCCGATCGTCCGGAGCCATAACGCCCGATGTCACTGTTTCAGCCTAATTCGGTTCGCGAGTTCCGCGAATCAGGCAGCGGGCAATGCCGGTGCATTCACTCGGGAATATCCGATCGCCCGCACAGAGATGTTCGTCGACGACGTCGATGGCACTCCGGTCGACGGTGGCGGAGCGACCGTCCGGTTCTCGGGTGACGGCAACGACTGTCGGATCGACCTGTCGGCTGACGACACCGCGACGGTGCACACGGCGCTCGACACGTTCGTAGCCGGCGAAAACTCTCGAGACGGTGTCGTGCCCGCCTCGATCACACTAACGCGCGCGATCGGTTCCGTCGCCTCCTCCTCGGGCGGCGGAGACCGCGGGCGAGCCCAGCTGGAATCCGACTTCAGCCGAGCAGATGTCGGTCTTGTAGCGATGACCGCTGCGCCGTGCACTCCGAGTGGTCTCCGGCGGCGAGCGCGACATGGCCAGCAGCACCGATCCTCGTCGGTGGTCCGCCTCGACCGATGCGGATCGTCAACGACGTGAGCCCCCGTGTCGGCGAGCGGCTCGCTCTCGACGCTGGGCCTCTCGTTCGTCCCGGTCGGGGTCCCGGGTGCCTTCCCGGACGGAATCGCGGCGCTCACCCGTGCCTGGGCCCCCCGTAGGGGGTCCCCTGGACAGGAGCCGTCCTCCCCGCGCTACTCCGCAGTCGGGCCGGATCGTACGCTCAGCGCGCGTGCTCTTCCGGGCATGACGTCGACGACGGGTCGGGATGGGGACGGTACGCACATGGGGAACAGGACGAGCGCAGATCGACTGCGGCGACGGGTGGCAGGCGGTGGCGCAGCGGTGCTCGCGCTGCTGGGGGGCCTCCTGGTGGCGCAGCCGGCGCAGGCGACCGGGACGCTGACGGTGCTCGCGCTCGGTGATTCGATCACCCGGCTGCGACGACCTGCGGGATCAACCGAGACTGCGCCATGAATTCGTGGGCGACCGGCTCAGCGAGCGAGGTGGATTCGATCGCGACGCGGCTCGAGGCGGCGGACACCCGGACCTCAGTGCGGGCGGTGAACTACGCAAAGTCGGGCACCTCATCGGCGGGGTGGAGTCACGTATCGACGCCGCGGTGACGGCGGGGGAGGAGCCCGACGTGGTGACTCTGCTCATCGGGGGTAACGATCTGTGCTCCCTGACGCTCTCGCCCAGCGCTGAGGACGGCTACGCGATGACCTCGGCAGCGGGCTTCGCCTCGTCCGCGACCGGCATCATGCTGTCGATCTCGGAGGCCTGGCCGGATGCCAGAGTGCTTGTCAGCTCTGTCCCGAACGTCGCCGCGGAGTGGCAGGTCGTGAAGCCGACTCCCGGCGCGGCTGTCTGGGCCTGGGGCGGAGTCTGCCGGACGACGCGCGGAGTCGACGCGGTGACCGGCGCACCGCTGACCGGCGCGGCCTACTCCGCCTCCCTGGCAGCGGCGGAGGAGCGGTCGGACGACTTTAACGGAGCGCTCGCCGCGGCGTGTGCCGCCTCCTCGAACGACTGCGTCTGGGACGGCGGCGCCCTCTCGGCGGCACCCGTCGCGCTCGACGAGCTCTCGACAGACGTGGACTGGTTCCACCCCAGCACCACCGGCCAGGCCACGATCGCCTCCGAGCTCTGGGAGGCGTGGGGACTGGGTGACGACGCGTCGCCGAGCCCGACTCCAGGCCCCACCACCTCGCCGGTGCCTACCGCGACTCCGATGCCGACCTCGACGCCCACGGCGCCCCCTTCGACGCCGGTCCCGACAGCTTCGCCGACTCCCCACCTCGACACGACCGCGCCGACGGTGGCGATCACGGCGCCCACGAGCGGATCGACGGTCGGTGGCTCAGTGGTGCTGGTCGCCTCCGCGAAGGATGATGTGGGCGTCACCCGCCTCAGCTTCTGGAGCGGAGCGACCAAGCTCGGAGACGCGTCGAAGTCGACGAACGGCACCTGGCGGCTGACGAGATCCGCCGCCGCCTACCCGGCGGGACGCTACACGATCGTCGCTCACGCCTACGATGCGGCCGGCAACCTCGGACGCAGCCCGTCGATCAGCCTCACCCGGTGACGCCGGAAGGGGACCGTGAGGCGTCCCGGCCGCCTCAGGCGATCGGCCGCTCCGCCTGCAGGGTGTAGCTCAGCGGAGCGACGGCGGGCGTCGCCGCAAGCGCGTACTCGCCGTCGTCCCGCTGCACCATCTGCCCGGGCAGGGCGAGCCAGGGGACGCTGTCGTGCTCGATGAGCATCGTGAGCCGCAGACCCTCGCCCAGCAGAGCGGTCACGATCTCGCCGAGACCGTGGTTCCACTCGTAGGTGGTGGTCGCCCTCAGGGGTCGCTCGGTCTCGACGTAGCTGGTGTCACCGCTCCACTCAAGGGGCTCCTCCTGCTCGAAGTAGGGGAAGCGCAGGTGCAGCTCGTCGGTGCGGGTCCCATCGACGCTCCAGAGCAGCGGATGCGCCTCCCGGAGGAAGAGGCGCCCGCCGGGAGCCAGCAGCGCGGCGACCGTCGTCGCCCAGCGCTCGATGCTCGGCAACCAGCACAGAGCGCCGATACCCGTGTAGACGAGGTCGAAGCCGTGCTCCCCGAGGACCTCCACTGCCTCGTACACATCGGCCTGCACGAAGTCGACACGGTCGCCGGTGCGGGCGGTGAGTCCGCGCGCTCTGGCGACCGCCTCTGCGGAGAAGTCGAGACCGGTGACCCGGGACCCGAGCCGCGCGAGCGAGAGGGTGTCGGTGCCGATGTGGCACTGCAGATGCACCGCGCGGGCCCCGGAAACGTCGCCGAGACGGTGGCGGTCGAAGCGCACCACGTCCGAGAGCAGGACGCGGTCGTCGACGTAACGCTCGATCGCGTATCCCGTCTCGGCCGCGGCGTGCAGAGCCGCGCGGTCGTCCCAGTTCGCACGATTGGTCTCGGTGTAGTGGGCGCTCACGGGTGCTCCTCTGTGGTGTGGACTGCTGTTCGCACGCCATGATGCCGAATCCTCAGCGGGCGCAGGTGTCTCCGGCGCCGCTCGCGATCAACCCGCCTCTCGGACGGTCCTGTGGAGGAGCGTTCGAGGGTGCGTCCTCCCCGCGGGAGACGGGTGACCGGAGCCCGGCCCGGGCACGCACCGCGGGATTCGGTTCGTCCCCGTTCTCGACGGTCGGGAGGATCCAGAAGAGCGCGAAGAGGATCAGAGCGACGACGCCTCCGAGCAGCCCGGGACGAGTGCGAGTTGCACACAACTGTAGGTATATAGCGACGAAACCGATCCGTCGCCTGTCATCGCGTCGCGGCGGGCCGCTGCGCTATTCCGCGCGCAGGCCGGAGGAGCCGAGGGTGACGTCGACGTCGATCCTGATCGCCACCCGCAGGGGGTTGGCGCGTGGAGTCCGGTACCGCCTCGAGTACAGCTCGACGGCGTGCTCGACGGCGTCAGGCTCTTCCTCGACGGAGGCGGGGCCGCCAAGGCTGAGCCAGCGGACGCCGTCGACCTGGCCGACGGTGGCGGTGCCGCCTCGGCGCACGTTTACCACCTTCTGACTGTCCCGCGAGGTGATCACGCGCACGACTCCGTCCTCGTAGGTGAAGCCCACGGCGACGACGTGGAGCCGACCGTGTCGGCCCGGGGTCGAGAGGGTGGCCAGGTGCCGCTCGGTCACGAAGGCGAGGCCGTCTGCGCTCAGGATGCTCATGCCGTGAGCGTAGCCGGGGGCGCTGATGCCGTCGGGAGGGCTCAGGAACGCGCGGAGGCTCCTCCACAGGGGTGATTTCGTCGTCAATCGTGCAGAGCCGTCGCATCGAGGGCCCCGGATGGCATACTCGTATGGGAACCCGAGCTAACGTCATCTCATCGATGCAGCGGGACAGTCCCGTTCCACGACAAGGAGGATCATGTCTCTTCGCAGACGGAGCGCAGCGCTCCTGGGGGTCGCCGCGGTGGCTCTCGTCACCGGCCTCACGGCCACTCCGGCCCTCGCCTACGGGTCCGGACAGTCGCACATCCAGCCGGGCGGCGGCTGCAATTCCGGCAACTACTACTACCGCAGCGATGCCAGGGACGGCCGGGCCAACGCCTTCACCTCGTTCGACGGGTACTGCTGGGGCAACAAGACCGCCGGGGCTCGGCCGATTGCTGGCGGGTCCGTCGGCGCGTGGGCCTACAGCATCGGATCGGTGAGCACCTCGATGAGCAACGGGGCGGGTGCGACGGTCTACGGCAATCACTCGATCAACGGCGGATACGCGAGGTCGACGTGACGCGGCCCCGCCTGACCCCGATCGCGGTCGCGGCGCTCCTCGCCGCGACCGCGCTCGCGGGCTGCTCATCGGAGCCTGACGCAGAGCGCGCTCCCGGCGACCCGATGAGCTCCGCGCAGATCATGGCTCTGGCCGACAAGGAGGGGGAGGCCGGCCACGTCGAGCAGCAGACCGTTCTGGAGGACGGCGCGGTGACGTTCGACGAGTACGACGGCGCCTTCGCGCGGCTCGAGTCCTGCCTGACCGACCACGGCTTCACGGTCGACGGTCCGGTGGTCAGCCCGGTCGACGGGGTGCGCTACGAGTTCCGCTCCGACTTCGGCACGCGCGATCAGACCGCCGCTCTCGCAGACCTGGACGAGTGCAACGCCGTGCACTGGACGAGCGTGGCGCAGGCGTTCGAGCTCTCGCAGCCGCAAATCATGGACGCTCCCCTCGTCACCGCGACCGCCGACTGTCTGCGCACCGATGGACTCACCCTCGACGGAGAGGAGGCGAAGGTCGCCGACTTCGTGTCCTCCGTCGGCGAGGCCCAGGGGAAGGCGGTGCTCGACTGCGTCCAGCAGGAGGGGGCGCGTCTCTACCCCGATCTGCCCTCGCTGTCGGTCGGGTACTAGTCGTGGCCCGCCGGGGAGAGCGAGGAGCCGACGGGCTCGAACCGCGCGGCACGCGGCTGCGATCGCAGCTCGCCCGGGGCCTGCTCACCGCGGGCCTCGTGGCCTGGGTCGCGACTCCGGTTGTGGGCTTCCTCCTCCTCGAGCAGTCGACGCGAGCCGCATCACTCGCGCCGGCGGTCGATGTTTGGGCACCCGTTCAGGCGAACGCGGCCGCCGCTCGCCGCACCGTCTCGGTCGTGGTCACGCGAGACGTCGCGCCCGATCTCTACGCGCCGGCCTGGAGCGGAGTCGTGGAGTCGACGGCGGTCACGCCGGGCACGGTGGTCCGCAGCGGCGACGTCGTGGCGACGATCGCGGGAATCGACCGTCTCGCCATCTCCTCCGAACGACCCTTCTCGACCGAACTCCGGGTCGGTGATGAGGGACCCGATGCCGCAGCGCTCAACGACGTGCTCCGCGGGCTCGAGCTCGATGCTCCGGAGTCGGATGAGTTCACCGTGCCGACGCTGATCGCGGTTCGCGAGCTCGCCGACTCCCTGGGTGTGACCGCGACGAAGGATCTCCAGGTCTTCGACCCGTCCTGGCTGGTCTTCCTCCCGCAGGAGGAGATGACGGTCGCGACCTCGACGCTGCACGTCGGGGCGCTCGCACCGCCACCCGGCGAGGCGTTCGCCACCACCCGTCCGGTGATCGCTGCAGCGCAGCTCGACGGGGCGACATCGGCGGAGCTCGGCGACTCGAACGGTGCGGTGGTGCAGAGGGAGGTGAGGGCGGCCGATGCTGAGCGTCTCCAGATCGAGGGCGTCGAGATCGCTCTCTCTGCCGACCGGCGCGGAGTCGATCCGTCCGCCTTCGGCCAGCTGCGCGAACTGATCGCTGACGACCGATCGAGGACGGACGGAATGCTGCTCGCTGATCCTCGGCCCGGCACCGTGGTCGTGCCCAGCGCGGCGATCGGAGGAGGCGAACGCGCTTGCGTGCTTGCCCGCACGGCGGGCGGCGCGCCGGAGCCACGTGTCGTCACTGTGGAGTCGAGCTCGCTCGGGCGCTCGACCGTCTCGGGTGCCGTGGCGACGGGCGACGACGTCCTCGTCGCTCGGGCGACGGGTGCGCCGCCGTGTTGATCGACGCCTCCGACGTGACGGTGGACTTCGGCGGTCGCCCGATCCTCCGCGCTGTCTCCCTCTCGCTCGAAGCGGGAGAGACTCTCGCCCTCCGCGGCCCCTCCGGTGCGGGCAAATCGACCCTCCTCGGTGTGCTCGCCGGCCAGGTGCGCCCATCCGAGGGAACAGTGCGCTCGGCCCCGCCCGAGCGGACGGCGTGGATCCTTCAGTCCACCCCGGTGCTCACGCGCCGCAGCGTTCTCGACAACGTCGCGCTCGGCGCTCTCGCGCTCGGTTCCCGCAGGCGCGCGGCGGAGGCGGCGGCGCTCGACGCGTTGCGGCAGGTCGGGATCGCGCACCTCGGACTGCGGCCGGTGCACGAGCTCTCGGGAGGCGAGCGGCAGCGGACCGCCGTCGCTCGCGCCGTGGTCGCGGGGAGCGCCCTGATCCTCGCCGACGAGCCGACGGCCTCGCTCGATCCGGGCTCCCGAGCACTGGTGGTCGACGCACTCCTCCGGGCGGCGGCGTCGGGTGCGGGCGTGGTCGTGGCGACGCACGACTCGGTCGTGGCGGCCGCCTGCGGGCGGATCGCGCGGCTCGACGGCGGTGTTCTCCTCGAGATGTCGGGAGAACTCGATGAGTAGACGCCTGCGACCTGCGATGGTCGTTTCGGAGGCGTTCCGCACGTCCGCGCCCGACCGTGGCCGGGCCTCCTCGCGATGGCGGCCGCGCTGCTCGCGGCGATCCTCGTGCCCACCCTCACCGCCGTCGAGATCGGTGCGCTCGAGTCCCGCGCCGCCGAGCTCGTGTCCGCGGGCGCGACCGTGCTGTCCATCACGGGAGCGGACCGCCGGCCTCTCCCCGCGGCACGGTGCGAGCAGCTCCGCGAGGTCGGCGGCGTCGTGGCGGCGGGCGGCACGATCGCCACCAGCACCCTCCACGACCCCGACGGAGTCGCGGTCTCCCTCCTGCGGGTGACCGCCGGCTATCCGACCGTCGTGTGGCCCGGCCCTGCTCTCCGACACGACCTCGGGACCTCCGCGGTGGTCGGCGAGCTTCTGGCGGCCCGCGCCGGCCTGCACGGGCCCGGCGCGCTGACCGGGCTCGCCGAGGGTGATCCGACGGCGACGGTGCAGATCGACCAGGTCGCCGGCCGCTCCTCCCGCCTCCCGTTCGCGGACCGCGCTGTCGTGGTCACCGAGCCGGCGACCGGAACCGTCCAGGAGTGCCTTGTCGAGGCGGACCCCGGCGCGGGCTCCGCGGTAGCGGCGCTCGCCGTCTCCTGGTTCCCCGCCGACCTCGAGGCGTCGGCGGCGCCTATCGCCCCGGCGCTCGACGGGGTACAGTCGCTCGACGAGTCGGTGTCCGCACGGCTCTCGCTCGTCGGCCCACCGCTCGGCGCAGTGCTCTGCGCGATGGGACTCGCCGCGGCTTGGCTGGCCAGACGGGCCGACATCGCCCTCTACCGCAGCCTCGGTCTCTCGAGCGCACGCCTCCTGCTGATGCTGACGGTCGAGACCGCACTCACGAGCGGGGTGGGCCTCGCGATCGGGCTCGCCGTATCGACGGTCCTCCTGCCGTGGTCGCCGCTGGCCCTGCGGCTCGCCGCCACCGACGCCTTGGCGATGCTCACCCTCACCGCACTCCTGCCGCTCCTCGGCGCCGCGGTCCTGCCGAGAGGACGGGGACACGATGCCCTCCGCGGACGCTGAGTGGCTGAGAGGACGGGCTCGGGCTCACGCCTCCAGGATCAGAGCCTCGCCCTGGCCACCTCCGCCGCAGAGGGCCGCGACCCCGAGGCCCCCGCCTCGTCTCCGCAGTGCGAGCGCGAGGTGCAGAGCCAGCCGCGCGCCCGACGCGCCGACGGGGTGGCCCAGCGCGATCGCGCCTCCGTCAAGGTTGACCGACTCGGGATCCACGCCGAGATCGTCGGCCGAGTGGAGCACGACCGAGGCGAAGGCTTCGTTGATCTCGATGACGTCGAGGTCGGCCACCGACGCGCCCCGACGTTCGAGTGCTCGTCGGATCGCCGCCGAGGGCTGCGAGTGCAGGGAGTTGTCCGGCCCGGCCACCTGGCCGTGCTCGGCGACGGTCGCGAGCCACGACAGCCCGTGCGCTCGCGCCCATCCGCGCGAGGCGACGACCAACGCCGACGCCCCGTCGGTGATCGGAGACGAGCTGCCCGCCGTGATGGTCCCCTCGGGAGAGAACGCGGGGGCGAGGCGCGCGAGCGTCTCGGGCGTGCTGTCCGCTCGGATCCCGTCGTCCGCCTCCACGACCAGATCGGCCGCCCGTCGCTGCCGCACGGTCACAGGCACGATCTCCGCGCCCAGGATCCCGGTGGAACGGGCGCGCTCGGCGCGCTGGTGCGAGAGCGCGGCGAAGGCGTCCTGGCGGTCCCGGTGAATGCCCCGCTCGGCGTTCCCGTCGTCGGTGACGCGACCCATGATCCGACGGTCGAAGGGATCGAGGAGGCCGTCGTGCAGCAGGGCGTCCTCGAGCGCCCTCGGCCCCACGCCGAGCCCGGAACGCGAGCCCAGAAGGAGATGCGGAGCGCCGGTCATCGACTCCTGACCTCCCGCGACCACGACGTCGGCCTCGCCCAGTCGGATCATCCTCGCCGCGTCGATCACGGCGGTCAGCCCCGAGAGGCACAGCTTGTTGATCGTCACGGCGGGCACGTTCCAGCCCACGCCCGCCAGCACAGCGGTCTGCCGGGCCGGGCCCTGACCGGCACCGGCCTGGATCACCTGACCGAGCACCACGGCATCGACGTCCTCCGGGCGGACGCCGGAGCGGTCCAGCGCTCCTCGGACGGCGACTACCCCGAGCTCCACGGCCGAGAGCGGGGCGAACACTCCCGAGAAGCGCGCGAACGGGGTGCGCGCGCCCCCGAGGATGACGGGCGTGGTGTCGTCAGTGGGCACGACTACTCCTTCTGGACGATGGGAGTGGCGCAAGCGGTGGCGACGTCGCCACGCCACGCCGCGATCGACGTCCGCCGGAGCGGCTCACGGTACAAGGACGATCTTGCCGCGAGCGTGACCCTCCTCGCTCAGACGATGCGCCTCCGCGACCGCCTCGAGAGGGAAGCGCGGCCCGATCTCGATCGAGAAGCGCCCCTCCGCGGCGAGCCGCGCGGCGAGCGGGATGCCCTCTCGCCGCAAGCCCTGCTCCTGCTCCGTCAGCGGAATCGGGCTGCCGCCCATCCATGCCCGGATGCCCAGCTCGGCGGCCCGCGCACCGACCACGACGGTCGCCACGTGCTGCGAGTCCGCCACCAGGGCGAGGGACGCCGCGAGCGCCTCGTCGGTCCCGGCCGCATCGAGCACGCGGTCGACGCCCTCCGGAGCCTCCTCCCGGAGCCGGTCGTCGAGGCCCGGACCGTAGGCGACGGGCACGGCGCCCAGCGCTCGCAGGGCCGCGTGGTGGGAGGGGCTCGCGGTCGCGATCACCCGGCTCCGCGATCGAGCGCGAACTGCACCGCGGCCCGACCGACCGCCCCCGCCCCCGCGTGCACGAGGAAGGTCGATCCCTCCGCGACTCCGAGCGACACCACGGCCTGGTAGGCGGTGCTGACCGGGATGCCGAGGGCCGCAGCTTCCTCGAAACCCAGCCCCTCGGGCAGGGCATCGAGGCTCTCAGGAGCGACGGCGACCGCAGTCGCGTAGGTACCGACCGCTCCGCTCACGATCACCTCATCGCCCACGCTCCAGCCCGAGACGCCTTCGCCGAGGGCCGTGACAACGCCGGAGGCGTCCGACCCGATCCTGCGCGGCCCGCTGAGCGGTGCACTGGGACGCAGGCCCGAGCGGATCTTCCACTCGATCGGATTCACCCCCGCCGCGCGGACGGCGACCACGACCGATCCGGGCGTGGCCTGCGGGTCCGGCGCTTCCACGACCTCGAGCACCTCGGGCCCGCCGAACCGCTCGTACTGCACGAACCTCGCCATGTGGTCCTCCTTCTCGGCCGGGCACGGAGCCCGGGTCATCCCTCAGTCCAGCAGGCTCTCGCGCACCTCGCGGCGCAACACCTTGCCGATCAGCGAGGTCGGCAGCTCCTCGACCGGGACGACACGTTTGGGCACCTTGTACGGCGTCAGATGCAGGCGGCAGAAATCGCGCAGGGCCTCAGGATCGACGGCGGTGCCGGCGCGCATCACCACGGCTGCCGCGACACTCTCGCTGCCGTCAGAGCGGGGCAGGCCGACCACGGCCGCCCGCACGACGTCAGGGTGCGACTCCAGCACTCCCTCGACCTCCGAGGGCGAGACGTTGAAGCCGCCGGTGATGATCAGCTCCTTCGCGCGATCCACGATCGTCACGAAGCCGTCGGCCGAGACGGTGGCGATGTCACCGGTCCGGAGCCACCCGCCGGGCAGGAGGGTCGCCGCGGTGTCCTCCGGCCGCTTCCAGTAGCCCTGGAACACCTGCGGCCCGTGCAGCAGCAGCTCACCGGACTCGCCCGGCCCACGATCGACGGAGGGATCCGCCGGATCCACCAGCCGGATCGTCGTGCTCGGGAACGGTACGCCCACCGTGCCCGGCCGCCGGGTCGGTCCGACCGGATTCCCGATCGCGACCGGCGAGCTCTCGGTCATGCCGTAGCCCTCGACCAGCAGTCCGCGGCTCGCGCGCTCCCAGCGGTCCACCGTCGCCACCGGCAGGCTCATCGCCCCCGAGATCGCGAAGCGGATGCCGCGCAGGTCGATCTCGTGGCGCTCGGAGGCGCGCGCGAGAGCGTCGTACACCGGGGGCACAGCTGGCAGGAAGCTGGGCGGCGAGCTCTTCGCCGCCGCCTTCACGAGGCCGACGTCGAAGGTCGGGAAGAGCACGATCTTCGCCCCCAGGCTGAGAGCGAAGGTCAGGCAGAGCGTGAGCCCATAGGCGTGGAACAGGGGGAGGACGGCGTAGAACGTCTCGTCGCCCTCGCGCAGGCCCGGGACCCAGGCGCGGCCCTGCAGTGCATTGGCCAGGAGGTTCGAGTGCGAGAGGATCGCGCCCTTCGGCGTCCCCGTCGTGCCGGTGGTGTACTGCAGCAGCGCCGTGTCCGAGAGAGCGGGCCGCGGGTGAGAGCGGGAGATCCTCCGACGGCCCAGGAGGGTCGAGAAGGGGAGGAGGCTCCGGCTGCGCGGCCGGGTGGTCAGCTTCGCGCGGGCCTCCCGCACTGTCGGTAGCGGCAGCCGGAGGGCCAGTCGCTTGCCGCGGGGGAACGAGCGGGTGAGATCGACCGAGAGGACCTGCTCGATCCCGAGGTCGGCCGGCATCGTGGCCACGACGTCGGCTACCTTATCCCAGACCACCGCGAAGCGGGCACCGTGGTCCTCGAACTGCCGCCGGAGCTCCCGCGGCGTGTAGAGCGGGTTGTGCTCGACCACGATCGCGCCCAGACGGAGCGTCGCGTAGAAGGCCACGACGTGCTCCGGGCAGTTCGGCAGCACCAGCGCGACACGGTCGCCCGCTCGGACGCCCAGCCGACGCAGCCCCTCCGCTGCGCGGGCGACCTGGTCGCCCAGCTCTGCGTAGCTCGTCCTCGCGCCGAAGAACTCTAGCGCGGTGCCGCGTCGATAGCGGGCGACCGAGTCGTCGAGCAGATCGACGAGGGTCTGAGTGGGCGGGTCGATCTCGGCGGGCACACCCTCCGCGTAGGAGGTCAGCCACGGCTTCGTCGCCAGGTGGGAGGATCCGGAGGTCACACCGTGAGTATCCGATACGCGCCTCCGCACTTCCTCCGAGGCGTGCGACGGGCTTCCGTCTCCGCTCGCGGCGCGGCAGGCTGGCGGGATGAGTGCAGCCATCGACCTCCTCCGCGACGCCTTCGGCCGCGTGCACGAAAACGTGCATGCGGTCCTCGACGACAGCACCACCGAGCAGCTCGCGTTCCGCGCGGACGCCCGCTCGAACTCACCCGCCTGGCTCGTCTGGCACCTCACCCGCGTGCAGGATGATCACCTCGCCCCCCTCGCCGGCCACGAGCAGGTCTGGACCGCCGGGGGCTTCCACGAGCGCTCCGGCCTTCCGTTCGGCCCCGAGGTGAACGGTTACGACCAGGAGCCGTCCGAGGTCTCGGCGCTCGCCGCGGTCCCGGCGGAGCTGCTGGCCGCCTACGCCGATGCCGTGCACGAGCGCACGCTCGCCTTCCTCGACACCCTGGGCGACGACGATCTCGCCCGCGTCATCGACGAGGCCTGGGATCCTCCGGTGACCCTCGGCGTGCGACTGGTGTCGGTGGTCGACGACGACGCCCAGCACGTCGGCCAGGCGGCCTACGCGAAGGGTCTCGCCGAGCGCGCTGCGCTCTGATCCGGCACCGACGCCCGCCGGCCAGGCTCCTCGGTGTCGTGCAAGAGGAGAGACGAGCGTCGTCCCGACCCTCCGGGGGCTCTCGGGATCCGGTGCACGAGGAGCCGCTACCCTTGTCCGCGGCGCCGTCGCTCGGCGGAGGCGCCCGCGGAGCGAGGACCGCGCCACCGAGAGGAACACACGTGACGTTGCCCGAGACCACCACCGCCACCATCGCGAAGCGCACGGGGCGCGACGTCGCCCCCGAGATCGCGCGCTCGTGGCTGCTGGTGAACGCCACCCGCACCGAGACGTTCGACGCCGCGCACGCCTCCCGCGCCGACCAGATCGTCCTCGACATCGAGGACGCGGTCGACCCCAAGGCCAAGCCGGATGCGCGCGCCGACGTGGTCGAGTGGCTGACCGGTGAGAAGCGCGCCTGGGTCCGCATCAACGACCACTCCACCCCGTTCTGGTCGGACGACGTCGACGCACTGAAGGGCCTGCCCGGCCTGGCCGGCGTCATGCTCGCCAAGACCGAGGCCGCCGAGCACGTCACCGAGACCTTTGACCGGCTCGGCGGCTCCACCCCGGTGCTCGCGCTGGTCGAGTCGGCGCTGGGCATCGAGGAGGCGGTCTCCATCGCCCGCGCTCGCGGCACCTTCCGGCTCGCGTTCGGCAGCGGCGACTACCGCCGCGACACCGGCACCAGCGCCGACGACCTCGCGATGGCTTACCCGCGCTCGCGCCTGGTCGTCGCCTCGCGCATCGGCGAACTCCCCGGCCCGATCGACGGCCCGACCGTCTCGAACAGCCACCCCGTGCTGCGCGAGCAGTCGGCGCTGACCGTCTCGCTCGGCCTCACCGGCAAGCTCTGCCTCGACACCGAGCAGCTCGCGGTGATCAACGAGGTCATCAGCCCGACGCCCTCGGACGTCGCATGGGCGCGCGACTTCCTCGACGAGTTCGAGGCCCGGGGCCGCGTGATCCGCGACGGCAGCGACCTCCCGCGTCTCGGCCGCGCCAAGAAGATCGACAAGCTGGCGACCGCCTTCGGGGTGAACCCGCTCTGACCGGAGGCGACGCGGGCGGGCGCGCGGGGAGGTTCCGCGTCCGCCGTCCAGCGCGGCGCTCGACCTCACTCCGCGCCGCGTACCTGCGCGATTACCGGTACGCCTACGGCTCGCGCCTCGTGCACCTGCGCGAGGGTTGGGATGTGACACAGTACGCATCCGGCGCTGGCGCCCCCGTGCTGCTGATCCCCGGCGTCTACGAGACCTGGCAGTTCCTCCGGCCGATCGCCGAGCGGTTGCACGCGGCGGGCCACCCCATCCACGTGCTTCCCGCGCTCGGGTACAACACGCGTCCAATCGTCGCCTCCGCCGGCGTCGGTCAGGACTACCTGCGCGAGCAGGACCTGCGCGGCGTGGTCGTCGTGGCGCACAGCAAGGGCGGGCTGATCGGCAAGCACATGATGGTGGTCGACGACCGCGAGGAGCAGCGGATCGAGCGGATGATCGCCGTCTCGACCCCGTTCAACGGCTCAAGCCTCGCGCGCATCGCTCCGGCGCGGGCACTGCGCGAGTTCTCACCGCACCGCCCTCTCATCCGGCACCTGCTCGCCGAGCGCGAGGCCGACGCGCGCATCACGTCGATCTACGGGATGCGCGACCAGTACATCCCGGGCGGGAGCCGGCTCGCCGGCGCGCACGAGAACATCGCGGTCTCGGTCGTCGGCCACTTCGCGCTGCTCTCGCACCCGAAGGTGCTCGACCTCATCGCTGAGCGGGTCTGAGCCTCCCTCCGAGTCTCACGACCAGGGCGTGAGCAGCACGAGCGGGATCTGCCGCTCGGTCTTCGTCTGGTATTCGGCGTAGTCGGGCCACGCCTCGACGGCGCGCTCCCACCAGGTCTCGCGCAGCTCGCCCTCGAGGACGCTCGCGGTGTAGTCCTTCTTCACCGGCCCGTCCTGGAGCTCGACGTGCGGCTCCTTGAGCATGTTCCCGTACCAGACCGGATGCTCGGGCGCGCCGCCCTTGGACGCCACGACCACATACTCGCCGTCGTGTTCGACCCGCATCAGCGCGGTCTTGCGAAGCTTTCCGCTGCGGGAGCCGACGGTGGTCAGAACGATGATGGGGCGGCCTCGGAGGAGGTTGCCCTCGGCTCCGCCGGTCCGCTCGTAGAGCTCCGCCTGCTCGCGGGCCCACTCGGACGTGCTCGGTTCGTATTCTCCTGTGAGAGGCATACTCCGATGGTACGGGCGCGTGGGCGCGCTGCCGGCCGGAACGCGGGAGGCGGAGCCCCTCCTCTCGGCGGTGCACGAGGATGGAGCGGTGCAGCCTGCTGACCAGTTCGACCGAGCCCGCATCGCGCTCCTGCGCGACGACCTCCTCCGAGCCCGCTACCGCGTCGACGCGGTCCGCGACCTCTGGGGCGAGGCGGCGGCGGCGGAGGCGCTGCACCGCGGCGATCGCGTCCCCGC
>NZ_LIIN01000072.1 GCF_001634385.1 Rathayibacter tanaceti | reverse complement strand
CTTCGACTCGGTGTCGCGGAGCGCGGCGAGCTGCTGCTCGAGCACGACGCTCTGCTGCTGCTGCTCGGCGAGCGCGGCTTCTGACGCCTGCTGCGCCGCAGTGGCCTCGGCCAGCTTCTGCTCGGCGGCGACGCGGAGGCGCTCGCGCTCGGTCTGCGCGACCGCGGCCTGGTCGGCGAGCGACGAGGCCGTGTTCCGCGCGGCGCTGGCCTGCTCATAGATGGCCGAGGACCGCTCGACGAGCTTGGTCATGTTGCCGATCTTCGACAGCAGCTGGTCGGCCTGGCCGGCCTTCTGGTCGAGGAAGATGTTGACCGAGAGGTCGGTGCCGGTGCTGCGGTAGAGCTGCGCGGCGAGGAGGCCCGCCTGCTGCGATGCGGCGTCGGCCTCGGCGGCGCTGGCGCTGGCCTTGCCGTCGAGTTCCTTCGCGTGGTCGGACGCGAGGTCGAAGGCCTGCTGCGCGGCGAAGTGCTCGTCGCCTCGCTGCTGAGCGAGCTGCTGGGCCGCGGCGACCTGGGTCTGCAGGTCGCTGATCAGCGAGGTGATCCGGTCGACCTGGGCGGCCGCGGCGGCAGTGTCGCCCTTGGCCGCCTCGACGTCGGCCCACGTCGGGTAGTCGATCGCCTGGGCGGGAGTCGCGACGAGGAGCCCGCTGACGAGCGCGAGGACCGCAGAGGCCAGAGCCGCGCTCCGGAGTCGTCCGAGTCGTGGCGCGCCCGATCGGCGTGCGGGACGCGGGCGGCGCAGAGAGTAGGGCATAGGACCTCGGGGGTTCGGGGGCCCTTCCTTTACGGCAGTGCGGCGCGGGGGCGCTGAGGAAGGGCAATTCCGCACTACCCTAACCTCGCTCCTACCCGTTCTCCTAGACCCGGTCTGCCCCGGACGGGGTTCGCGCGACGCGCGGAACCGTCGGTTTTGCATCCGAGGTCGTCTCCCCCTATGCTTGCGTGTCGGTAGTCATGGGGGGTCGGCCGCAGGGTCGCCCCGCGAGCTCCCGGCCCCATCGTTTAGTGGCCTAGGACACCGCCCTTTCACGGCGGCAGCACGGGTTCGAATCCCGTTGGGGTCACGGATGGGTCTGGTCACACGGATTGGGTCTGGTCACGGAGAGGTCTACCGGCAAGTGCACCGGCTCGCGAGAGTCGGGGCGTGAAAATCGAACAGCCTCGAAGACGGTATGCTTGTCTTCGCAACGAGGCCCTGTAGCGCAGTTGGTTAGCGTGCCGCCCTGTCACGGCGGAGGTCGCGGGTTCAAGTCCCGTCAGGGTCGCAAAGGGGCCCTTCCGAGAGGAAGGGCCTTTTTCAGGAGATCACCTCTCCAGCGGCGTCTCGCCGCAATGGCTCTGTAGCTCAGTTGGTAGAGCGCACGACTGAAAATCGTGAGGTCACGGGATCGACGCCCGTCGGAGCCACGGAAACCCTCGCCTAGCTTCTACATGGCGGGGGTTTCTTCGTACCCGGAGGCCTGCGCGAGGTGGGCTCGCGCTCCGGGCGCCAGACCGGACCTCTTCTCGACCGCGGCGCGACGGGCAGCCACCGGAGTGCATCCAGGCGGCCCGCGTAGGGTGGCCCGGACATGGAACCCGCCGCCTTCCCGCCGCCCGATCCCGCGACACTCGAGCCCGACGGCGCGCTGCCGACGCCGTGGTCCGCGCCGGACGCTCGGCGGTTCGCACCCCCGACGGGAGCACCGTTCGACGCGGCCGACACCGGCCGGCCCGTCGCCGCAGCGCAGCCCTCCGAGCCGCGACCGTCCGTCGACGCGCCCTACTCCTCCCTCCTCTATCTGCCCGACCCGCGGGTGCGCTGGGGTCTGCCGACCGCGGTGCTCACGATCGTGGGGATCGTGCTGCCGCTCGCGATCCTGATCCTGCTGCTCGGGTTCGGGGTGCTTCCGTACTCACCGGGCTTGGTCTTCGCCGGATCGCTCGCGAGCTACCTGGTGGCCCTGGTGGTGCCGTTCGCCGCTTCGCGCCTGCGCGGCCTGCGGTCGCTGGCGGCTGACTTCGGGCTGCGCTTCCGCTGGGTCGACGTCCCGATCGGCATCGGCCTCGGGCTCGGCGTGCGCGCCGCGATCCTGACGGTGTTGACGGCCTTCCTTCCCTTCCTGCAGGACGCGCAGAGCAATCTGACGAGCGAGCCCGACCCGCTGTGGTTCGTGCTGAGCACCGTCCTGATCCCGGTCGTCGTCGCCCCGGTGGTCGAGGAGATCCTCTGCCGCGGAGTCGTGATGCGGGCGGTGCGCAACCGGATGCTGCGGCGGCCGGCCGGATCAGTGCCGCCGTCGCACGGTCAGCGCGCCTGGGCGATGCTGTTCAGCATCCTCGCGTCGACCGCCGTCTTCGCACTGCTGCACGGCCACCAGATGGTGAACCCGGCGACGGTCGCGACCCTCGGTGTGACGACCGTCCTGGCCGGGCTCGCGCACGGCTGGATCGCGACGGTGACCGGCCGGCTCGGAGCGGCGATCGTCTCGCACGCGACGCTGAACGCCTCCGCAGTGCTGCTGGTGGCCCTGCTGCCGCTGTTCTCGCCGTAGGGCGTCAGACGTCGTAGGTGCGCCGCACCGGCAGCTCGCCGCGCACCTGGTGCTCGCCGCGCACCTGGTGATGCAGCCGCTCCATATCGGCGTCGAGCGCTGCCGCGGTGCGCGCCGCGTCGGCGAGTCCGTCGAGCAGCTCCTGCGGCACCTGGCGCTCGTACTTGTAGTAGATCTTGTGCTCCAGACTCGCCCAGAAGTCCATCGCGATGGTGCGGAACTGCACCTCGACGCAGACGTTCACGGATCCTCCCGAGAGGAACACCGGCACCTCGACGATCGCGTGCAGGCTCTTGTAGCCGTTCTCCTTCGGCTCGGCGATGTAGTCCTTCACCTCAAGCACGGTCACGTCGGACTGCGAGGTGAGTAGGTCGAACACGCGATAGACGTCCGAGACGAAGCTGCAGGTGATGCGCACACCAGCGATGTCGGTGATCGCCGCGGCGATCCCCTCGAAGCTCGCCTCGCAGCCCTTGCGCTCGATCTTCTCGATCAGACTGTCGGCCGACTTGAGCCGGCTCGTCACGTGCTCGATCGGGTTGTACTCGCGCAGCTCGCGGAACTCCTCCTGGAGGATCGACACCTTGGTGACGATCTCGTCCATCCCGAACTTGTACTGGAGCATGAACCGCGCGAAGTCGTCGCGGAGGGCTCGGATCTCGGCGACGGTCGTGGCGTCCAGAGCCGCGGCGACGGCGTCCGTCAGCGGAGGGACGGCGGTCGCGGGGTCGGAGGGGCGGGATTCCACAGTCGGACACCCTACTTGCGGCAGTACGGGAGGCGGGTGGGAGGCACCCGGCCTAGCCTGGGAGGGTGATCACCGAGCCCCGCCCGCTGCGTTTCTGCGCGTTCGTCATGAACACCGCCTCCCACATCCAGCACGGTCTCTGGCGCCACCCGGACGCCCGGCAACACGAGTTCGACGACGTGCAGCTGTGGATCGACCTCGCCCGCACCCTCGAGCGCGGCCGGTTCGACGCGATGTTCTTCGCCGATGTGGCCGGTCTCTACGGTCCGGCGGACGGAGACTGGGACATCAACGCGCGCGAGGGTCTCCAGGTTCCCAGCAACGACCCGTCGGTGCTGCTCTCGGCGCTCGCGGTCAGCACCGAGCACCTCGGCTTCGCGTTCACGAGCTCGGTCCTTCAGGCGCACCCGTTCGACTTCGCGCGCAAGGTCTCGACGCTCGACCATCTCTCGAAGGGGCGGATCGGCTGGAACATCGTCACCAGCGCCCTCGACGGCGCCGCCCGCAACTTCGGCTACGACCGTCTCGAGGAGCACGACGCGCGCTACGCCTGGGCGCAGGAGTACCTCGACGTGGTCTACAAGCTGTGGGAGGGCTCGTGGGACGAGGGTGCGCTGCTGCGCGACAAGAGCGGCGCGTTCGCCGATCCAGCCCGCATCCACCGCATCGATCACGTGGGCGAGCGCTACCGGGTGCAGGGCCCGCACCTCTCGGCGCCCTCGCCGCAGCGCACGCCGGTGCTGTTCCAGGCCGGCTCCTCCCCCGCGGGCCGACGCTTCGCGGCGCGCAACGCGGAGGCGCAGTTCGTCTTCTCGGGGTCGCCCGCGAAGACCCGCGAGCTGATCGAGGACACCCGGAACCTGGCCGCCGCGGCCGGCCGCGAGCCGGGTGCGCCCGCCTTTTACCTCGGCCTCTCCTTCATCACCGGCGACACCGAGGAGGAGGCGCGCCGCGCCGAGCGCGAGATCGATGAGTACCTCTCGTCCGACGCCTTCCTGGTGCACTCGAACCTCGGCTTCGATCCGGCCACCGGCGAGAAGCTCGACCCCGACCTGCCGCTCTCGGCCATCGAGACCTACGCCGGGCAGAGCCACCTCCAGTGGATCCGCGACGCGTCACCCGACCGCGAGCCGACGGTCCGCGACCTGGCCCGGCTCTCGGCGAAGCTGCGCGGCCGCGTCGTCGGCACGCCCGAGCAGATCGCCGACCGTCTCGCGGAGTGGCGGGACGCTGGGATCGACGGCATCAACGTCGTCAACTGGATTCTGCCGGGCAGCTACGAGGAGTTCGTGGACGGGGTGATGCCGGTGCTGCAGGAGCGGGGCCTCGCCCAGACGGAGTACGTCGAGGGGACGCTGCGCCGCAAGCTCTTCGGCACAGACGAGCTGCCTCCGACGCATCCCGCGCGGGCGTACCGCGGGGCGTTCGCGGGCTGATCGGCTCGAGCGTGTGGACGATGCGGGGACATCGACCGGTAGCGTCGGAGGATGATCCAGACCTGGGGATTTCTGACCGCACTGTACGGCGTCGTCGTGGCGGTGGTCGCGATCGTTGCGATCACGCTGCTGGTGCTGCTGTGCCGCCTGGTGCTGAGCGCCCGCGAGCACCTGCAGACATCGACGCGGCTGCGCGAGCTGCAGATCGAGCAGCTGCTGCTCGAGCGCGAATAGTCGACAGCGCGACGGCGGTCGAGACGACATCGGCTCCTCCGCCCGCGCGGAGGACGAGGTCTTCTCGGTGGACGGGACACGGCGTGGCCGGTCGGCGCAGCGCGAGGCGCGCCTCCTGACGCGGTGTCCGCAGGGTCTGCCGAGGATCGCGCGGGAGCCTGCGGGGCGGGCGGAGGAGCCGGGAGCGGTCAGAGCTGCGCGGCGCCGAAGGTGTCGCAGCGGGTGGCGTCGCCCTCGAAGCCGGCCTCGAACCAGCGCTGGCGCTGTTCGGCCGAGCCGTGCGTCCAGCCCTCCGGGTCGACGGTGCCGGTCGCCTGCTCCTGGATGCGGTCGTCGCCGACCGCCGCCGCCGCGCCCAGCGCGTCCTGGTACTCCTGTGCCGTGACCGGCCTGAGGTAGGGCGTTCCCGTCTCGTCCGGCACGGTGGACGCGTCGCCGACCCAGGCTCCGGCGAAGCAGTCGGCCTGGAGCTCCAGTCGCACCGAGTCCGAGTCGGGGCCGGTCCCGGAGCGGTCGGCCGACTCCATCGCGCCGGTCAGGTTCTGGACGTGGTGGCCCCACTCGTGGGCCAGGATGTACATCTGCGCGAGCGATCCGCCCGAGGTGTCGAAGCGGGTGCGCAGCTCGTCGAAGAAGTCGGTGTCGAGGTAGACCGACTCGTCCGGTGGGCAGTAGAACGGGCCGATCGCGGCGGTCGCGGCTCCGCAGCCGGTCGACGTCCGGTCCTCGAACAGTTCCACTCCCGCCGGGGAACGGTAGGCGGCCCCGATGGTCTGCGCGGCACCGCTCCAGTAGCGGTCGAGCGACTCGGCGGCTCCCTCGAGGCGGCAGTCGACCTGCGCGTTCGCGTCGGCGCCGCTATCGCAGGCGACCGCGGTGCTGGTGACCTGCTCGGGAGAGGCGGCACCGCCTCCGACCAGCCCGCCGAGCGCCGACAGGTCGACGCCGAGCAGCTGCGAGAGCAGCGCGAGCACGACCACACCCACCGCGCCTCCGCCGACCGCGATGCCGGTGGTGCGGCCACGGCGGCGGACCTTTCCGCCGCTGAGCTGCGAGTCGTCGTTGAAGGTCATCCCGTCAACCTAGTGCGAACTGGGCCGACCGAGACGGGTTGCAGGTGCTGGGTCGTCCAGTGGTCGCGAGACGGCCTCTGCCGCTTCCTGGAGACGCCACAGCGGTCGTCAGCCCCAGCGGGACTCGCTCGCCGAGTGGATGATCTCGAGCAGCGCCTCCCGCAGCGGGCCGTGCTCGAGGGAGCCCGGGAACATGTCGACCTCGAGCCGGTGCGCGCGGCGCCAGGCCGCGGCGCCCTCGGGGGTGAGCGACACGAGCTGGCGGCGTCGGTCGGCGGGGTCGATGGTGCGGGAGACGTGACCCTCGCGCTCAAGGCGCTCGATGGTGCGCGACATGGTCTGCACCTCGACATGCGCGGCGGCGGCCAGCTCCTTCTGCGCGACGGGGCCCGGCTGGAGCAGGTGCAGCACGATCAGGCCCGCGTGCGTGAGGCCGATCTCAGCGAGCGCCCCGTGCCAGGCGTGCTCGACCATGCGGGAGGCCGTGGAGAGGAGGCGACCCGTGGGCCAGTCCTCCATCCCGGAGGCGTCGTCCGCGCGCATCCGACCAGGGTATCCCCGAGCCCGGCGCCCGCGACCGGTCGGCGCCGGACGGGGAGCTCAGGACGCGAAGCGGTCCGTCGCCTCGATCAGTGCGTCGAGGATGCCCGGCTCGTCAAAGGCGTGGCCCGCGTCGGGGATCATCCGGAACTCGGCCTCCGGCCACGCGGTGTGCAGGTCCCAGGCGGTGAAGGCCGGCGTGCACATGTCGTAGCGGCCCTGCACGATGACGGCGGGGATCTGGCGCAGGACGCTCGAGTCGCGGATGAGCTGCCCCTCCTCGAACCAGCCCCTGTGCACGAAGAAGTGGTTCTCGATGCGCGCGAAGGCCAGAGCGAAGGTCGGATCGGACCAGGCGGCGATCATCTCGGGCTTCTGCACGAGCGTGATCGTCGACGACTCCCAGGTGGTCCAGGCGACGCCGGCGGGGCTGTGCACGGCCGGGTCGGGATCGTGCAGGAGGCGGTAGTAGGCCTCGATCAGGCTGCCGCGCTCGGTCGCGGGGACGACCGAGGTGTACCCCTCCCACAGATCGGGGTAGATCGCGGCGGCTCCCCCCTCGTAGAACCACTCGAGCTCGGCGCGCCGCAGGGTGAAGACGCCGCGCAGGACGATCTCGCTCACCCGCTCCGGATGCGTCTCGCTGTAGGCCAGGGCGAGGGTCGAGCCCCACGAGCCGCCGAAGACGAGCCAGCGCTCGACTCCCAGGTGCTCGCGGAGGCGCTCGATGTCGGCGACGAGGTACCAGGTGGTGTTGGTGGAGAGGTCGGCGTCCGGCTCGCTGGCGTGCGGCGTGGAGCGACCGCACATCCGCTGGTCGAAGAGGACGATGCGGTACTTCTCCGGGTCGAAGAGTCTGCGGTGGGCGGGCGAGGTGCCGGCGCCGGGGCCGCCGTGCAGGAACACGACAGGCTTGCCCTCGGGGTTGCCCGACACCTCCCAGAAGAGCTGGTGGCCGTCGCCGACGTCGAGCATGCCGGAGTCGTACGGCTCGATCTCGGGGTAGAGAGTGCGCATAGCCCGCACCCTACCGACTGTCAGGGGCCGGGCCCGCCAGGCGACCGGCCCTGACTCGGATGGGGGCCGAGGTCAGGCGCGGCGGTCCGCCGTGCTCTCCTGGGACGCGGGGGTGTCAGCGGACAGTCCCGTCGCAGCGCCGGGCTCCGCGGGGTCGGGATCCGCGGCACCGGGATCCGCAGCGCCGGACACCGCAGTATCGGACTCCGCGGGTCCACCGACGGGCAGACCCTCCCGCAGGTACTGGACCGAGATCACACGGTACGACCGTGTGAACAGGGCAGCACCGGCCGCCAGGATCATGATCACTCCGCCGACGAGGAACACGAGGGCGATCCCCCGGCCGACGCCGTCGCCGAGCAGCCCTCCGAACGCCGACCGTCCGGCGGGCGACTCCATGTAGGGGATGAGGGCGAACTCGGCGATCGGCGCGATGAGGAACGCGGTCACCGGAGCCGCAGCGGACTCGAACGCCGCAGCGAAGCCAAAGACCCGACCCTGGGTCTCGAACGGAACGACCTTCTGGATCACCGTCTGCTCGGACGCTTCGACCGCGGGGATCAGCGTCATGTAGATCCAGATGCCGCCGGCGTAGAGCCACCACCAGTCGCGGAGCGTGAAGACCGCGCCGATCAGCCCCATCGCCGCCACGAGCAGCAGCATCGTGCGGATCGGGTTCCTCCCGAGACCGAACCGGGCGACCAGCAGCCCGCCGATGACGAAGCCGGTGGCGGTCACGCCGAGCACGACCCCCCACAGCTCGACCGGGAACAGCTCGAGCCCGTACGGGTCCATCAGTGCCAGGTAGACGCCGCCGATCAGGTTGTTGAACGTCGAGAAGACGATGAGCGCGAACAGACCGGTCGCCGCCCGAACCGCGGTGACACTGCCCCGCAGATCGATGAGCGGGGCCCGGCCGCCCTCCGACGCCGGCCTGTCCTCCGGGATGCGCAGGACCAGGAGGTGCACGAGGCGGCGGCGGACACGACGATCGCTATCGTCATCGTCCACCCCATGCCGAGCAAGCCGATGGACAGTCCGCTGAAGACGCTCGTGACGACGAACGCGAGCCCCTGCACGGTGCCGACCAGGCCGTTCGCCCGAGCGTGCCGCTCCACCGGGACCAGAAGCGTGACCGTCGTGGACAGCGCGATGTTGCGCATGTTCTCGATGACGGCGCCGA
Source organism: Rathayibacter tanaceti (assembly GCF_001634385.1). Lineage (GTDB taxonomy): Bacteria > Actinomycetota > Actinomycetes > Actinomycetales > Microbacteriaceae > Rathayibacter > Rathayibacter tanaceti. The sequence continues at coordinate 6,808 of NZ_LIIN01000072.1, read as the reverse complement.
ACAGGATCGTGCCCGAGAACAGCCAGAACCAGGGGCCGCCGAAGTCCAGGAGCGCCGCTTCGGGGAGGGCGAGGTAGAGGCCGCCTGCGGCGCCGAACGACACCAGCGTGACCGCGCCGGCGAACAGCATCACCCGGTACTTGCGGTGGCGGTCGACGATCGTGCCGAAGGCCATGGCGAAGATCGCGACGAGCAGCATGTAGGCGCCGCCGATGACTCCGGTCGCGAGAACCGACCGCGTCTCGAGGTACACCCAGAACGTGAGGGCGAACCAGAGGAAGCTCGTCGTGACGTTCGCGACGGCGGTGTTGAGCAGTATCTGGTGGAAGGCGCGGAGGCCGGTCGCACGCTCCGGCGCGGTCTCGGGCGCGGGGGCGGTCGGGGACATGTCTTCCCTCCGCTCGGCGACGACGCCGTCGGACGCTCCTCGAGAACCCCGCACCGTCGCAGCCACTGTAGGACCGCGTCGTCGGCGAGTCGAGAGCAGGCGGGCGACTGGCCGTGCGCGATCGGAGCCGTCGGATCGCGGAACGTCGCAGCGGTGCAGGAGCCGCACCTGCTGCTGCGCGGCCGGCTCGTGCGGCGCGGGTCGACCGGGGCGCGGGCCCGGACAGATCTCTGCCCTGGACAGATCTCTGCCCTGGATAGATCTCTGCCCCGAACAGATCTCTCCCCCGCCGTGCAGGCAGCGGGAATACGCTCGGCCGCATGAGCGAGCAGCGCACTCCGGTCACAGTCACGGTCACGGGAGCGGGAGGCGCCATCGGCTACGCGCTCCTGTTCCGCATCGCCTCGGGCCAGCTCCTCGGGCCGGACATCCCGGTCCGGTTGAACCTCCTCGAGATCCCCTCCGGCCTCCGTGCAGCGGAGGGCACCGCCCTCGAGCTGCAGGACGGCGCCTTCCGGCAGCTGCGCGGGATCGACGTCATCGACGATCCGGCGGTCGCCTTCGACGGCGCGAACGTCGCCCTGCTCGTCGGGGCCCGGCCGCGCAGCGCCGGCATGGAGCGGGCCGACCTGCTCGCGGCGAACGTCAGCATCTTCGGACCGCAGGGAGCCGCTCTGAACGCGCACGCCGCCTCCGACATCCGCGTGCTGGTGGTCGGCAACCCGGCGAACACGAACGCGTGGATCGCGAAACGCAGCGCCCCCGACATCCCCGCCGGGCGTTTCACCGCGATGACCCGGCTCGACCACAACCGCGCCGTCGCTCAGCTGGCCGCGACGCTCGACGCCCCGGTCGACGCGATCGACGGAGTCGCGATCTGGGGCAACCACTCGGCCTCGCAATACCCGGACGTGACCCACGCCACCCTCGACGGCCGCCCCGTGACGGGGTTCGTCGACGCCGCATGGCTGCACTCGGAGTTCGAGCCGCGCGTCGCCAAGCGCGGCGCTGAGATCATCGAGGTCCGCGGAGCCTCCTCGGCTGCATCGGCCGCCTCCGCCGCGATCGACCACGTGCGCGACTGGGTCGACGGCACCTCCTGGACCTCAGCCGCCGTCGAGTCGGACGGCTCCTACGGCGTGGAGGAGGGACTGATCTCGTCGTTCCCGGTGCGCTCGGTCGACGGCGAGTGGCGGATCATCGACGGCCTCGAGATCGACGCCTACTCGCGATCAAGGATCGACGAGTCCGTGCTCGAGCTGCGCGCCGAACGCGACCAGGCGCTGGCGCACCTCCGGGGCTGAACCCCGACTCCCGCAGCCACGCCGCCCCGCGAGAGCCGCCGCATGACGCCCGAGATCGGCGGGTCGGCGTCACGGGTGGCATCCGCGGCGCGGAGGCGGATCAGCGGCGCTTCTCGGGGGCCGGGTGGGTGCCCGCGGCGCGGGCGGCCTCGTACCAGGCGTGCGCCTCCTCCTGCCGCGTCGCCTCGGCGCCGGTGGCGATGGCGGCGCGCACGTGCTCGGGGCCGTAGCCGAACGCCTCGACCAGGTCGGCCGCGTGGGGGCGGATCCGCGCGAGCAGGCGGTCGATGTAGGACGTGACCGCGAGCGCCCGCTGCGACGAGAGCCGGCCGTGGATCAGGTACCAGTCGAGGTGCTTCTCGATCAGGCCGAGACCGAACAGGTCGCGGAGCCAGGTGAGCACGGTGCGGGTGCCCGCGTCCTCGACATCGGCGAGCGCCTCGGTGAACGCCTCCCACTGCAGCAGCTCGGCGTGCGCGCGGGCCGCCTCGATCAGCTCGCTCTGATGCGCGTTGAACAGCCGAGCCGCCTCGTCGGACGGCAGCTTCGACGCGGGGCGCAGCCGCGAGGCGATCCCGGCGACCATGCTCTCGACGCGATCGGTCAGCAGCCCACGCTGCTCCTCGCGCAACTGGCCGACCGAGCGGGCCGTCGAGCCGCGGTCGGCGACCACCTGCGCGAGGCGGCGCAGGCCGGAGTGGTTGACGGTCGCCTCCGCGACCTGGGAGGCGGCGTAGCGCGCCAGATCGCTCGGCTGCGCGTTCGTGAACCGGCGGCCCACGTCGGTGAGCAGGCGCTTGGCGACGAGCTGGAGCAGCACGGTGTTGTCGCCCTCGAAGGTCGCGTAGACGTCGAGGTCGGCGCGCAGCTGGGTGAGCCGGTTCTCGGCGAGGAAGCCGGCGCCTCCGCAGGCCTCGCGCGCCTCCTGAAGCGTGTCGAGCGCGTGCCAGGTCGAGAGGGCCTTGAGCCCGGCGGCCAGCGTCTCGAGGTCCTGCCGGGACTCGTCGGTGTCGTTCGCTCCGGAGAAGACCTCGTCGAAGGCCCGCAGCAGCCTCTCGTGCGCGAAGGCGGCCGCGTAGGTCGTGGCGAGGCGAGGGAGGAGCCGGCGCTGGTGCCGCTGGTAGTCGAGCAGCACCTCCTCGCGCTCTCCGCCACCGGTGAACTGCCGGCGCTGATCGCCGTAGGTGACGGCGACGGTGAGCGCGATCTTCGCCGCGGCCACCGAGGCTCCGTCGAGTGACACACGGCCCTGCACGAGCGTGCCGAGCATGGTGAAGAAGCGGCGGCCCGGGCTCGCGATGGGCGAGGAGTAGGTACCGTCGGGCGCGACGTCTCCGTAGCGGTTGAGCAGGTTCTCGCGCGGCACCCGGACGCCGTCGAAGTGCAGCCGGCCGTTGTCGATCCCGTTCAGGCCGCCCTTGAGGCCATCGTCTTCGCCGCCGACACCGGGGAGGAACGCGCCCTCCTCATCGCGGATCGGCACGAAGAAGGCGTGCACGCCGTGGTTCACCCCCTGGGTCACGAGCTGCGCGAAGACGACCGCCGCGCGGCCGTCGATCGCCGCGTTGCCGAGGTAGTCCTTCCAAGCGGCGCGGAACGGGGTCCGCAGCACGAACTCGCCGTCCTCGTAACTCGCGGTGGTGGCGATCGAGGCGACATCGGAGCCGTGACCCGTCTCGGTCATCGCGAACGCTCCGGGGATCTCGAGGCTCATGATGCCGGGCAGCCACTTCTCGTGGTGCGCCCGGGTGCCCAGGTGCAGGACGGCGGCGCCGAAGAGCCCCCACTGCACGCCCGATTTGATCTGGAGCGACGGGTCGGCGGTGACCAGCTCCTCGAAGCCGGCGATGTTGCCGCCGTGATCGGCCCCGCCGCCGAGGTCGAGCGGGAACGCGCGGTGCACGCCTCCCTCGTCGGCGAGGACGCGCATCTGCTCGGAGACGCGGGCACGGTGCTCGGCCATGGTCAGACCGTCGACGCGGTGCAGCTCGGAGCGGGCGGTCAGAGCCCGGGTGGCGAGACGCTGCTCGCGCCAGGCGCCCAGCAGGATCTCGCCCAGGGCGGCGACGTCGACCGAGGGAGCACCATCCTCGTCGAGGCGGGCGTCGACCTCGGATCCGACGGTGTCGACCGGCGGCGTCGGGGCGATCGAGCCGGACCGGGAACGGCGGATCCGGGAGCGTCCGGTGGCTGCGCGGTCCGCGGCATCGGCGGCGGACCGGGGGTGGGGAGCGGTGCTGACCATGGTGTTCGTGTCCCTTCGACCGTCTTCGGTGCGAGCCGTTCCCGATGGATCGGGCGCTCGGGGTCGGGCGCGCGGCGGTGCAGCGGGAGGCGGTCTGAGCACGGTAGGTCGCGCGGCACCCGGCAGGAAACATTCCGTGGCCGGGCAACAAACGTCGGCGGATTCAGGTGAGACACGTTGTCGGAACCGGCCAGGCGGAAGGGGCGCGGCCGCCGCGGCGGAGCGTGCCGCGAGCGTCGTGCTCGCGTTCTCCGCGACACGGCTCGTCGTCGTGATCGCGCTGCTCGCCAGCTAGCGGGTCAGTAGCTGTCCCAGCCGGGCTCCCAGTCGGGCTCCTCCGGCGGCACCCAGTCGTCGTCCGGGGCGGAGGAGACCGGCGGGCCGGTGCGCTCGGACGAACCGCTGCCGAACGCGGGCCTGGTCGACCCGGCCGCTGCCGAGCGAGCGGTGCCGGAGCGGGCCGCGCGCCGAGGAGCGGGCTCCGCCTGCTCCGCCTCGGCGATCTCGGGAGTCTCGCCGGCGACGACGGCGAGCACCGCGGCTCCGTAGGTCACGAGCTTCTTCTGGCCGACGCCGCCGATGATGCTGAGCGCATCGATCGTGGCCGGCTCGGCGGTCGCGATCTCGCGGAGAGTGGCGTCGTTGAAGACGATGTACGCGGGCACCGACTGCGCGCGCGCTGTGCCGCACGCCATTCGCGGAGGCGCTCGAACAGCGGCTGCGCCTCGGCGGGCAGGTCGGACACGGCGGAGCGACCGGAGCGGGACGGGCCGCTCGAGCGCGCGGGACGCTCCGGCTCCTGACGCAGCTCGACCTTCCGCTCGCCGCTCAGGACGGAGCCGGACGCGGGCGTGATGACCAGGGTGCCGAAGCCGTCGTCGTTGACGCCCAGGAGGCCCTGGGCGAGGAGCTGCCGCGCGACTCCGCGCCACTGGGTGTCGCTGAGATCGGCCCCGATGCCCCACGTGGCGAGTGCATCGTGCTTGTGCTGGGTGGTGCGCGGAGTGGTCTTGCCGCGGAGGACGTCGATGATGTGACCGGCGCCGAACTGCTGGTTGCGCTCGCGCTTGAGGCGCACGACCGTCGAGAGGAACTTCTGTGCCGCGACCGTGCCGTCCCACGAGGCCGGCGGCTCGAGGCAGGTGTCGCATTTGCCGCACGCGGTGCTCTCTTGGCCGAAGTAGGCGAGCAGGTTGACGCGGCGGCACTGCACCGTCTCGGAGAGGGCGAGCATCGCGTCGAGGTGCGCGGACATCCGCCGGCGGTGCGCGAGATCGCCCGGCGACTCGTCGATCATGCGGCGCTGCTGCACGACGTCCTGCAACCCGTAGGCGAGCCAGGCGGTGGAGGGGAGCCCGTCACGGCCGGCGCGGCCCGTCTCCTGGTAGTAGCCCTCGACCGACTTGGGGAGGTCGATGTGCGCGACGAACCGGACGTCCGGCTTGTCGATGCCCATGCCGAAGGCGATGGTCGCGCAGACGATGACGCCCTCCTCGCGGAGGAAGCGCGACTGGGCAGCGGCCCTGACCCGGGAGTCGAGGCCCGCGTGGTACGCGACCGCGTCGAAGCCGGCCGCGCGCAGGGCCTCGGCCGTCGCCTCCACGCTCTTGCGCGAGAGGGCGTAGACGATGCCCGCGTCGTGCGCATGCTCGCGGCGGAGGAAGTCGATCAGCTGCTTGCGCGGCTCCACCTTGTTGACGATGCGGTACTGGATGTTGGGGCGGTCGAAGCTCGAGACGAAGTGGCGGGCGGCACCCAGGTGCAGACGGGTGGTGATCTCGCGGTGGGTCGCCTCGGTGGCGGTGGCGGTGAGGGCGATGCGCGGGACGTCGGGCCAGCGCTCGGCGAGCTCGCCGAGGGCGAGGTAGTCGGGGCGGAAGTCGTGGCCCCACTGGCTGACGCAGTGCGCCTCGTCGATCGCGAAGAGGGCGATGCGACCCCGGGCGAGGAACTGCTTGGTGCCCTCGTTGCCGAGGCGCTCGGGGGCGACGTAGAGGAGGTCGAGTTCGCCGTCGAGGTAGGCGCGCTCGACGCGGGTGCGCTCGCCCGCATCCTGCGTGGAGTTGAGGAACTCGGCGCGCACGCCGTTCGCGCGGAGGGCGTCGACCTGGTCTTGCATGAGGGCGATGAGCGGGGAGACCACCACGCCGGTGCCGGGGCGCACGATCGCCGGGATCTGGTAGCAGAGCGACTTGCCGCCTCCGGTGGGCATCAGGACGACGGCGTCGCCGCCTCCGATGACCTGCTCGACGATGGCCTGCTGCTCGCCGCGGAACGACGCATAGCCGAAGACCTTCTCGAGGATCGCCTGCGCCTCGCTCGAGCCTGCTGCACCGGGCTCGGCCGGGGACTCGGCGAGCTGCTCGGCGGTGGGAAGGGCTGTCGCGGTGGGCTCTGTCACCCGCGGAACTCTACCCGCCGCCTCCGACCACACCCCGAGCGGGCGGCGATCTGTGGAGGGAGCCCGGAGAGGCTCGCTGGGGAGGCGCGTCGACGCTCAGAGCGCGGTGATGCTCCTGCTGTCGCCGTCCCAGAAGCGGACGCCCGCGAGACCGGCCGTGAAGGGCTCGCCGAGGAGCGGAACGGCCTGCCCCAGCTGCTCGGCGCGAAGCCGACGCGACACGCTGATATGCGGAGACCACGCCTCCGGAAGAGAGGTGTCGACGCCGCCGGGGACGAGGCGCGTCGCGCGAGTGTGCAGGGCGTCGAGCGCGGGCGAGCGGACGACGCCCCAGGCGAGCACGAAGCGTCCGGCGTGCGGGAAGAGGAGGACGGCGCCGAGGCGGAGGGTCGCGGGGAGCGGGCCGAGCGCACCGGGCGCGGGGGCGACGAGCTCGGGGCCGGCGACGAGGGTGAGGTGGCGGGGCGGTT
>NZ_LIIN01000071.1 GCF_001634385.1 Rathayibacter tanaceti | reverse complement strand
CTGCGGCCCCCGCAGCCGGGCCGCTCGGCCGAGGCCGCCGTCGACGTCGTGCGCTCGGGCTACGCCTTCTCCGGGCCGGCCCTCGAGCTCGGTGCCCTCGTCAACGGCGAGGCGCGCGCCGACGTCCCGGTCCGCATCCCCCTCGGGATGCTCAACCGCCACGGACTCGTCGCCGGCGCGACCGGCACCGGCAAGACCAAGACGCTCCAGGTCCTCGCCGAGCAGCTCTCAGCGCAGGGCGTCCCCGTCTTCGCCGCCGACATCAAGGGCGATCTCTCTGGCCTGGCCACGCCCGGTACTCCGAGCGACGCTCTGCTCGCCCGCACCCGCGGCATCGGCCAGGACTGGCGCCCGGAGGCGGCTCCCGCCGAGTACTTCGCCCTCGGCGGCATTGGCACCGGGATCCCCGTGCGGGCGACGGTCACCGGATTCGGTCCACTACTGCTCGCGAAGGTCCTGGGCCTCAACCACACGCAGGAGTCGAGCCTCGGCCTCGTCTTCCACTACGCCGAGAGTGCCGGGCTTCCGCTCGTCGACCTCTCCGACCTCCGCGCCGTCCTCACCTACCTCGTCGGAGACGAGGGCAAGGCCGAGCTCGCCGAGCTGGGCGGTCTCTCGAAGGCGACGGCCGGTGTGATCCTGCGTGAGCTGATCGCGTTCGCCGATCAGGGGGCCGACGTCTTCTTCGGCGAGCCCGAGATCGACACCGCCGAGTTCCTCCGTCTCGCCGCCGACGGCCGGGGAGTGGTCAGCCTCCTCGAGGTCCCTGGAGTCGCCGACAGGCCGGCGCTGTTCTCCACCTTCCTGATGTGGCTGCTCGCCGATCTCTTCAACGACCTCCCCGAGGTCGGCGACCTCGACCGGCCCAAACTCGTCTTCTTCTTCGACGAGGCGCACCTGCTCTTCCGCGACGCGTCGAAGGACTTCCTCGCGGCGATCACGCAGACCGTGCGTCTCATCCGCTCAAAGGGCGTCGGCATCGTCTTCGTCACCCAAACGCCCAAGGATGTGCCGAGCGAGGTGCTCGCCCAGCTCGGCTCGCGCCTCCAGCACCAGCTCCGCGCGCACACGCCCGACGACGCGAAGGCCCTGCGCGCCACCGTCTCCACCTACCCCGAGAGCGACTACGAGCTCGGCGAGGTGCTCCAGGCCCTGCCGATCGGCGAGGCGATCGTGACCGTGATGAACGAGCGCGGCGCTCCGACTCCCGTCGCGTGGACGCGTCTGCGCGCCCCGCAGGCTCGATGAAGCCCACTCCCGAGGCCGACCGCGAGGCGAGCGTTCGGCGCTCGCCGCTCCTCGCCCGTTACGGCGCCGCGCTCGACCGAGAGTCGGCCCGCGAGATCCTCGCCCGTCGGCTCGACGCCGCCGCCGACGCTGAGGAGGCGCGCGTCACCGCCGAGCAGCGCGCCGCCGACGAGGCAGATCGCGCGAAGGACGAGGCCCGGCGCGCGAAGGAGGACGCCGCCGCATCCGCTCGCCGAGACAAGGAACGTGCCGCCGCCGAGCGCGCCGCCGACCAGGCCGCCGAGCGCTCCCGCCGCCGCACCGCGCCCACCTCCCGCTCGACCCGCCGCGACAAGACGGTGGTCGAGGAGGTCCTGGGCTCGAGCGTCGGTAAGACGCTGCTGCGCGAGGTGGTGCGCGGGATCTTCGGGACCGCGCGACGCCGCTGACGCCTTCCGGCGTGATGCATGGTGCTAACGGCTCCGTGTTAGCGTCGGTAGCGTGAGTGAGAGCGGGACGACGCGGGAGCGGATCCTCCGGGCGACGACGGAGCTGCTGGCCGAGGGCGGGCGGGACGCGGTGTCGACGCGGGCGATCAGCTCAGCGGCCGGAGTGCAGGCGCCCACCATCTACCGGACCTTCGGTGATCTGCGCGGGCTGCTCGACTCCGCCGCCGCCGCGGGCTTCGCCTCGGCCCTGGCCGACTTCGAGCGGAGCGAGGCCCCCGAGGACCCGGTCGACGCCCTGCGCGCCGCGTGGAACCACCACGTCGCCTTCGGTCTCGCCGAGCCGCACCTCTACGCGCTGATGTTCACGGCGCGACCGGGGGAGGAGTCGGAAGCGGCGCGCCTGTCCCGGGGCGTCCTCCTCGACGCGGTCCGCGCCGTCGCGGAGGCCGGCCGCCTCACCGTCGACGTCGAGCGCGCCTCGCGCCTCGTGCAGTCCGCCGCGCTCGGCTGCACCCTCACGCTCTCCGCCCTCGCCGAGCCGGACGACGAGCTGTCCTCCCGCTCGCGCGAGTCCGTCCTCGCGGCCGTGACCACGGCGGAGGCGGGACCCGCCGATCCCGCGGCCCGCGCCGTCGTCGCGCACGCGGTCGCGCTGCGCACCGCCCTCCCGGGGATCGAGCCGCTCAGCCCGGGGGAGCGCCTCCTGCTCGACGAGTGGCTCGAGCGCATCGCCGACTGACCCCGCGCGGAGCCCGCACGAACGAAAACGGTGCCCGTGCTGGCGAGAGCAACGGACACCGTTCGCGGAGGATGGGGGATTCGAACCCCCGAGGGCTTTCACCCAACACGCTTTCCAAGCGTGCGCCATAGGCCACTAGGCGAATCCTCCTGGCGCGACCGGGGCCGCGACTCATCGATACTAGCCCGTGTCGGCGGCTCCCGCAGACCATGGCGCCTCGAGGCCGCTCCCGCACGGGCCTGGTGTCGGATACACTGTCCTCCGGCTCCCCGCGTGGCGCCATCCAGGCCAACTCCCCCAGGGCGGAAACGCAGCAAGGGTAACCGGGCTCTGGCGGGTGCGCGGGGGGTCTTTCTCCGTTAACGGGCGCCTCCTCGCTCGGCCTCCTCGCTGCCCCGGTCGTCCAGCCCGCGCCCTCGGTGAACGCTCCTCCACAGCGCACCGCACGTGGACGCCCTTCGCTCTCTGGCCTCTACTCAGCCAGGCGGAGGTGCCCCCTCGGTAGGCTGGATCCGATGGTTCAGAGCATCTACATCTCGTCCGCCGAAGGTCATTCGGGCAAGTCCACGGTCGCCCTCGGCGTCCTCGATGCGCTCAGCAGCCAGGTGCAGCGGGTCGGCGTCTTCCGCCCGATCGCGCGCTCCACCTCCGAGCGCGACTACGTGCTCGAGATGCTGCTCGGCCACGCCGACTCCGGGCTCGTCTACGAGGACTGCATCGGCGTCACCTACGAAGACGTCCACGCCGACGGCGAGGCCGCCCTGTCCCGCATCGTCGAGCGCTACAAGGGCGTCGAGGCGCAGTGCGACGCCGTCGTCGTCCTCGGCTCCGACTACACCGACGTCGGCAGCCCCACCGAGCTGGGCTACAACGCCCGCATCGCCGCCAATCTCGGCGCGCCGGTGCTGCTCGTCCTCACCGGCCGCGACCCCTCCCGCAGCGAGCAGCTCGGCCAGGCGCCCGCCCGCACACCAGAAGAGATGCGCCAGATCACCGAGCTCGCCGCGGTCGAGCTGCGCACCGCGCACGCCAGCCTCATCGGAGTCATCGCGAACCGGGCCGATCCCGCCGCCGCCGCCGAGGCGGTCACTGCGATCCGCGAGGGCCTCCCGGTGCCGGTCCCGGTGTGGGCCATCCGCGAGGACCCGTTCCTCGTTGCTCCGAGCCTGTCCCGGCTGGTCGAGGCGGTCGACGGAGTCGTCGTGGCCGGCGACCCCGAGTTGCTGGGCCGCGAGGCTCTCGGCGTCGTCGTCGCAGGCATGTCGATGGTCAACGTCCTGCCGCGCCTCACCGAGGGCGGAGTGGTCATCGTCCCCGGCGACCGGCCAGAGGTCGTCCTCGCGGTGATCATGGCCTACGCCTCCGGCACCTTCCCGACGGTCACGGGCATCATCCTCAACGGAGGATTCGAACTCCCCGAGCCGATCGTGCGCCTGATCGAGGGGATCGACACGCGCCTGCCGATCGTGATGACCGAGCTCGGCACCTACGACACGGCGGTGCGGGTCACCGCCGCGCGAGGCCGGCTCGCCGCCGACTCGCCGCGCAAGCGCGACACCTCGCTCGCCCTCTTCCAGGAGGCGGTCGACGTCGTCGAGCTGCTGACCCTGCTCGACGTCGGCCGTTCCGAGGTCGTCACACCGCTGATGTTCGAGTACGGCCTCATCGAGCGCGCCCGCATCGCCGACCGGCACATCGTCCTGCCGGAGGGCGGAGACGACCGCATCCTCCGCGCCGCCGCCACCGTGCTCAAGCGAGGCATCGCCCGACTCACCATCCTCGGCGAGGAGGCGGAGATCCGCGCCCGCGCGGGCGGCCTGGGCCTCGACCTCGACGGCGCCCGCGTGCTCAGTCCCCTCGACCCCGAGCACCGCGCGCGCTTCGCCGACGAGTACGCCCGCATCCGCGCGCACAAGGGCATCACCTACGACCACGCCTACGACACCGTCACCGACGTCTCGTACTTCGGCACCATGATGGTGCAGCTCGGCCTGGCCGACGGGATGGTCTCGGGGGCCGCGCACACGACCGCGCACACCATCCGCCCGGGCTTCGAGATCATCAAGACCAGCCCCGGCGTCTCGGTCGTGTCGAGCGTGTTCCTGATGGCCCTCGCCGACCGCGTGCTCGTCTACGGCGACTGCGCGGTGAACCCCGACCCGACGGAGGCGCAGCTCGCCGACATCGCGATCTCCTCCGCCGAGACCGCGCAGCAGTTCGGCATCGACCCGCGCATCGCGATGCTCTCGTACTCCACGGGCGAGAGCGGAGCAGGAGCCGACGTCGAGAAGGTCCGCGCCGCGACCGCGCTCGTTCGCGAGCGCCGACCCGATCTGCTCGTCGAGGGCCCGATCCAGTACGACGCGGCAGCTGATGCGGCCGTCGCCGCCTCCAAGATGCCCGGCTCGCAGGTGGCCGGGCGCGCGACGGTGTTCATCTTCCCCGACCTCAACACGGGCAACAACACCTACAAGGCCGTGCAGCGCTCCGCTGGCGCGGTCGCGATCGGCCCGGTGCTCCAGGGGCTGAGGAAGCCCGTGAACGACCTCAGCCGCGGCGCCCTCGTGCAGGACATCGTCAACACCGTCGCGATCACCGCCATCCAGGCGGCGACGCAGGCGATCGTGCCGCCCACCTCCGCCATCCCCGTCGTGCGCTGACACCACCCGCGTCGCCGCCCCTCCGACCCCGACCCCCCAGGAGTCCCCCATGTCCGTCGTCCTCGTCGTCAACAGCGGTTCGTCGTCGTTCAAATACCAGCTCATCGAGATGACGACCGAGGAGACGCTCGCGAGCGGCCTCGTCGAGCGGATCGGCGAGGAGACGGGCCGCACGCGTCACAGCCACGACGGCGAGAGCGTCGAGTTCGAGACGCCCATCCCCGACCACACGGCCGGCTTCGACGCGATGATCCGCGCATTCGCCGAGCACGGACCGAGCCTCGACGCGTTCCCGCCGGTGGCGGTCGGCCACCGTGTGGTCCACGGCGGCAAGCGCTTCTTCGAGCCCACCGTCGTGACCGACCTCGTCAAGATCAACATCGAGGACCTCTCCGACCTCGCTCCGCTGCACAATCCCGCCAACCTCGAGGGCATCGAGGCGGCGCAGAAGGCGTTCCCCGACGTCCCCCACGTCGCCGTCTTCGATACGGCGTTCCACCACACCCTCCCCCCGGAGGCCTCCACCTACGCCATCCCTGTCGAGCTCGCCGACAAGCACCGGATCCGGCGCTACGGCTTCCACGGCACGTCGCACAAGTTCGTGTCCGAGGCGGCCGCCGCCTTCCTGGGCCGCCGTCGCTCCGATCTCAAGACGATCGTCCTGCACCTCGGCAACGGCGCCTCCGTGTGCGCCGTCGACGGCGCGCCTCCGTCGAGACGTCGATGGGCATGACACCGCTCGAGGGCCTCGTGATGGGCACCCGCTCCGGCGATCTCGACCCGGCTGTCGTCTTCCATCTCGCCCGCAAGGCCGGCCTCTCGATCGACGACCTCGACACGCTCCTCAACCGTCGCAGCGGCCTCCTCGGTCTCTCCGGCCGCGGCGACATGCGCGACGTGCAGGAGGCGTCGGATGCAGGAGACCAGCGGGCCCGCGCCGCGCTCGAGGTCTACTACCACCGCCTCCGCCACTACGTCGGCGCCTTCTACGCCCAGCTCGGCCGCGTCGACGCGATCGTCTTCACGGCGGGAGTCGGCGAGAACGTCCCCGCCGTGCGCGCGGGCGCCCTGCGTGGGCTCGAGGGGCTCGGCATCGAGCTCGACCCGGAGCGCAACGCCGCTCGCGACCGCGGTGCCCGCCGCATCTCGAGCGACGACTCCCGCGTCGCCGTGCTCGTGATCCCCACCGACGAGGAGCTCGAGATCGCGCGCCAGTCGCTGTCGGTGGTCTAGCGGGAATCGGCACCTCCCGAGAACCGGTCGGCGGGCTGTCACGGGCGGAGCACCACGCCGATCTGACGCCTGATGTGGCCGAGGATCACGGGCAGCGGATCCTCGAGGTGCAGGGTCGCGGTGGTCGTGAGGTGGATGATCGACGTGATCACACGTGCCAGCGGAGCCGCATCGTCGTCATTGAGCCGAGCGTCGCGCACGACGATCGCCCGCAGTGCCTCCTCAAGGCGCATCGAGAGGGTGAGCCCCTCTCTGCGCCACGGCTCCGCCGGATCGCCGAACACCAGCTCGTGCAGGTAGGTGCGACCGTTCTCCGGCTGCTCCCGCAGGCACGAGACGACGGGCGTCACGAGGGCGAGGACCTGATCGAGCGCTCCCGCTGAGAGGCCGGAGGCGGCGAGGCCGTCGTCGATGGCGGCGGCGAACGTGCGGTTCTGCACCATGATCAGCAGTTCCGCCTTCGTGGCGGCGTAGAGGTACAGCGTGCCGATGGCGACGTCGGCCCGATCGGCGATCTGCTGCGTCGTGACTCCGCCCACTCCGCGCTCGGCGAATAGCTCGCGCGCAGCGTCCGCGATCCGCCTCCGCTTGTCCTCCTTCGCGCGCTCGCGCCGCCCCTGCGGGACCTCCTCGGACTCCATCACGGTTCCTCCTTGACAAACTTACTGAGTGAGCTCACAATTGAGTCTACTCGGATAAGCGGGAGAGATCTCCTCGCCGCCGGGATCGCGCAGGAGAGCAGACCGACATGACAGCGTCACCGGGCAGGGGAGCGGCATCCGCTCCTGTCATCAACGCCCCCACGCAACGGGTCCGCGCCGCAGGAGCCGACTTCGTCTACCGCGAGCTCGGAGCGGACAGTGGCGACGCGCTCCCTCTCGTGGCCCTCACCCACCTGGGCGCGAACCTCGACAGCTGGGACCCCGAGGTCGTCGACCCGCTGGCCGAGGACCGCCGTGTCCTGCTGATCGGATACCGAGGCGTCGGCGGTTCCTCCGGAGCGGCGCAGCAGTCGTTCGAGGCGGCCGCGGACGATGTCGTCGCCGTGATCCGGGCGCTCGGCGTCGAGCGCGTGGACCTCTTCGGCCAGTCGATGGGCGGCATGGTCGCTCAGGCTGTGCTTGAGCGCGCTCCCCAGCTCGTCGACCGGGTGGTGCTGGCCGGCAGCGGTCCCCGCGGCGGCCCCGGGCTCGTGACCATGGGCGGAGTGATGATCCGCGGCATCCTGCGCGGCGTCCTCACCGCCACCGACCCGATCGCGCTCCTCTTCTTCACGCGGACGCCGAACGGGAGGAGCGCCGCGAAGGCGCTCGCGGCTCGCCTGACGCGCCGCCGAGTCGATCGCGACTCCGCGGTCACCCTCGGCGTCGTCCGGCGGCAGCTCGGTGCGGTCCGGCGCTGGGGCGAGGAGCCGCCGGCCGACAGCCTGTTCCCCCATCGAGCCCTGATCGTGCACGGCGACGGCGACCGTCTCGTGCCGCCGGTCAACGCCGATCTGCTGCGTGCCCGGTTCACCGATGCGCGACTGGTGGTCCTCCCCGACTCCGGGCACGGCGTCGTCCCCCAGAACCGCCGGGCCGTCGTCGACACCGTCCGATCCTTCCTCCGCCGCTGACCTCGGCACCGACACCCATCAGGAGACACACCATGCGCGCCTTCGCCATCGACACCTACAAGGGGTCCCTCCACGAGACCGAGGTCCCGGAGCCCGCCGTGGGCCCTCGCGACGTTCTCGTCACGGTCGCCGCCGCCGGGGTCAACCAACTCGACGAGAAGCTCCGCGTGGGCGAATTCCGCGCGATCCTCCCCTACAAGACCCCTCTCGTGCTCGGCCACGACGTCGCGGGCACCGTCATCCGGACCGGCTCGGCCGTGCGCAGCGTGAAGCCGGGCGACGTGATCTACGCCCGTCCGCGCGACCAGCGGATCGGCACCTTCGCCGAGCGCATCGCCATCGACGAGCAGGACGTCGCCCTCGCCCCGACCTCGATCAACCTCGCCGAAGCCGCATCGCTGCCCCTGGTGGCGCTGACCGCGTGGCAGGCCCTCGTCGAGCGGGGAGCGGTCGGCCCCGGCTCGAAGGTCCTCATCCACGCCGGCTCCGGGGGAGTGGGCAGCATCGCGATCCAGCTCGCGAAGCACCTCGGTGCTCATGTCGCGACGACCGTCTCCGGCGGCAACGTGGAGTTCGTCCGCGGGCTGGGCGCTGACGTCGTGATCGACTACCGCACCCAGGACTTCGAGAGGGAGCTGAGCGGCTACGACCTCGTGCTCGACAGCCTCGGCGGCGAGAACCTCGACAGGTCGCTCCGGGTGCTCGCCCCCGGCGGCAAGGCCGTCGGGATCTCCGGTCCCCCCGATCCCGCCTTCGCCGCCGAGAAGGGCCTGAACCCGGTCCTGCGACTGGCGATCACCGCGCTCAGCCGCCGCATCCGCTCCCGCGCGAAGAAGCTCGGCGTCTCGTACGAGTTCCTGTTCATGCGCGCCGACGGTGAGCAGCTGGCGCGCATCGCCGAGCTCGTCGACTCCGGAGCCGTCCACCCCGTCGTCGGAGCGACCTTCCCGTTCGAGCAGACACCCCGCGCGCTCGCCTCCCTCGGCACGTCCGGGACACGCGGCAAGTCCGTCGTCCTCGGCCTCTGACCCCCACCACTCCAGAAGGAACGAGCACCATGAGCACCCGCACCCCCGTCGTCACGTCGTACGCACTCGCGCCCACGAAGACCCTCACCACCGAAGGCGCGACCTTCGCGTACCGCGAACTCGGGCCGAAGGAGCAGATCCCCGTCGTCTTCTTCGTGCACCTCGCCGCGACCCTCGACAACTGGGATCCCCGGATCGTCGACGCCGTCGCGAAGAACCGGCACGTGATCACCTTCGATCAGCAGGGCGTCGGAGCCTCGGGCGGCACGTTCCCGAAGACACTCGAGGAGGCGGCCGACGACGCCTACCTCTTCATCCGCGGTCTCGGCTACGAGACCATCGACGTCTTCTCGTTCTCGATGGGCGGGATGATCGCGCAGGACCTCGTCGTGAAGCATCCGACTCTTGTCCGCAGGCTCGTGCTCACCGGCACCGGCCCGCGCGGCGGCAAGGACATGGACAAGGTGGTGGGCGTGACCTACCGGGACATCCTTCGCTCCGTGTTCACGCGCTCGGATGTGAAGGAGTTCCTCTTCTTCCCCCGTGACGCCGCCGGCAAGAAGGCGGCGAAGGACTTCGTGCGTCGGCTCTCGGAGCGGACGGTCGACCGTGACACGGCGATCAGCCCGAAGGCCTTCGCCACCCAGCTGAAGGCGATCCAGCGCTTCGGCCGCTCCACTCCGTCCGACCTGTCGGTGATCACCCAGCCCACCCTCATCGCCAACGGCGATACCGACCGCATGGTCCCGTCCGTGCTGTCCGAGGACCTGCACCGGCGCATCGCCGGCTCCGAGCTGATCATCTACCCCGACTCCGGTCACGGCGGCATCTTCCAGTACTGGGAGACGTTCGCGCCGGTCGCCGTGTCGTTCCTGGCGGCCTGAGACCGCATCCATCGCCGCCGCAGGGCGCGGCCCCCTCCCCACACCGCCGCGCCGCGCACGAGGCGTCCCCAGCACCGATCAGACAAGGACCCCGACATGACCACGACCTCCACCATCACCTTCGAGCGCACGTCTGCGCAGGTGGCCCGCATCACCTTCGCCAACCCGCCGGTGAACCTCGTCACCGGGGAGACGGTGCTCCGCCTCGCCGAGATCGTCGAGCGGCTCTCGACCGATCCCGATATCCAGGTCGTCGTGTTCGACAGCTCGGTGCCCGACTTCTTCTACAACCACTTCGATCTCGCCGCCGCAGGTGACTTCGCTCCGCCGGAGGACGAGAACGAGGCCGGGATCTGGACGACGCTCGTGCTGGCGCTGTCGAAGGCCCCCTACGTCACCGTCGCCGTGATCCGGGGGCGCACCCGTGGAGGCGGCGACGAGCTCGCGCTGGCTCTCGACCTGCGCTACGCCAGCCGTGAGAAGGCGCTGTTCGGCCAGCCGGAGGTGGGCTCCGCGATCCTCCCCGGTGGCGGTGGCAGCGAGCGCCTGCCGAGGGTGATCGGGCGCGACCGTGCCCTCGAGGCGATCCTCACCGCCGACGACTACGACGCGACCCTCGCGGAGCAGTGGGGCTGGGTCACCCGGGCCCTGCCGGATACCGAGCTCGACGCGTTCGTCGAGGCGATCGTGGCGCGCCTGGCCTCCTTCGACCGCACGGCGCTCGCCTCGGCCAAGGCGCAGATCAATCGGGCGACCCTCCCGCCGGACGCCGACCTCGCCGCGGCCTACCGCGAGTTCTGGCACTCGATGAGCCTTCCCGGCTTCTCGGCCCGCGCGGCAGCCGGCCAGGCCCTCGCCGAGAAGGTCGGGCTCGACCTCGAGTACCGGCTCGACGAGTACCTCGGCGCTGCTGCTCGCCGCGACTGAGGTCCGACGCGTGCTCGCCTCCTCCGGAGGAGGGCCCCGGCTCCGCCCGCCTCAGCGGGCAGCGTCCTCCAGCACCCGCTCCTGACCGGAGTAGACGTTGAAGCCGTCGGCACGGCTGAAGCCGAGCAGGGTCAGCCCCGAGCTCCGCGCGAGGTCGACCGCGAGCGATGAGGGCGCGCCGACCGCGGCGAGCAGGGGGATCCCGGCCATCACCGCCTTCTGCACGAGCTCGAACGAGGCGCGCCCCGACACCTGGAGCAGGGTTCCGCGCAGGGGCAGCCGCCCCTCGCGGAGTCCCCAGCCGACCACCTTGTCGACAGCATTGTGACGGCCCACGTCCTCGCGCAGTACGAGCATCGATCCGTCGGAGTCGAAGAGACCGGCCGCGTGCACTCCGCCCGTCCGCTCGAACACGGCTTGCGCCTCGCGGAGCCGCTCCGGCAGCGCGACGACCAGGCCGCGGTCGATCCGCAGCGGGTCCTCCGTGACGCTCCAGGCCGACTCCGTCGCGACCGCCTCCAGCGAGGCGAGGCCGCACACCCCGCACGAGCTCGACGTGTAGACCGAGCGCTCGCGCTCGAGCAGCACCGCCGCCCGGCCGCCGCGCACGGTCGCGTCGACCACGTTGTAGGTGTTCTCGGCCGGCCCCGCCCCGCTCGCGCAGTAGCGCATCGCCGCGAGCTGCTCGCTCGCCGTGAGCACTCCCTCCGAGACCAGAAACCCGGCGACGAGGTCGAAATCGTCACCCGGCGTGCGCATGGTGACGCTGAAGCGGCGGCCGCCGACGCGGATCTCGAGCGGCTCCTCGACGGCGAGCACGTCCTCGCGGCGGCGGGGCGGCTCGGCGCCGCGGACGGCGGTCAGGCGGGTGCGGGCGACACTGCGACTCATGGTTCTCCTCGTGCGGTGGAGGTCATCCTCCCACCGCGGCCCGGGAGCGTCGCGACCCTTCCGACGTACGATGCTGGAATGGTCGATGACGCCGAGCCCCGCGAGAGTCCGATCGACGAGAGTCGCCTGTCCGTCCGCGCGCCGAAGCGCAGGGCGGTCGGCATACCGGGAGTCGCTCACGCACTGCAGATCTCGCTGAAGCAGATGGGCCCGGTCCGCAGTGCCGAGACGCTCCTCCGCGTGAATCAGAAGACCGGCTTCGACTGCCCCGGCTGCGCGTGGCCCGAGTCCGACAAGCGGCACGTTGCCGAGTTCTGTGAGAACGGGGCGAAGGCCGTGGCGGAGGAGGCGACACTGCGCACCGTCACCGCGGCGTTCTTCGCCGAGCATCCGCTCTCGGAGCTCGAGACCTGGGACGACTTCGCCCTCGGCCAGCAGGGGCGCCTGACCGAGCCGATGCTGCTCGAGGAGGGCGCGACCCACTACCGGCCGGTGGGCTGGGACGAGGCGCTCGACCTCGTCGCCGAGGAGCTGCGGGCCTGCGCGAGTCCCGACGAGGCGATCTTCTACACCTCCGGCCGCACGTCCAACGAGGCCGCGTTCGTCTACCAGCTGCTCGTCCGCGGCTTCGGCACGAACAACCTGCCCGACTGCTCCAACATGTGCCACGAGTCCAGCGGATCCGCGCTCACCGAGACGATCGGCATCGGCAAGGGCTCGGTCAGCCTCCGTGACGTCGAGCGGGCGCCGCTGCTGATCGTCGCGGGGCAGAACCCGGGCACCAACCATCCGCGGATGCTCACCGCGCTGGAACGCGCCAAGCGGGCGGGCAGCACGATCGTGGCCGTGAACCCGCTGCCCGAGGCGGGCCTGCTCCGCTTCCAGAACCCGCAGACCGTGCGGGGGACGGTGGGCGAGGGGACGGTGCTCGCCGACCACTTCCTCCAGGTGCGGCTCGGCGGCGATCAAGCCCTGTTCCAGGGCCTGGGAAAGGCGCTGCTCGACGCGGAGGAGGCGCGCGGCGACGTCTTCGATCACGCCTTCATCCGTGAGAGCACCGAGGGCCTCGACGCCTACCTCGACGAGCTGCGCACGACCGAGTGGTCCGAGATCGAGCGGGGCGGCGGGATCGACGAGGCGCGCATCCGCGCTGTCGCCGAGCTGATCGCCGCGGCCGAGGGCACCGTCGTCTGCTGGGCGATGGGCCTCACGCAGCACGCGCACTCGGTCGCGACGCTCAAGGACGTCGTCAATGTCCTCCTTCTCACCGGCAACATCGGCAAGCCCGGCGCCGGCGTCTGCCCTGTCCGCGGCCACTCCAATGTGCAGGGCGACCGCACGATGGGCATCTTCGAGCGGATGCCGGACTCGTTCCACGATGCGCTCGACCGGGAGTTCTCCTTCGCTTCCCCTCGCGAGCACGGCACCGACACCGTCGCCGCGATCCGCGCGATGCGCGACGGCCGCGCCAGGGTCTTCGTCGGGCTCGGCGGCAACTTCGCCCGCGCCACGCCCGACAGCGGAGTGACCGAGGCCGCGATGCGCTCGCTCGCGCTGACGGTGCACATCTCGACCAAACTCAACCGCTCACACGTGGTCACCGGTCGTCGCGCGCTGATCCTGCCCACGCTCGGGCGAACCGACGCCGATGTGCAGGTGAGCGGTGAGCAGCGGGTGACCGTCGAGGATTCGATGAGCGCTGTGCACGCCTCCCGCGGCCGACTGCGCCCGCCGAGCCCGGCGCTGCGCTCGGAGGTGGCGATACTGACGGCCCTCGCGGAGCGGGTGCTCGCAGACCGCGAGAACACACCCCGGGTCGACTGGGCGGGGCTCCGCGGCGACTACCGGCTCATCAGAGCGCACATCGCACGGGTCGTCCCCGGCTTCGAGGGTTTCGAGCAGCGGATCGAGGTGCCCGGCGGCTTCGTCCTCCCGCACCCGCCGCGCGACTCCCGGAGCTTCGACACCGCCTCCGGTCTCGCCCGCTTCACCGCGAACCCGCTCGAGTACCCGCTCGTCCCCGAGGGTCGGCTGCTGTTGCAGACCCTGCGCTCGCACGATCAGTTCAACACCACGATCTACGGCAGGGACGACCGCTACCGGGGGATTCACGACGGCCGACGGGTGGTCTTCGTGCACGCCGACGACATCGCGGCGCTGGGCTTCGCGAACGCGGCGATGGTCGACCTCGTCTCGGAGTGGCCGGACGGCGTCGAGCGGCGGGCGGAGGCGTTCCGGATCGTCGCCTACGACACTCCACGCGGCTGCGCCGCCGCCTACTATCCCGAGACGAACGTCCTGGTGCCGCTGGACTCGACCGCCCGGGTCAGCAACACCCCGACGTCGAAATCGGTGGTGATCCGGCTGGAGCCTGCAGCCTGAGCCTCACCGCGCCGGCGGGTGAGCCTGCTACAGAGTCCCGGTCGAGGTCCGGAAGCAGGAACGGCAGCGCGGCGAGCGGGATGCCGGGCAGCCCGATCGTCGGCTCTCCTACGGCGTGTCGGAGATGGTGGTGATCGTGGCTGCTTGTCCTCCCCTCGTGTCATTCACCGTGCTCGTCAGGTGAACGGAATCCCCCACCCTTGTGGAAACGCGCACATCCCGACTCGCATACAGCTGTGTGAACGAATCAGGCAGTCCCTCGCCGCGCGCTTCCCTGACATTGATACCGTTGTCTTTACTGTAGGGCACTGCGAACATTTGGTCGAATGCGAATCCGGACGTCGGGTCGGTGAATCGCATGATGCCCTCCGCGCCGAAAAGACCGAACTTCTTCTGTGCGCTGTAGACGCCGACGGAGACGAAAGTGGTCACTGTTCCTTCGGAGGAGACGGAGAGGCGCTTCGTCAGCTGCACCGGGTCGGGGAAGTTGTCCATCATGGACGTCATCTCGCCGCAGTTCATGTACGTGTCTCCGCCGATCGTGAGGTCCATCGAGGTGTTGTTCGCCACGAGCCCCATGATCTCTTTCGGGTTGCTCGTGACGAGCCAGCTCAGCAGCGTGAATGCGGCGATCACCACTGCACCGATCGCGGTCTTGAAGCCGATGCTCTTGATCCCCGCCACCACGGCCGCTCGCAGAGCAGTGCCCGCAATCACTTCCTTGGCCACGCCCACCACCATCGGCACGGTGATCGACAGGATTCCGCCGGCGAGCATCTGGAGCGCAAGCGCCTCGGGATCGCCCGCTTGGGACATCAGCTTGAGGCGGTTCTCGGTGACCTGCACGTACTTCTTCACATCCTCGCCCTGCATGCCGCGCATCGCGAGAAACGTCTCGGAGTTCACTGTCCAATTAGGCACGAGAGCGCGACCGTCGCCCTGGATCGCGAGAAGAAAGGAATCCTCCTGCGCGCCACGGTCGTCGGCCGAGGTCTCGGAGAAGATGACGTCGAGTGCTGCCTGTGCGCTTCTCATGATTCCGAGAGCTCGACCCTCGTCGCCGTCGATGAGCAGCTGTCTCACATCGAACCCGAGCCATTCGGTCCACTCCGCCAATTCGCGTTCGGCGAATGCGCGTGTTTCTGTGCTCTGTGAATCGATCATTGTTCCCCCATTGGACGGTGATCTGTGTCTGGCATCTCGCTCGAGAGTAGCGTTATCGTCTCCCTTGCGCAGTCGGCGGTCAACGGGTCCTCTGTCCCCTCTTCGGGGCGAGCGAATCGTCTGTCGAAAACCCACCGATCGGCTGTCGATCGAACAGGTGCGACTCCGGAGTCAGCTGTTCGGAACACACCCTGGAATTCTGCCGACTCGATCATCGGACGACGAGTTCTCCGCATCGTGACAACGAATGTCTGTCTGGTGAACCGATGACCAGCTGGGCCGGAACATCCGCCTGCGCAGCCCCCGATCAGTTCCACGACACCCTCTCGTGAGCCGGTGGCGTATGTCCTCCGTCAGGCGCCGGTCCTGGACGCCGTCTGTCGCGTTCCGACGGAATCGGCGGGGCGGCAGGGTGGGTCATGACCGCCTCCTGTGGAGACGCTGCGGGCACGCCACTCCTCTCAGGGGTCGCGGCCTCCGTCACGGCCGCGGCCCCCGTCACGGCCGCGGCAGACGACGGTCGCGCCTCACCACGGCAGCGGCAGCAGGCGCACGGAGTCGCCTGCGCGGCTGCGTCGGGCAGGCACGAC
>NZ_LIIN01000070.1 GCF_001634385.1 Rathayibacter tanaceti | reverse complement strand
GTCCTCGATCCGCCCCGCTCCGGCGCCGGGCGCGCGGTCACCGATGCGCTCGCGGAGCTGCGTCCCGCCCAGCTGATCTACGTCGCCTGCGACCCGGTCGCCCTGGCCCGGGACGTCGGCGCCCTGACCGGCGCCGGCTACGAGCTCGAGCGGCTCGACGGCTTCGACCTCTTCCCGCACACGTCGCACGTCGAGGCCGTCGCGCGACTGGTGCGACGCGACGGCTGACCCGGCGCGGCTCCCGCGTCGGTACCATGGGCCGGATGGAGCCGAACACGGAGGTCGAGGTCGCGGGTCCTCGCGTGCGAGTGGCCATCGTGGATGACCACGAGTCGGTGCGCCTCGGAGTCGCCGCCGCCATCGAGAGCGCGGGGATGCAGGTCGTCGCCGCCGCTGAGACGGTCCGCGCTCTCGAGAGCACGATCGGCGGGGCCGAGCTCGAGGTCCTGGTGCTCGATCTCTCGTTGAACGACGGCTCCAGCATCACCAGCAACGTCAAGTGGGGCCAGCTGCGCGGTTCGGCCGTCCTCGTGCACAGCATCGCCGACCGCGTGGTCGCCGTGCGGGAGGCGCTCGCCGCCGGCGCCGCCGGCGTGATCCCGAAGTCGTCGCCCATGTCGACCGTCGTCGCCGCGATCCGCACCGTCGCCCGCGGCGAGGTGCTGAACAACCTCGAGTGGGCCTCCGCGATCGACGCCGACGACGACTTCGCCCGAGCCGTACTCGGCCGACGGGAGCGCGACGTGCTGCACCTCTACGCGTCGGGACTCCCGCTCAAGCTGGTTGCCGAACGGCTGCAGATCTCGGTGTCGACGGCCAAGGAATACCTCGACAGGATCCGCGACAAGTACGTCGAGATCGGGCGCCCGGCCCCGACCAAGGTCGACCTGCTGCGCCGCGCGGTCGAGGACGGCATCCTCCCGGGCATCGACCCGGACGACGGCGATGGCGGGCGCTGAGGGGGCGTCCGCCCGCACTCACGCCGGGCGGGAGCGGATCGACCGGATCATCAGCACCGTCGTGTCGTTCTTCGGGTTCGGCTTCGGGCTGCAGACCGTCCCCCCGATCCTCGCCCAGCTGCCGCTGCTGCGCCCCGAGATCGCCTGGCCGGTCCTCGTGCTCGTCTTCGGAGCCCTGAGTGGAGCGGTCCTCACCGCGGTCCTGCGGCGCGGCTCCCGCATCACCGCCGTCCTCGTGGCGGTCGGCGTGCTCGTGGCGCTGCTCACCTGGCCGGCGGCGGTCGAACCCGGCTCCGCCCCGCGGGAGACACCGTGGATCTGGTACCTCCTGACGATCGGCACGGCGTTCTGCACGATCGCCGCGCCGCTCCGGATCGCGATCGCCTACGTCTCACTCACCACGGTGCTCTTCGGGACGCTGCGCGTCCTGCCCTCCGGGGGCGGGGCGGAGCCGACCCGCGCGGTCCTCGACGCCGCATATGTGGGCATCGTCGGCTTCGTGATGCTCGTCCTCATCACGGTGCTGCGGCAGTCGGCCGACAGCGTCGATCGCGCCCGGAGCACAGCGACTCGGCAGTACGAGGCGGCGATGCGCCAGCACGCGGGAGAGGTCGAGCGGGTCGAGGTCGACGCGCTCGTGCACGACAACGTCCTGGCGACGCTGCTCGCGGCCTCCTCCGCCGAGTCGCCGGCAGAGCGAGCGCTCGTCTCGACGATGGCGCAGCGCACGCTCGCCGTTCTCCTCCCTGAGCGCGAACCCGAGACGCCGGACGGCTTCGTGGCCGTCGAGATGCTCGAGCGTCAGCTCGCGTACGCCGCCTCGACCTTCGAGGCGGCGTGCACGGTCGAGGTGGCTCCAGGGCTGGACCCGCGCCGCGCCGCACTCCCTCGGACGATCGCGGAGGCGCTGCTCGGCGCCACCTGGCAGGCCCTCACCAACAGCGCGCAGCACGCCGGTCCGAGCGAGAGCGTGCGCCGCTCGGTGCACGGGAGGCTGGACGAGGGCGTCGTCGAGATCGTGATCGAGGACGACGGCCGCGGCTTCCGGCTCTCGGAGGTGCCCCGCGAGCGCCTCGGCATCCGCCTGTCCATCCTCGAGCGCGTGCACAACGCGCGGGGCTCCGCTCGGGTCGACTCCGCTCCCGGGGAGGGCACGCGGGTCGTGCTGGGCTGGCGGCGCGACGGAGAGGCGGGACAGCGGTGATCACCTATCCCCGCCCCCTGCTCCAGGCGCTCGGCGCCGGCTTCTCTCTCTACCACGTGGTGCTCGCGTTCTTCTCGTTCCGGATCTCGCCGGCCACCCCGGCCGACCTGGTCGCGGTCGCGCTCTACGTCGCGGCGACCGTGGTCGCCCTGTGGCCGGGCGCGAGCATGCGTCTGTCCCTCCCCGTGGCGATCGGGATGACGGGCGTCGCGATCGCGCTGCCGCTGCTCGTCGCGCCTTCGCTGGATCCGACCGCCTCGAACGGCTACTCCACCTGGTACATCGCTGCTGTCGGCACCCTGATGACCATCGTCTGCGCCCGGCGCCGCGCTCTGTGCGCCTGGGTGGGCGTCGCCTTCTTGATCGTGCACACAGTCGTCTGGGCCGGGCCGGTGGCGCTCGCGACCCTCGGGGTTGTCGGAGGGATCGCCTGGGTCGCCATCGCGCAGCTGCTGATCATCGAGCTCGGCCGGGCGGGGGCGGAGGCGCGGGTTCTCGAGGCCGCCGAGCGTGCGGCCGCCTCCTGGCGGGCTGCGGAGGAGGCGCACCTGACCGAGCGCGAGGTGCGCCTCGAGCAGACTCGCGCGATCGCCTCCGACATGTTGCGCAGGATCGCAGCTCCAGGGCCCGGGCTGTCGGAGGAGGAACGACGTGAGTGTCGTCTGCTGGAGGCCGCCGTCCGAGACGAGATCCGTGGACGGCGGCTGCTCGACGACGAGGTGCGCCGCCTCGTCCTCGAGGCGCGGCGGCGCGGTGTCACCGTGTCGGTGCTCGACGACGGTGGTCTGGACCGCAGCTCGGAGGGCGAGAGCCGCAGGGTCCTCGGCGAGCTCGCGCAGGCGCTCGACGGGATCCGGGACGAGGTGGACCGCGTCGTGGTGCGCACCGCCTCAGCGGACTCCCCGTCGGCGGTCACGGTCGTGGGGTTGAGGACCGCGGGGGACGGCAGCGCGGGAGCGCTCGGCTCGGACGACGCGGGCGACGAGGTCGACGCGTGGGTCGAGATCCGGCGCGAGGAGCGGAGCGACGGCGGAGCGTGATCCGGCTCGCCCATCCCGGACGGCGGCGCGACCCGCCGGTCACGTGACCCGGCAGCGGCGGACCTGGAGTGGCGGACCAGGCGGCGGCGGACCCGATCGCTCCCGGGTCGGATGGCGTCGCCCGCCGGAGTGAGACGCTGCGCGACGCCCGGCGACGCCGGCGAGTCGCTACCGGCTCGTTAACGGAGTGCGGCGGGCCGTCCACTCCTCCGAAGAGGGGGCCCGGCCCGCCGTCAAACCCCGAGTGAGGGTAACAACCCGAATATTACCCTCACTCGCCCCCAACACACCCGCCTCGTTACCCTGGTCGGCGGGTGATTGGCGATGCCCCGTCCGTAGATGGAGCACCTTACGAAGACAACTATGCTCGGTCCGCAAGGGGCCCGGTAGTCGGCACTTTAGGGGACTAATCGGGGGACAAAATTCATTTTTCTCGGCGCAGATCGCGGGATCCGCGACGAGGAGGGTCGGAACCGGCTCGGCCCTCGGGATGGTCAGCCCGAGAACGAGCGCCACGCGCCCGCGGCGGGACGCAACGGTGAGCGCAGCGCGGAGGCGCGGTCGTTCCAGCCGCCGCTGGGCTCGCGCGGCGTCCCGGGCTCGGTGCTCGTCCGCGACGCCAGCGCGGTCACGACCGCTGTGATCGCAGCGATCTGACGGGCGTCGAGGCCCGGAGTGGAGATGACGACGGCGGGTTCGGAGTCGGATGCGGTCATCCCGTGACGCTATCGCATGCCGTTCACGGCGGGGGGTGGCGGGGCATGGCTATGCTGACGCGGGTGTCGCCGGAGCGGCGTCCGTCCCTCGCGAACAGGAGCCTTCCCGCATGCCGACCTGGTCCACGAGGCGCGGCGCGGCGGTACTCCGTCCTCTCCGACGGCTGGTTCGGCGCTCTCCGGCTGCCGTGGCGATCACCCTCGTCCTCGTCGCCGCGAGTGCCGTCGCCGGGACGCTCGCGGGCCCGGCCAGCGCCGAGACGACAGCCTGGTGGGCGGCCGGAGCGAACACGACGCTCGACGGACGGCCGTGGACGGCCGTGACATCGCTCCTGATCGCCGCCGATCCGCTCCAGCTGCTCCTCGACGTGCTGCTGATGCTGCCGCTGCTGATCGTGGCCGAGCGCCGCCTCGGGTCCGCCCGCACCGCCGTGTCCTTCCTCCTCACCGGAGCGCTCGGCGCCGTGCTCGGCGCGGGTCTCCAGGCGATCGGTGCCCAGGCGGGGGAGTGGTGGGCCGGCGACACGGTCGGCGATCACACCTTCGATCCGCTGATCGGCGCAGTGGGTGCGCTGGTGACCGCCACAGCGTTCATGGGCGCGCTCTGGCGCCGCCGCCTGCGCGTCTCCGTCTTCGCTGTCGTGCTGATGTTCATGCTCTACGCGGGCGACTCCGCCGATGTCTACCGGCTGCTCTCGGGCGCGTCAGGCCTGGTGCTCGGCGCGCTGCTCGCCGGCGGAGTCGCGGGGCTGCGTCCGCAGCGGCCCGCGCCGAGCTCGCACCGCGAGTCCCGCGCCCTCCTGGCCACCATCGTCGCGGTCACGGCGATCGGCCCGCTGGTCGCCGTCCTGTCGGATTCGGGGTACGGCCCGTTCTCGTTCCTCGGCCGCCTCCTGCAGAGCGCCTTCACCGGCACCACCGATCTGGAGGACCCGTGCAGCCGCGCGGTTCGGCACTGCGCCCACCACGTCCGCCTGAGCCTCGTCGCGCCCGGCCCGATCTTGCTGACCTTCGTGCCGCTCCTGCTGCTGCTGGTCGCCGCCTACGGGCTGCGCTCTGGTCGCCGTCTGAGCCTGCTGTTGGCGATCGGGGTGAACGTGGCGATCGCGATCCTCGAGGTCTTCTCCCTCCAGCGCGCCGCCCGTCATCCCGAGTTCCAGTACTACGCCGAGTACCTGCTCTGGGTGGCGACGACGGTCCTGGTGCCGCTCGGGGTCGTGGCCGTGCTCGTGCTGGGGCGGCGTCATTTCCGGATCCGCGCGCCGCGCGCCGCCGCCCGGCTGTGGACGCGCGTCGTCGCGATCGGCTTCGTCGCCTCGCTCGGCAGCTACCTCGTCCTGTCCGCCGGGGTGCGCACGGGCTTCGAGCCTCTACTCGGCTTCGGCCGGCTGCTGCTCGACGGGCTCCTGCGCTTCGTCCCGGTCAGCTTCCTGGGCGGAGCGGGTCTGCTCGCGGTGCCGCGGGAGCCGTTGGCGCGCGTGGTCTTCGAATGGGTCGGACCGGTGTTCTGGCTGCTCGTCCTGGTGGCGATCATCGCTCTGCTCCGGGCCACCGACATCCAGCGCGTCCGCGGCGACGAAGCTCGTTACCGAGCCCTGCTGACGCGCCACGGCGCGGGGAGCCTCGGCCACCAGGGCACGTGGGAGGGGAACGCGCACTGGATCTCGCGGGACGGCGAGGGCGGAGTCGCCTACCGGGTCATCGGCGGAGTCGCCCTCACGCTCTCCGATCCCGCCTGCACGCCGGAGCGTCGGGCCGACACGGTGGCCGAGTTCGTGCGATTCTGCGACGAGCGCAGCTGGACCCCGGTCTTCTACAGCATCCACGACGAGCTGCTCCCGATCTTCGACGACCTCGGCTGGTCGCGGCTCTCGGTGGGCGAGGAGACGATCCTTGAGCTCTCGGCGTTCGAACTCACCGGCAAGCAGTGGCAGAAGGTCCGATACCCGCTCAACCGGGGGATCAAGCTCGGCATTCGGGCGGAGTGGACGAGCTGGCCGGAGCTCTCGCTCGGCATGGCCAACCAGATCGTCGACCTGTCGGAGCGGTGGGTCGCCGAAAAGGCCCTGCCCGAGATGGGCTTCACGCTGGGCGGGATCGACGAGGTGCGGGATCCCGATGTGGCGCTGCTGCTGGCCGTCGGGCCGGACGGCGTCCTGCAGGGAGTGACGAGCTGGCTCCCCGTGCACCGCGAAGGCCGCGTGATCGGGTGGACGCTCGACTTCATGCGCCGCTCCGACGACGCGATGCCCGGGATCATGGAGTTCCTGATCGCCTCCGCCGCTCTGCGCGTGAAAGAGGAGGGGGCCGAGTTCCTCTCGCTCTCGGGTGCCCCGCTCGCGACTGCGCCGATCGAGGAGGGGCAGCAGCCGCCCGAGCCGACAGTGCTCTCGCGCCTGCTCGAGTTCCTCTCGCGCACGCTCGAGCCCGCGTACGGCTTCACGTCGCTGTTCCGCTTCAAGGCCAAGTTCCACCCGCGCTACGCCGGGCTGTGGATGGCCTACCCCGATGCGCTGCAGCTCCCGCGCATCGGAGCGGCGCTGGGCCGCGCCTACCTGCCCGACCTGTCGGCGTCGCAGGCGCTCGCCTTCGCTCGCGTGGTCGGCTCCCGAGCCGAGGAGAAGGCGCCCGCGGGCGACGGGGCGACGCCGACGGCGAGCGGGTGAGCGCCGAGGCACCGCCTGTCGCGCCGGCTTGAGGGAGCAGCGCGGCGACGACGAGGACGACGGCAGGCGTCAGCGCCCGGTGGCCCGGGAGCACGGCGGCAGGCCGCAGCATCCCGACCGCTCCCGATGGGCTGCGCAGCCCGGTGAGGTCGACGACGTGCGCCGGGGGGAGCAGGCCGCTGAGAAGGGCTGCCGCGCCGTCGTGCCGTCTCCCGTCCCGAATCGCCGGGCTGCTAGAGCGGGATGTTGCCGTGCTTCTTCGCCGGGAGGTTCGCCCGCTTGGTGCGCAGCGCGCGCAGGGCCTTGATGATCGAGACGCGCGTGGCGGAGGGCTCGATCACGCCGTCGAGCTCGCCCCGCTCGGCGGCGAGGAACGGACTGGCGACGTTGTAGGTGTACTCGTTCGCGAGCCGGGTGCGGACGGCCGCGACGTCCTCGCCCGCCTCCTCCGCCTTGCGGATCTCGCCGCGGTAGAGGATGTTGACGGCGCCCTGGCCGCCCATCACCGCGATCTCGGCGGTCGGCCAGGCCAGATTGATGTCGGCGCCGAGCTGCTTGGAGCCCATCACGATGTATGCGCCGCCGTAGGCCTTGCGCAGAATGACGGTGACCAGGGGAACGGTCGCCTCGGCGTAGGCGTAGAGCAGCTTCGCCCCACGGCGGATGACGCCGGTCCATTCCTGATCAGTGCCGGGCAGGTAGCCGGGAACGTCGACCAGGGTGAGGATCGGCAGCGAGAACGCGTCGCAGAAACGGACGAAGCGCGAGGCCTTCTCTCCGGCCTCGATGTTCAGTGTGCCGGCCATGGCGCTCGGCTGGTTCGCGATGATGCCGACCGAGCGCCCCTCGACCCGGCCGAAGCCGATCACGATGTTCGGGGCGAACAGCGGCTGCACCTCGAGGAAGTCGCCCTCGTCGACGATGTGCTCGATCACGGCGCGCATGTCGTACGGCTGGTTCGGGCTGTCCGGGATGACCGTGTCGAGGAAGCGGTCGGCGTCGGTGGTCTCGAGGTCGACCTCGGTCTCGAAAACCGGGACCGGCGAGAGGTTGTTGTCGGGGAGGAAGGAGAGGAGAGTCCGCGCGTAGTCGAGTGCGTCGTCCTCGTCGCTCGCGAGGTAGTGGGAGACGCCCGAGATCTTGTTGTGGGTCAGCGCGCCGCCGAGTTCCTCCATGCCGACGTCCTCGCCGGTGACGGTCTTGATGACGTCGGGGCCGGTGACGAACATCTGGCTGGTCTTGTCGACCATGATCACGAAGTCGGTCAGGGCGGGGGAGTAGACCGCGCCGCCCGCGGCCGGGCCGCAGATGATCGAGATCTGGGGGATCACTCCGCTCGACGCGGTGTTGCGGCGGAAGATCTCGCCGTACTTGCCCAGGGCGACGACGCCCTCCTGAATGCGGGCTCCACCGGAGTCGAGGATGCCGATGATCGGCACGCCCGTCTTGAGGGCGAGGTCCATCACCTTGATGATCTTCTCGCCGGCCACCTCGCCGAGCGAGCCGCCGAAGATCGTGAAGTCCTGCGAGTACACCGCGACCTGCCGGCCGTGGATGGTGCCGGTCCCGGTGACGACGGCGTCACCGTAGGGGCGCTTCTTCTCCATGCCGAAGGCGTGGGTGCGGTGGCGGACGAACTCGTCCAGCTCCACGAACGAGCCCGGGTCGAGGAGGGTGTCGATCCGCTCGCGCGCGGTCATCTTGCCCTTGGCGTGCTGCTTCTCGATCGCCGCCTCGCCGCTGGCCGTGACGGCCTCGTGGTAGCGGTTCCTCAGGTCCGCGATCTTCCCCGCGGTCGTGTACAGATCGGGCGCGGGACGTTCGGTGTTCGCGGTCACTCGCTCACCCTACCGGCGGCCGAGACCGTCTCTCTTGTCGCCCGTGCACAGGGAGCAGGCGTCTGCGCGGGAGGATCCCGACAAGGAGCGGGCGCGTCGAGGTGCCTCGCGGGAGCCGCCGCTACCGTTGCCGCATGCAGCTCCCGCTCTCGCAGGCCGTCTCCCCCCGGATCGTGGTGCTCGAGCACGCAGGGTCGACCAACGACGAGCTGCGCGAGCGAGCGACGGCCGATCCCGCGGCGTGGCCGCACCTGTCCGTGGTCGCGACCGACGACCAGCGTGCAGGCCGGGGCCGGCTCGGGCGCGTATGGGAGGCCCCTGCGGGCAGGACTCTGGCGGCCTCGATCCTGGTCGACGCCTCGGGTCTGGACGCCGCGGCCGCCGGCTGGCTGCCCCTGGTGGCGGGAACCGCCCTGGCGCGGGCACTCGCTCGACTGGTGCCGGCGGACGTCGCGGTGAAGTGGCCCAACGATGTCCTCATCGGTGGGCGGAAGACGGCGGGAATCCTTGCCGAGCGACTCGCCGACGGCCGCGTGATCGTGGGAACGGGGGTCAATCTCCTGCTCGACGAGACGGAGCTGCCGGTGCCCACTGCCACCTCCCTCGCCCTCGCTGGAGCCTCGACGACGGACGCCGACACGGTGTTGTCCGCCTTCCTGACCGAGCTCGCGGCGCTCCTCGCTCCGCTCCTCGCCCTGGGCGACGCGGAGTCCGCGGGAACGGCCGCGGCTGTCCGGCACTCCTGCGCGACCCTCGGCATGCGCGTGCGACTCGACCTCCCCGACGGCACGCACGCGGAGGGAGTCGCCGACTCGCTCGCGGCCGACGGCGCCCTCGTGCTGCGGCAGGACGGCGTGCACCGCGTGTTCTCATCGGGCGATGTCCTTCACCTGCGCTCGTGATGGCCCGCTCCTCGTCCGACCCCGCGCAGCGCGAGCTCGCGCGCCTGACTCCGCGTGCCCGACAGGCGTTCGCTCCCGTCCTCGGCTTCCTGCTGCTCACCTGGGCGGGCTTCTACTTCGCGGCGCAGTTCGAGTTGCCGCTGCAGCGCTGGATCATCGGGATCGGCACGGCGGTCCTGGTGCTGCTGCTGTGCGTGCCCGGCCTCGCGCAGTGGGCGAGCGTGCACTATCGGATCACTCCGACCGGCCTGACCGCCCGGCGCGGAGTCGTCGCCGTCCGACGTGCCGAGCTCGTCTTCGATCGGCGGATGTCCGTCACCGTGGACAGGAGCGTCCTCCAACGCGTGGCCCGCTGCGGAGACGTGCGGATCGGTCAGAGCGGCGCCGACCTCTTCGTGCTGCGCGACCTCCCCGATCCGGAGCTGGCGGCCGAGCTGCTGCGCGAGACGATCGCCGCCGCGCCCGCGTCCGATCCGGAGTGGCCCGCGCCCGTGTGACCGTCCCTGTCGGGAGACGCTCGATCGGCGGGGCCGCTCGGCCCCTCGGTACGATGGAGCCGCCCCGCACCAGCGGGCGGAGACGGAGGATCCCATGCGCGTCGGCGTGATCGGAGGCGGCCAGCTCGCCCGGATGATGATCCCCGCTGCGGTCGAGCTCGGCATCGAGATCGCCGTGCTCGCCGAGGGCGAGGGATCGTCGGCGGCACTGGCCGCGACGCGGGTGGGTGACTACCGCGACGAGGAGACGGTGCTCGCCTTCGCCGAGACCGTCGACGTCGTGACGTTCGACCACGAGCACGTCCCCCAGCCGATCCTCCGCGAGCTGATCGCGCGCGGCGTGGCCGTGCACCCCGGCCCCGACGCCCTCCTCTTCGCGCAGGACAAGCTGATGATGCGGCGCCGCCTGAGCGAGCTCGGCGTGCCGGTGCCCGAGTGGGCCGAGGTCTCCTCCGCCGAGGAGCTCGCGGTGTTCCTCGCCGACCACGGAGGCGCTGCCGTCGTGAAGACGGCCCGCGGTGGCTACGACGGCAAGGGCGTGCGCGTCGTGCGCGGGGCGCACGAGGCCGACGACTGGTTCGCGGCGCTCGTCGACGACGGTCGAGGGGGCTCGCTCCTGGTGGAGGAGCTGGTCGACTTCCGTCGCGAACTCGCGCAGCTCGTCGCACGCCGTCCCTCCGGCGAGAGCATCCTCTGGCCGGTCGTCGAGTCGGTCCAGCGCGACGGAGTGTGCGCGGAGGTGATCGCGCCGGCCCCCGCCTCCGCGGGCCGGATCGCCGCGGCGGCTGCGGAGATCGCGGAGACGATCGCCGAGAAGCTGGGCGTCACCGGCGTGCTGGCAGTGGAGCTCTTCGAGACGAGCGACGAGCGGATCCTCGTCAACGAGCTGGCGATGCGCCCGCACAACAGCGGCCACTGGACGATGGACGGCTCGACCACGTCGCAGTTCGAGCAGCACCTGCGCGCGGTCCTGGACCTGCCGCTGGGGGCGACCGGCTGCCGGGATCCGTGGACGGTCATGGTGAACGTGCTCGGCGGTCCGGTGGGGGAGTCGCTGACTGATCGCTACCCGCGTGTCCTCGCCCAGCATCCGACCGTGAAGGTGCACAACTACGGCAAGGAGCCGCGGCCGGGTCGGAAGGTCGGGCACGTCGCGGCAGCTGGTGACGAGCTCGACCTGGTGGTCTACGAAGCGCGCGCGGCGGCGGCCGTTCTCACGGACTGACCCGTACGATGGTCGCCGTGACGAGCCAGACGACCTCCCCGACCCCTGCCGGAGCCCTGTCGTGAACGCGGGTGCGCTCGTGAACGGCCCGTCCCCGCTCGTCGGAGTCGTGATGGGCTCCGACTCTGACTGGCCCGTCATGCAGGCGGCCTCGGCGGCGCTCGCCGAGTTCGGCGTCGCGCACGAGGTCCGGGTCGTCTCGGCGCACCGCACTCCGGAGGCGATGATCGCCTACGGGCGCGATGCCCGGGCTCGCGGGTTGAAGGTGGTCATCGCTGGCGCCGGCGGTGCCGCGCACCTCCCGGGCATGCTGGCCGCGGTCACGTCGCTCCCCGTCATCGGAGTCCCGGTCCCGCTTGCCCGCCTGGACGGTCTCGACTCGCTCCTCTCGATCGTCCAGATGCCGGCCGGCGTCCCGGTGGCCACCGTCTCCATCGGCGGCGCCCGCAACGCGGGTCTCCTGGCCGTCAAGATCCTGGCGACGTCCGACGAGGCACTGGCGTCGGCGCTCGACGCCTTCGCCGCCGACCTCGAGGCGCAGGTCGCCGCCAAGAACGACGCTCTGGTGGCGGGCCTGTGACCGCCGTCGCCCTGCCGCTGCGGCATCCGGACGTCTCCTCCCGCGCCTTCATGACCCGCCGGGCGTGGTGGCTGCTCATCGTCAACGTCCTCGTCCCCGGCTCCGCTCAGGTCCTGGCCGGGAACCGCAGGCTCGGACGGCTCGGGCTCGGCTTCACGCTGGGCCTCTGGGTCGCCCTGCTCGTGGGCGTCCTGCTCTACGTCGTCTTCCCGACGGGCCTCTACACGCTGGCCACGTTCGACCTGTCGATGCTCGCGCTCCAGGCCGCGCTCGTCGTCTACGGCGTGGTGTGGCTGGTGCTCACCCTCGACACTCTGCGGCTCATCCGGGTCGTGCGGGTGCGACCGCGGATGCGCGGGGTGCTCGCCTTCGCGACGATCGCTGTGATGGCGGTCTCGGTCGGTAGCACCGCATACGGCACCTATCTGATCGGGGTCACCCGCGGCACCCTCTCGTCCATCTTCGGTGGCGGAGCGATCGAGCAGCCCATCGACGGCCGGTACAACATCATGCTTCTCGGCGGCGACGCGGGAGAGGACCGTGACGGGCTGCGTCCGGACAGCATCTCGGTGGTCAGCATCGACGCCTCCACAGGCAAGGCCTCGATCATCGGGGTGTCCCGCGAATTCGTGGACATCCCGATCCCCGAGGACAGCCCGCTGCACGAGCTGTACCCGGACGGGTACAACACCGACAACTGCGGAGTCGACGTCTGCAAGCTCAACTCGATCTACACGGAAGTAGAGCTGAAACATCCCGAGCTCTACCCCGACGCCGAGGCCGAGGGCAGCGACCCGGGCATCGAGGCGATGCGCGATGCTGTCGAGGGCATCCTCGACCTGAAGCTCCAGTACTACGCGCTGATCGACATGGAGGCTTCGCCCAGCTGATCGATGCGCTCGGCGGCATCGACATCGACTACGTGGCCGACGATCCGCTGCCGCTGGGTGGCCTGCCCGACGGGGACGGCGTGATGCAGGGCGTCAACCAGTGGATAGACCCCGGCCAGTACCACTTCAACGGCGAGCAGGCGCTCGCCTACGCCCGCTCCCGCTACACCACGAGCGACTACGACCGGATGGCGCGGCAGCGCCAGGTGCAGGAGGCGCTCCTCGACCAGTTCGATCCGGGCAATGTGCTCGCGAAGTTCCAGGACGTCGCGGCGGCGGGCTCGCAGGTGATCAAGACCGATGTCCCGCAGGGCATGCTCGGCTACTTCGTCCAGCTGGGCCTGAAGACGAAGTCGCAGCCCGTCGATCCGATCGAGCTCGTGCCGCCGGACGTCTACCCCGAGAAGCCCGACTACGACGTCGTGCACTCTCTGGTGAAGGCGGGGCTGGCGGGGGATTCCGGGCAGTAGGGGCGAGAGGCTGGGCGCCCCGGGCCGGGCTTTATCGGAGCCGACGTAGCGCCCGCCCCGGGCGGAGGCTGCTGCGCGCCCTGTCCCCGCCGCGAAGACATCGAGGTGTAACGTGAGATAATCTCTTCTAGGAGGCTCTCATGCTTCGATCCGACCCGGCGCAGGCTGCTGCTCTCGTCCGCACGACTCTGGACGCGCGCAGCGTTGTCCTGAGCCACCAGATGGCGCTCCACGATGCGGCCGGAACGGCCCTCGTGGACTTCGCGGGCCCCTACGCCGGCGCCTTCAGCGAGAACCTCCTCCTCCACCTCGACGACTCCGGCCAGCTCTCGCGCGCTCTGGGCCTGCTGGTGGACGACGTGGAGGCCGCATCGGTGCAGGCACGTCGGGAGCTCGAGCGGCTCGAGGAGCTGGCGGCCTGGCAGGTTCGCGAGGATGCTCGCGAGGAGCGACGTCGGGTGGACGCCGCAGGTGCCGTGCTCGCCGCGGCGGAGGGGCTCCTGGACCGGATGCCCTCCGCCGAGCCGTTCCTCGCGCCGGAGGTATCGGCGGCCTTCTTCCCGATGCCGCACCGTCGCGGTGGCGCGGGCGGTTCAGCCGGGACCAGTTCCGCGAATCCGGACCACCTGCGGGTGTTCGTCTCCCGTGCGCGTTCCTCGGCAACCGATCTCGAGGCCGTCCTCCACCGGCTGCGCTCGGAGTGGGCCGCTTTCGTCGATCGGTGCGCCTGGGTGCGCACGGGTTCGCCGTCGTTCCTCGAGGGATTCGCCGTCTTCACGGAGGAGTGCGTCGCGGACGCAGCCTGGATCGAGCGGATCGCGAGCGCTTTTGAGGCGGCGGGCGGGGGGACCCTCTCGGTCGGCGTGCTCGATCTCGTCTCGGCGACGAAGGCGGAGCTCAGCGTGGACCGCCTGCAGCACGCTCTGGGATCGATGCCCGCCGGCGAGATCAGCGCGATGGTGGCGGGATCGCCCGAACTCGCGGAGCGCCTGGAGGGCATGAGCCCCGAGTCCGTGGCAGTCTGGTGGGCGACGCTCGATCCCGCGGAGCACGGATCGGCCCTCTCCCCGCGGCAGTGGATGCTCCTGCAGAGCCTTCCGACGCTGCTCGGCAATCTCGAGGGGCTGCCCTACGGAGCCCGCGATACGGCGAACAGGATCGCCCTGCGGAGCGGTCTCCGAGCGGTCGAGCGCCAGATCGTCGCGTCGGAGCGGATGCTGCTGCTCACGATGCTCCTGCCGGCCGCGCCCGTGGCGCTGCCGATGGTGAAGGCGCGTCTGGACGAGCTGCTGGAGAGGCAGGCGTGCCTAGTGGACATCGACGCGGCGCTCACCACAGTGGTCACTGGCGTACCCCGGTTCCTCGTCTCGCTCACCGGGGACCAGCCTCCGCTCGCCGCGGTCTCGATCGGCGATCTCGACACGGCGACCAACGCCTCGTTCGTGGTTCCCGGGATGGGGACGACGACGCAGAACATGAGCACCCTCGCGGCCGGAGCCCAGACGGTCCAGTCGCAGCGAGGAAGCGGGAGCGCCGTCGTCGCCTGGATCGGCTACAAGACGCCACCGGTCCCCTTCTCCCCGGACCCGGACCTCAGCGTTCTCGGCCTGGCGCGCGCGGAGGAGGGCGCGGCCGCTCTCGTCTCGACGCTCAAGGGATTCGCTGCGGTCCGTCGGGACTCGATGCCGATGCTCGGAGTGGTCGCCCACTCCTTCGGCAGCACGGCGGCGTCCATCGCGATGACCGACCCGGACGTCCATGTCGACAGCTTCATCACGCTCGGATCCGCCGGGCTGCCGAACTGGATCACGAGCGCGAGCCAGCTGCACGCCGACCGGGTCTACGCAGGCCAGGCCACCGACCGGTACCTCCTCGATCCCGCGCCCGGAGACCGGTACTCGTGGGTGGGCAGGGAATTCAGCCCGTGGCACCGCGTCGACCCCTCGGATCCCGCCTTCGGTGCGCGGGGCATCGGCGTGGAGACGGGCGGCGACGCGGGGCCGCCGGTGACGACCCACGACCTGGTCGTCGGCGAGTCCACGGACGACCGGGGGTACCTCGAGCGAGGGACGGAGTCCGCCCGGAACGTGGCGTGGGCTCTGGGTGGCGAGGAGGAGAAGCTGAGTCCGCGCTCGCCCTACTCCGGCTCGGTGCCGCGTCCCCGGGCTCAGACGGCGCCGGAGGTTCCGGCTCATGAGTGAGCTGCGACGGGAGTGGCGACTGCTGCGAGCGCTGTCCGCGATGCTCGCGGTGCTGCTCCTGAGTGCCTGCGGAGGCTCGGCGCCCGTGTCGCCCGAGGAGAACCGGTCGGGCGTGGTCGAGTTCGTGAAGGAGTCGGCCGCGGTCGTGCCGGGTGAGGGCTGGTCGACGAACGAGGGAACGCCGCCGGCTGACCGGTGCGGCCTCGGCTGGGGGCGCAGGGGTGCGCGGTTCGCCTACAACTACTGGGCGCGTCCCGGGGTGGATCTGGAGGGTGATGCGCAGCGGGTGGCGGAGTACTGGCGTTCGCTCGGGATGAGCGTGAGGGTCACGGACTCGACCCCCTGGCCCACCGTCTACGGGGAGGGCGGGCCGGTGCAGCGCGCGAGCTTCGCGACGTCATCGGCCTGGGCCGACCGGTACTCGATCGGTGCGGTCTCGTGGTGCGAGCCGGGTGACTGGATGGCGTTGAACCGTGACTTCCGTCGCCGCGCGCAGGAGGGCGAGGTCCAGCCCGGCGACGAGCCGCGGATGAGCGAGGAGGAGCAGGCGTGGACACCGGCCCGACTGCACCGCCGACCGCGCCCCCGTCCGCTCCCGCGCAGGAGCCACGGCGCCCCG
>NZ_LIIN01000069.1 GCF_001634385.1 Rathayibacter tanaceti | reverse complement strand
GAGCTTGGGCGCGAAGATCTTCGCGATGAGGCGGGCGATCAGGTTCAGCGCCATGACGATCAGGATGAGGACCAGCGCGCCGGTCCAAGCACGGTTGAGGAACGCCTCCGCGTCGGGACCCTGATTGGCGTACTGCGTGTAGACGAACACCGGGAGCGTCATCATGCGCTCGCTGAACAGGTCGTAGTTCATCGAGGCGGTGAAGCCGGCGACGATGAGCAGCGGAGCGGTCTCGCCGATGACGCGGGCGATCGCCAGGGTGATGCCCGTCGTGATGCCGGCGATGGAGGTTGGCAGGACGATCTTGACGACGGTCAGCCACTTCGGGACACCGAGCGCGTACGAGGCCTCGCGGAGCTCGTTCGGGACCAGCTTCAGCATCTCCTCCGAGGAGCGGACGACCACGGGGATCATCAGCACGGCCAGGGCGATGGAGCCGGCGAAGCCCATCCGTACGCCGGGTCCGAGGATCAGGGCGAAGAGCGCGTAGGCGAAGAGGCCGGCGACGATCGAGGGGATCCCCGTCATCACATCGACGAAGAAGGTGATCGCGCGGGCGAGGTGCCCACGGCCGTATTCGACGAGGTAGATCGCGGTGAGCAGGCCGATCGGCACCGAGATCAGTCCGGCCATGGCCGTGATCTCGAGCGTTCCGACGATCGCGTGCAGGGCGCCGCCGCCCGCGTCGATGACGTTGCGCATCGAGGAGGAGAAGAACAGCGGGTCGAAGCGCGCGAGTCCGTTCGAGACCACCGTGTAGAGCAGCGAGATCAACGGCAGCAGCGCGATGATGAACGCTGTCGCGACCAGCGAGGTCACCAGGCGGTCGATCGCCTTGCGGCCGCCCTCGACAAGGCGGGACACCACGTAGATGGCCACATCGAAGAGGACGGTGCCCCAGAAGATCGCGCCGACGAGGCTGAAGTCGTTCATCGCTCCGGCTGCCTGGAGGACCAGGAAGACCGCGGCGAAGACGATCCAGCTGCCCACCAGCAGCATCCAGGGGGCGCCCTTGGGCAGCTGACCCGTCTGCAGGGACAGGGGCATCGAGGTGGTGGCGGCGGACATCAGTTGGCTCCCGAGAAGGCCTTGCGGCGGTTGACGATGAACCGCGCGACCGAGTTCACGACAAGGGTGATGACGAACAGGATGAGGCCCGAGGCGACGAGCACGTTCACGCCGACGCCGCTCGCCTCCGGGAACTGCAGGGCGATGTTCGCGGCGATGGTGTTGGAGTTCTGCGAGGTGAGCAGGAGGAACGAGACGACGGTCGCGGGTGAGAGCACCATCGCGACGGCCAGCGTCTCGCCCAGCGCGCGGCCGAGGCCGAGCATGGCGGCCGAGACGATGCCGGGAGCGCCGAAGGGCAGGACGGCCATGCGGATCATCTCCCACCGGGTCGCTCCGAGCGCGAGCGCGGCCTCCTCGTGCAGGCGCGGCGCCTGCAGGAAGATCTCGCGGCAGACGGCGGTGATGATCGGGATGACCATCACGGCCAGCACGACGGAGGCGGTGAGGATCGTCTTGCCTGTGCCGGAGGCCTGGCCGCTGAAGAGCGGGAACCAGCCGACGTTCACGTTCAGGAACAGGTAGAAGGGCTGCACCATCGGGGCGAGCACGGTCGCGCCCCACAGGCCGAAGACGACGGAGGGGACGGCGGCGAGGAGGTCGACCACGTACCCCAGCGCCATGGCGATGCGGCGCGGTGCGTAGTGCGAGATGAAGAGGGCGATCGCGATCGAGAGGGGCAGCGCGATCACCAGCGCGATCACGGCCGACCAGATCGTGCCGAACACCAGAGGGCCGACGTAGGCCCAGAAGCTCGTCGCATCCCCCGGGAGGCTGCCGGCGGGCGCCGTGAACGCGGGGATCGACTGCGCGACGAGGAAGATCGCGACGGCGGCGAGGACGAGGAGGATGAGGGAGCCGGCGGCGACGGTCGAGATCGAGAAGACCCGATCTCCGACACGCACCTTCGCCTTCGGGCGGACGACGGTCTCAGTTGCCATTCCAGGGGACTCTCTTCAGACGAGGGGGTTCGGCGGTGCGCACAGGGGAGATGCTAGGGCTCGGAACACGGTCCTGGTGAGTCGATACCCCGCACAGGCGGGGCCCGTCCCGCGGATGGTGCTGCGAGACGGGCCCTGCCGGTCGGACTACTTGATCGACTCGATCGCGGTGGCGACCGTGGACGCGAGCTCCGAGCTCAACGGCGCGGAGCCGGCCTGAGCTGCGGCGGCCTCCTGTCCGTCCTCGCTCGCCACGTACGAGGCGAACTGCTTGACGACCTCGCCCTTCTCGGTGTCGGCGTACTCCTGGCACACGATCAGGTAGCTGACCAGGACCAGCGGCCAGGCGTCGGCCTCGGTTCCGGTGCGCTCGATCTCGATCGCGAGGTCGTTGTCCTCGCGGCCCTCGGCGACGGGCGAGGCGGCGACGACCGCTGCGGCTCCGTCGGCCGAGATGGTCGAGAACGCGTCACCGACCTTGAGCTGGGCCATGTCCATGCCCTTGGCGCCGGACTCGTCGGCGTAGCCGATGGTGTTGGTGCCGTTCTTGACCGCGTCGACGACACCCGAGGTGCCCTTGGCGCCGTCTCCGCTCTGGTACGGGAAGGTCTGCGCGGCGGGAGCGTCCCAGACGTCGCTCGCGGTCGCCGCGAGGTAGTCGGTGAAGTTCTGCGTCGTGCCGGAGTCGTCCGAGCGGTGCACCGACGTGATGTTCGCGCTCGGCAGGGTCGCGTCGGGGTTCAGCGCCGCGATCTCGGGAGCGTTCCACGTGGTGATGGTGCCCTTGAAGATGCCCGCGATGGTCGGTGCGTCGAGCTTGAGCTCGTCGACTCCCTCCACATTGAAGATGACCGCGATCGGCGAGATGTAGACCGGGAGGTCGATTCCCTTGGTGTCGGGCGCGCAGGCGGCGAAGGTGCCCGAGAGCTCCTCCTCCTTCAGCGCGGAGTCGGAGCCGGCGAAGTCGGCGGCGCCGTTGATGAAATTGGTGCGGCCGGCGCCCGAGCCCTGCGGGTCGTAGTTGACCGTCACATCGGGGTTCGCGGTCTGGAACGCTGCGGCCCAGGTGGTCTGCGCGGTGCCCTGAGCCGACGAGCCGATCCCGGTGATGGTGCCCGAGAGCGTGGACGTGGTGGCGGAGTCGGAGCCGCCTGCGGCCGGTGCCTCGTTGGCAGCGCAGGAGGTCAACGTGATCGCTGCGACGGCAGCGACGACGGCCGCCTGGCCGAGACGCGAGAATCTCACAAGTAATCCCTTTCGGGTAGGAAAGCATGGAAAACAGAACGGGCCTGGTGCAGCCCGCCAGCGACAGTACGGAGAGGTCGTGTCCTGGCACCGTCCGCTCGGTGAACGTGCGGTGAACGGGGCGGCTCCGGCGCCGGGCGACC
The DNA here is from genome assembly GCF_001634385.1 of Rathayibacter tanaceti. GTDB lineage: Bacteria > Actinomycetota > Actinomycetes > Actinomycetales > Microbacteriaceae > Rathayibacter > Rathayibacter tanaceti. Next base: position 13,018 of record NZ_LIIN01000069.1, on the reverse strand, counting down.
GCCTCCTAGGCGAGCGGCGAGTGGGTCTCGACCGCGACGATGCCGGATCCGGGATGCTCGGTCGAGAGATGCACCACGGCGAACCCGCCGGTGGGCAGCGCCGACGCCTCATCGAGGTAGGAGCCGAGCGGAGTCGCGGTGGCGAGCGCGATCTCTCGCAGGATCTCGTGGATCACGGGCCGGTGGCTGCAGAGCACGACCGACTTCCGCGCACGCACGCGCTTGCCGATCAGCGAGCGGATGTCGGCGGTGCCGCGCTCCTGCGCTTCCAGACTGATCTCGTCGCGCAGGCGCACCTCCCGCTTCAGGAGCGACGAGAGCGGAGCGATGGTCGACCTGCACCGCTTCGCCGTGCTCGACACCAGCCGGCGCGGGCGCCAGGCGGCGACGGCCCTGGCGGTGGAGGCGGCCTCGACCCGGCCGCGCCGGGTGAGGCGGCGGGTGGAGTCCCGTCCATCCCAGGAGGAGGCCGGCACCGCCTTCGCGTGCCGCAGCACCACGATCGCGAACGTCTCGAGCGCTCCCCGTGCGGCGACCCGCGCGAACTCGTCGACGATCGCCACGTCGTGCGAATAGGTCAGGTAGGTCCTCGCCCGCTTGAGCGTGACCCACTCGAGGGCCTCGACCTCGTCGTTGGGGAGGAAGTCTGAGGCGAGCACCGCCTTCTCGGTCACCTGCGCAGCCCAGTAGTAGACGGCCTTCGGGCGACCGTTGGGCAACGTGTACTCGGTGCAGCCCAGGGGTACGCCGAGGGCGACGGAGAGCCCTGTCTCCTCGCGGATCTCGCGCACCGCCGTCTCGGGGAGCGATTCTCCCGCGTCGACCTTGCCCTTGGGCAGGCTGACGTCCCGCCGGTGCGGCCGGTGGATCACGAGGAGGTGCGGTCGGCCCTCGATGATCCGCCAGCACACGGCCCCTGCTGCGTAGACGGTGCCCGTCACGGCGTCAGCGGCTGGAGGCCCGGTTGGCGGAGCGCGTCGCGGTGCGCTTGCGGTGGGTGATGTGCTGCATCAGCTGGTTCTGCAGGTCGGCGAGTGGAGCGCCGTCCTCGTCGAGGTGGTGCCGGGTCCAGTCTCCGTCGGGACCGAGCCACCAGGAGGCCGTGCGCTCGTCCATCGCCCGCTCGAACATGTCGTCGATCTCGCTCAGGTGCGCGGGCTCGACGATCCGCACGAGTGCCTCGACCCGGCGGTCGAGGTTGCGGTGCATCATGTCGCGCTGCCGATGAACACGTCCGGCTCGCCGCCGTTGACGAAGCTGAAGATGCGGGAGTGCTCGAGGTAGCGGCCGAGGATCGAGCGCACCCGGATGGTCTCGGAGAGCCCCTCCTGCCCGGGTTTGAGCCCGCAGATGCCGCGGACCCAGACGTCGACGGGGACTCCCGCCTGGCTGGCGCGGTAAAGCGCGTCGATCACTGCCTCGTCCACGATGGAATTGACCTTGATCCGTATGCCCGAGGGCCGCCCGGCGCGCGCGTTCTCGGTCTCCGTGGCGATCCGCTTGAGCAGGCCCTTGCGGAGGTGGCGCGGGGCTACCAGGAGGCGCTTGAACTTCTTCTCGATCGCATAGCCCGAAAGCTCGTTGAACAGGCGGGTGAGGTCCTTGCCGACCTCGGGGTCGGCGGTCAGTAGGCCGAGGTCCTCGTAGATGCGGGAGGTCTTGGGGTTGTAGTTGCCGGTGCCGATGTGGGAGTAGTGGCGCAGCACGCCGCCCTTCTCCTGACGGATCACGAGGGCGAGCTTGCAGTGCGTCTTGAGCCCGACGAGCCCGTACACCACGTGCACGCCGGCCTTCTCGAGCTTGCGCGCCCACGAGATGTTGGCCTGCTCGTCGAAGCGCGCCTTGATCTCGACGAGTGCGAGCACCTGCTTGCCCGACTCGGCGGCGTCGATCAGCGCCTCCACGATGGGTGAGTCTCCCGAGGTGCGGTAGAGCGTCTGCTTGATCGCGAGCACGTCGGGATCCGCCGCGGCCTGCTCGAGGAACGACTGCACGCTGGTCGCGAACGATTCGTAAGGATGGTGCAGCAGCACATCGCCGCGCGAGACCGCCTTGAAGACGTCCTGACGCTGGTTCGGCTCGCTCGGCGAGAGCTGGAGGGCTGTCGTGGGTACGTGGTTGGGGTACTTCAGGTCGGGACGGTCGATCTTCTGCAGGCTGAACAGTCCGCTGAGGTCGAGCGGAGCGGGGAGCTTGTAGACCTCCTGCGTCGTGATGTCGAGCTCGCGCACGAGCAGGCCGAGGGTCTCGTCGTCCATGTCGTCGGTGACCTCGAGGCGGATCGGCGGGCCGAAGCGGCGGCGCAACAGCTCCTTCTCGAGGGCCTTGATCAGGTTCTCGGTCTCGTCCTCGTCGACCTCGACGTCCTCATTGCGGGTCACGCGGAAGACGTGGTGGTCGAGGATCTCCATCCCCGGGAAGAGGTCGTCGAGCTGGTTGGCGATGAGGTCCTCGAGCGAGATGAAGCGCATCGGCTCGCCAGAGGCGGCGACGCCGGCGATGCGCACGAAGCGCGGCAGCATCTGCGGCACCTTCAGGCGGGCGAACTCGACCTTCTGCGTCTTGGGGTTGCGGACTCGCACCGACAGGTTGAGCGAGAGGCCCGAGATGTAGGGGAAGGGGTGCGCCGGATCGACGGCCAACGGCATCAGCACGGGGAAGACCTGTGCCGAGAAGTAGTCGTCGAGCACCGTGCGCTCCGCGTCGCTGAGCTCGTCCCAGCGCACGATGTCGATGCCGCCCTCGCGCAGCGCCGGCTCGACCAGGTCTTTGAAGGCCCGGGAGTGGCGCTGCTGCAGCAGGTGCGCCTTCTCGGAGATGTCGGTGAGCACGTCGACCGGGACGCGGCCGATGTTGGTCGGCAGCGCGAGGCCCGTGAGGATGCGCCGCTTGAGGCCGGCGACACGGACCATGAAGAACTCGTCGAGGTTCGACGAGAAGATCGCGAGGAAGTTCGCCCGCTCGAGCGCCGGCACCAGGGGGTCCTCCGCGAGCTCGAGCACGCGCTGGTTGAAGGCGAGCCAGCTCAGCTCGCGATCGAGGTAGCGGTTGTCGGGGAGCAGGGGGTCGGAGTGCTCCTCCTCGTCGTCGAAGTCGTCGTCGAGGTCATCGCTCAGGCCGTCTTCGAGAAGCAGGTTGTCGCCATCCATGGAACCATCCTGGCACCGTGCCCGGCCGGCCCGCGCCGCCGATCGTGAATGCTCGACGAACGGCCGAAGGGCGGCGCCTGTGGAGGAGGCGTCGTCTCAGCGGATCGGCGCGGCCCGCTGAAGGTACTGCACGTCGATCGCAGCGTCGGTGAAGCCGAGGGAGCGGTAGAGAGCGACCGCCGCGCGGTTCTCGGCCTCGACGTAGAGGTCGGCCGCCGTGCAGCTGCGCTCCACCATCCGGGCCAGGCCCGCGCCGAGCAGAGCGCGGCCGAGTCCGCGGCCCGCCGCCTCCGGGGCGATGCCGAGCACGTAGATCTCACCCGTGCTCGAGCCCGGTTCGATCTTCAACCAGTCATAGCCCACGAGCACACCGTCGGCGTCGCGGAGGAGGAGGACATCGCCGTCCTCGAACCACGGCTCCGCGCGGCGGGCGGCCAGATCCTCCTCGGTCAGCCGACCCTGCTCGGGATGGGCGGCGAAGACGCGGGCGTTCAGCGCGACCCACTCGGCCGGGTCGAGGTCGCGGCCGTCCGACAGGACGAATCCGTCCGGCATCCGCACCTCGGGTGCCGCAAGGGGGTCGAGCTCGAGGTGGAGGAGCGTGCGCACCGGCGCGAAGCCGTGCGACTGCGCGAGCGCGCGGGCCGCAGGATGGTCGCCGTGCGCCCAGGCGAGCAGCCCGGTCCGGCCGCTCGCGAGCACCTGCTCCAGAGCGGCGGTGCCGACGCCGACGCCCCGCCACTCCGGATCGACGACCAGCTCGAGCTCGCCCTGCCCGAGGATCGCCGCCGCCACGACCGCGTCGGCGCGCAGACCCATCAGCAGCGTGCGCGACCCCGCCCGGGCGTCGACGAGGGTCTGATCACTGAACGGGGGCTGCCCATCGAACCAGGAGGCGCGACCGATCAGGTGGTCCAGCCGCGCGGCGACGGCGGGATCGGCGAGATCCTCAACGGACAGGTTGAGCGACTCGCTCATTGTCCTCTTCGTACACGTTGAAGCGGTATCCGACGTTCCGGACGGTGCCGATGAGCGACTCCAAGTCGCCGAGCTTCGCTCGTAGGCGCCGCACGTGCACGTCTACCGTGCGGGTCCCGCCGAAGTAGTCGTAGCCCCAGACCTCGCTGAGCAGCTGTTCGCGGGTGAAGACCCGCGAGGGGTGCGTGGCGAAGAAGCGCAACAGCTCGAATTCCTTGAAGGTCAGATCGAGCGGCCGCCCGTGCACCTTCGCCGAGTAGCTCGCCTCGTCGATGACGACGCCGGAGGCCTGGATGCGCGAGGTCGACTGCTCCTGGGCGAGGCGGCCGATAACGAGTCTTATGCGGGCGTCGACCTCGGCCGGGCCCGCGGAGTCGAGGATGACGTCGTTGACGCCCCAGTCGGCCGAGACTGCGGTGAGACCGCCCTCGGTGAGGATCAGGATGAGCGGGACGTTGATCCCGGTCGTCGTGAGGATCTTGCAGAGCGACTTGGCGCTCGCGAGGTCCTGCCGCGCGTCGATGAGGATGAGGTCGCAGCTCGGAGCGTTCACGAGTTGCGCCGGCTCAGCCGGGATCTGCCGGGTCCGGTGGCTGAGGAGCCCCAGCGCGGGGAGCACCTCGGCGCCTCCCGCCGAGGTCAGTATCAACAACTGCGCCACGGATCCTCCAGAACTGGTCTGCCCGCAATACTAGCGGCGGGCCGGGAGGGCCGACCGCCTGGGGCACAATTGACGGATGAGCAGGGATCGGGTCGGGATCGGGGTCGTCTGGGTGCTCGCACTCATCGGTTCCGTGGTGACGCTCACGGTGGCCGCACCGGCGTCGCAGCAGCTCTGGCTCGCCCTGACCTTCGGCGGCTGCGTGCTCGCGACCTTCGCCGCCCAGCTCGCCGTCGCCCGCGCGGACGGCTACCTCCTGCGTGCGATGACCAGCATCGTCGGAGCGATGGTCGTCGTGGCGATCGCGAGCGGGATCGCCGCGTTCCTCTCCCTCTGAGCCGCCGTCTCCGGCGGGTAGGATGTCTGCATGCTTCTCGCCCTGGAACTCTTCTACCTCGGACTGCTCGGGCTCGCCTCCCTCGCCATCGTGTGGGTCTCCGGCGTGGTCGTCTACAAGCTCTACCGCGGCCAGAGCTAGCCGCACCGCCGGAGCCCGTGTGATCTCGCTTCCGTCGGGCCTCCCGCCCGAGCTCGTCCCGCTCTCCTGGCTGCTCGGCGTCTGGGAGGGATCGGGTGTCATCGACTACGCCGTCCATGACGACTCGGTCCAGGCGGAGTTCGGCCACCGGATCAGCTTCAGTTACGACGGGCTGCCCTACCTGAACTACAGCTCCTACACCTGGCTCATCGACGATGACGGCGAGGGCGGGCATCGTCCCCTCGTGAGCGAGACGGGCTATTGGCGCCTCAGCCGCGCTCTGACCGACGCCGACGCGGGCCCGGGGATGCTGCCCGGTCGCGGCGCTCCCGCCTTCCCCGATGCAGAATCGGTCGAGACCCTCCGCAATGCGGCGGGCGGCTTCGACATCGAGGTGTCGCTCGTGCATCCCGACGGGGTCAGCGAGCTCTATCTCGGCCAGGTCAAGGGTCCGCGGATCGACCTCGCCACCGACGCCGTGATGCGCACCGCCGCCGCGAAGGAGTACGCGGCGGCCACGCGCCTCTACGGCCTGGTCGACGAGCACCTCCTCTGGGCCTGGGACATCGCCGCGCTCGGTCAGGGCCTGCGCACTCACTCCTCCGGAAGGCTCGCCCGTGTCGACTGACGCCCACCCACCCCTCCTGGGCGCCGCCGGCGCCGTCGCGACGACGAGCACCGCCGAGCCAGGGGTCGCCGCCCACTACGGCGATCCCTTCCGCGAGCAGCGGGCGCTCGCCGCGGGCACCGCGCTCGTCGATCTCTCGGGCCGCGGAGTCGTGACCGTCACCGGCCCCGACCGCCTCACCTGGATCGACTCGCTCACCAGCCAGGCCGTCTCGCGCCTGTCTCCCGGCGCCTCCGCCGAGACCCTCCTGCTCGACCCGACCGGGCGCATCGAGCACGTCATCCGGCTGGTCGACGACGGCGAGACCACCTGGCTGCTGCTCGACCGGGACGAGACCGCGCCGCTCGCGGCCTGGCTCGATCGGATGCGCTTCCTCCTGCGCGTCGAGGTCGCTGAGCGCACCGAGGAGTTCGCGACGCTCGCGGTCCTCGGCGAGGGCGCGGCGCTGTCCTTCGTGCTCGGGCTCGGCGAGGCGCCTGCGGTCTGGCGCGATCCGTGGGCGCAGGTCCAGCCCGGCGGCTGGCAGTACGCCCTCACCGCCGAGCACCCGGGCGCCGACTGGCGGCTCCGCGAGGTCCTCGTCCCGCGTGCAGCGCTCGACGAGCTGGCCCCGCGTGCCTCCGCCGCCGGTGTCGTGCTCGCGGGGGCCGACGCGCTCGAGGCGCTCCGCATCGCTGCCTGGCGTCCGCGCCACGCGACGGAGGTCGACGACCGTTCGATCCCGCACGAGCTCGACCTCCTCCGCTCGAGCGTGCACCTGGCCAAGGGCTGCTACCGCGGGCAGGAGACGGTGGCGAAGGTGCACAATCTCGGCCACCCGCCGCGGCGCCTCGTGCTGCTGCAGCTCGACGGCTCCGACTCCGTCCTGCCCCGCCACGGCGATGCCGTCACGGCGCCGAAGGCGGGAGAGCAGATCGAGGTCGGAACGGTCACCTCGAGTGCCTGGCACTACGAGGACGGCCCCATCGCCCTCGCTGTGGTCAAGCGCACCGTTCCCGTGGACCTCGAGCTGACCGTCGTCGTCGGGGACGCTCGTGTCGCTGCCGCGCAGGAGGTCGTGGTTCCGCCGGGAGCCGGAGCGGAGGCGGGCGTGCCCCGCCTGCCCCGCCTCGGGGCGACCACGAGGTAGGCCACACCGTGGTGGCCGCACGTCCCGTCGAGCGGGGCCGGGCGGCCGAGCGGCTGCGCGGTTTCGTCAGCACCTCCGAGCTGCGTCCCGGCCGGGCTCTCACCCGAGCGGCCGCCTCGCTCCCCGCCGTCCTGCAGATCGTGCTCGCGGCGATCCTGGCCTATTCCGTCGCGCACTACGGTTTCGGGCATCCCGCACCCGTTCTCTCGCTCACCGTCACGATCTCGAGCCTCGGCATCGCTCGCGACACCCGCCCCAAGCAGGTCGCGGAGACAGCGATCGGCATGCTGATCGGCATCACGGCGAGCGAGATCCTGCTCCTGCTGTGGGGGAGCGGAGTATGGCAGCTGGCCGTCGTGCTCGCGGTCGTCGTCACGCTGGGCCGTGCCCTCTCCTCCTCACCGGGCTTCGCGGTCGCCGCAGGCACGCAGGCGATGCTGGTGATGGTCCTCCCCGCGCCCGACGGAGGGGTGTTCACTCGAAGCCTCGACGGGCTGCTCGGCGGGCTTGCGGCGCTGCTGTGCACGGCGCTCGTCCCTCGGCGCCCGCTGCGCACCGCCCGATCCGAGGCGCACCGGCTCCTCACGGCGCTGACCCGCACCGTCGACGGGTTGGCCGACGCACTCCGGCGCGGCGACGCCGCAGCCGCAGCCGCCGCTCTGGAGCGCGTCAGGGCGACCCAGCCGGTGATCGACGGCTGGGCGGCCGCGCTCGACTCGGCGAGCGGAGTCGCCCGCATCTCCCCGTTCGTCCGTCGCCATCGCGGCGAACTGGCCCGCCAGAGCACGATGCTCGGGGCTCTGGACCTCGCGACACGGAACCTCCGCATCGTCGCGCGGCGCACCGAGTTCCTCGTGGGCGACTCGGTGCCCCGGCTCGAGCTCGCCGCGGCCGTCGCGGCTCTCGGACCGGGTCTCGTGCTCCTCGGCCGAGCGGTCTCCGATCCGTCGCTCCTCGCCCTCGCGCGTCAGGACCTCGTGTTGCTCGCGACGACGCTCGACCCGCAGCGGCTGATCCCTCAGGCGCGGCTGGCCGAGAAGACGCTCCTCGTCCTCCTCCGCCCGCTCGTCGTCGACCTGCTGACAGCGACCGGCACGGGCTCTGCGGAGGCCAGGGCGTCCCTGCCGCCGCTGGCGTAGTCGTCGTCAGCCGCATCGTCCTCAGCCGGACGGCGCGATCGCCTCCCAGGCGACGGTGACCTCGCCCAAACGCCAGCGCCGCGGACCGCCGAGGACGGGCCAGGAGCTCCGCAGATCGCTCACGCTCGCGAGCCAGCGCTGCCCCGGCCCGTAGACGGCGAGCGGGGCGTTCACCGTCCAGGCCCGGTCCAGGGCAAGGAGGAAAGCGTGCACCGGCTCGCCCGGGACGTTGCGGTGGATCAGAGCCTTCGGCAGGCGCTCGGCCGCGGTCATCGGCGAGGGGATCGCGGCGAGACGGAGCGACAGGGTGAGCGAGCGCGGTCCCTCCCGCCCGATCTCGAGCCAGGTGCAGATCCGGCCGATCTCGTCGCAGGTGCCCTCGACGAGCACCCCGTCGGGCTCGAGACGGTCGGTCATCGTGCTCCACGCGCCGCCGACCGCCGCCTCCTCGTACTGGCGGAGGACATTGAAGGCGCGGATGACGCTCGCGCGCCGTCCCGGAGGAAGGGGCACCTCGAATCCGCCCCGCTCGAAGCGCACCCGGGCATCGGCCGGGAACGCGGTGTCCCCGGCTCGGACACGCTCGAGTTGCCGGCGCGCAGCCTCGACGCGGGCCGGCTCGATCTCGAGCCCGAGGACGTCGACGTCCGTGGCCACCCGCGCCAGCCGGCGGTGCATCTCGAGCGTCGTCACCCCGCTCGCCCCGAAGCCCAGATCGACCACGAGGGGTGCCTGTGTCGTGCGCAGCACCGCCAGCTCGGCCAGTCGCCGATCGACTCTGCGGAGGCGGTTGGTGCCCGTCGTTCCGCGTGTGACGGCTCCGATGGGCATGCTCTCCAGCGTATCCGCGGCTGCAGGTGCCGCCTCTAAGCTGGACGCATGTCCGAGACCTACACCCTCATCCTCGTGCGCCACGGCAACAGCGAGTGGAACCAGAAGAATCTGTTCACCGGCTGGGTCGACGTGCGGCTCACCGAGCAGGGCGTCGCCGAGGCGACGCGCGCGGGCGAGCTGCTGACCGAGGCCGGGCTGCACCCCGACATCGTCTACACGTCCCGGCAGACGAGGGCGATCCAGACCGCGAACATCGCCCTCGAGGTCGCCGACCGCCTGTGGATCGACGTGAAGCGCTCGTGGCGTTTGAACGAGCGTCACTACGGCGCGCTGCAGGGTAAGGACAAAGCGCAGACCCTCGCCGAGTACGGTCCCGAGCAGTTCCAGACCTGGCGCCGCTCCTTCGACGTTCCGCCGCCCCCGCTCGACGACGACGACCAGTACTCGCAGGCGCACGACGAGCGCTACGCCGACCTCGGTGACGCCCTGCCGCGCACCGAGTCGCTCAAGCTCGTGATCGAGCGGATGCTGCCCTACTGGGAGTCGGACATCAAGCCGGATCTCGCCTCGGGGAAGACGGTCATGATCACCGCGCACGGCAACTCCCTCCGCGCGCTCGTGAAGACCCTCGACGGCATCTCGGACTCCGACATCGCCGAGCTGAACATCCCGACCGGGATCCCGCTGGTCTACACCCTCGACGAGAACTTCGAGCCCGTCGGCGAGGCCCGCTACCTCGACCCGGAGGCGGCTGCCGCGGGCGCCGCGGCCGTCGCCGCCCAGGGCGCCAAGAAGTAGCACCCGCTCTGCGTGCAGGAACGGCCCGCCGGAGTCCTCGACTCCGCGGGCCGTTCCTGTCTGTCAGGGCGCGGTGCCGAGGTGCGCCGCGCATCGTCTGATCAGCGGACCGCGGTCGGAGGGAGGATCGCCGGGTCGTCCGCGCGTGTGGCGAGGCGGACACGGGAGTTCGCTTTAGCCGTTCGTGTCCCGCTCTGCGTGACGTGCCGTTTTGTCGGGTCGACCGCGGTCGGAGTCGCGTTCGCGCGGTGTGAGGCGGATGGGTGAATCGCGTGTCAGCGATTCGCTCTGGCCGTTCGTGTCCCGCTCTGCGTGACGTGCCGTTTTGTCGGGTCGACCGCGGTCGGAGTCGCGCTCGCGCGACTCCGACAATCGAACTCAGCCCCAGTCGCCCGAGATCAGGTACTGGACCTTCTTCGCAATCGATACCGCGTGGTCGGCGAAGCGCTCGTGGTAGCGGCTGGCCAGAGTGGCGTCGACGGTGTCGGCGGCCTGGCCCTTCCACGCCTCGCTGAGCACCTTGTCGAACACGCTGACGTGCAGCTCGTCGATCTTGTCGTCCTCGTCGCGGATCTCCTCCGCGATGCGGGAATCCTGCGAGCGGAGCAGCTCGGTCAGCTTGTGCGCGACGACGACGTCGAGGCGGCCCATCTCGACGAAGGTCGGGCGGAGGCTCTTCGGGACGACCTTGTCGGGGAAGCGGTAGCGCGAGAGCTGGGCGATGTGCTCGGCGATGTCGCCCATCCGCTCGAGCGACGCGCTGATGCGCAGGGCGGAGACGACGATCCGCAGGTCGCGGGCGACAGGGTTCTGTCGGGCGAGGATGTCGATCGCGAGCTCGTCGAGGCTGATCGCCAGCTCGTCGATGCGAGCGTCGCTGGCGATGACCTCCTCGGCGAGGGTCACGTCGGAGTGGTTGAACGCCTGGGTCGCCTTCTCGATCGCGATCTCGACGAGTCCGGAGATCTCGACCAGCCGCTCCTGGACCTCGGCCAGCTCCTGCTGGAAAACTTCGCGCATCTTGTGATCGACCCTCTCTACGGCACTCGCGGACGACGGCACCGGATCTGCGGCGCGCACCTCGCACGCCGCTGCGACTGCACTCCGTGGGCGCAGGCGCAGTCATGATGACGACGGCAGGTTAACGAACGGTGCCGGGCGCTTGAACAGTACTCGTCCCGCGGCGGATCGGCCGACGTCCGGTAGGGGGACGCGCGGTGGATGGTTAGCCTGGGTCCGTGGATTCGGGCCTTATCGTCGTGCTGTCGCTCGTGCTCGGCATCGCGATCGGGGTCGTCCTGACGACCGTCCTGACCGTCGCGGCCCGGCAGGGCCGGATCGCCGCGGAAGTGGCAGCCGTCAACCTCCCCGACGGTATCGAGGCGATCATCGACGCGGTGGGCGCTCCAGCGTTCGTCACCGACCCCTCCCACAACGTCCTCACGGCGTCGACCCGCGCGATCGCGCTCGGCCTCGTCTCCCAGGACACCCTCCTCCACCCTGATCTCGTCGCCATCGTCGACCGTGTGCGCCGCTTCGGCGACGACATCGAGCAGGACCTCGAGCTCACCACCAGCCCGCTCTCGGACGTTGCGGTCACCCTCGTGGTGCACGCCACCCGGCTCGGCTCGCGTTACGTGCTCGTGATCGCGGAGGACCACACCGAGGCCCGCAGGCTGGAGGCAGTGCGCCGTGACTTCGTGGCCAACATCTCGCACGAGCTGAAGACTCCGATCGGTGCCGTCGGGCTCCTCGCGGAGGCGCTCGACTCCGCTGCCGACGACCCGCAGCAGGTCCGCCGCTTCGCGCACCGCCTCACCCAAGAGTCGCACCGCCTGGCGAAGATCACCCGCGAGATCATCGAGCTGTCGCGCCTGCAGGCCGCGGATGTGGCCGGCTCCTCCGAGATCGTCCGCGTCGACGACATCGTGACGGCGGCGCTCGAGACCACGCACGTGCTGGCGGAGTCGCACGACGTGACCCTGGTCAAGGGCGGGATGAAGAAGGCCTACGTCGTCGGTCAGGAGAAGATGCTCGTCTCGGCGCTGCACAACCTGCTGGCGAACGCCATCCAGTACTCGCCCGCCGGTTCCCGCGTGGGTCTCGGGGTGCGCTCGACCGGAGGCATCGTCGAGATCGCCGTCACCGACCAGGGCATCGGCATCCCGGAGGAGGACCTCGACAGGGTGTTCGAGCGGTTCTACCGCGTCGATCAGGCCCGCTCGCGCCACACCGGAGGCACCGGCCTCGGCCTCAGCATCGTCAAGCACGCCGTGCAGAACCACGGCGGCGACGTCCGGGTCTGGTCCCAACCCGGTCGCGGCTCCACCTTCACCATCAGACTCCCCGAAGCAGACCCGGCCAGGACGCCGTTCACGGCGACTGCCCCGATAGGAGAACACGCGTGACCAGCATCCTGCTCGTCGAGGACGAGAGCGCCCTCAGCGAACCCCTCAGCTACCTGCTCGAACGCGAGGGCTACGACGTCACTGTCGCTGAAGACGGCAACCGCGCCGTCGCCGCGTTCGACGAGAGCGCCTACGACCTGATCCTGCTCGACCTGATGCTCCCCGGCATGCCCGGTACAGAGGTCTGCCGCGAGATCCGCACCCGTTCATCGGTGCCGATCATCATGGTCACGGCCAAGGACTCCGAGGTCGACATCGTCGTCGGGCTCGAGCTCGGCGCCGACGACTACGTCACCAAGCCGTACTCGACCCGTGAACTGCTCGCCCGCATCCGCGCCGTCCTCCGCCGCCGCACGGAGGACCCCGGCGAGGAGCGGATCGTCGTCGCCGGCCCGGTCCGCATGGACATCGAACGCCACACCGTGGAGGTCGACGGCGTGGAGACGCCCATGCCGCTCAAGGAGTTCGAGCTGCTCGAGATGCTGCTCCGTAACGCCGGACGCGTCCTCACCCGCGGACAGCTCATCGACCGCGTGTGGGGCAGCGACTACTTCGGCGACACCAAGACGCTCGACGTCCACGTGAAGCGCATCCGCTCCAAGATCGAGAAGACGCCGAAGGAGCCGGTGCTCTTGGTTACTGTCCGCGGCCTCGGCTACCGCTTCGACGCGTGATCGCGGGCTCTGGCGGGGTGATCTGCGGCGTTGTCGTCGGTTGCGATACCTCCGGTATCGCGCCCTCCTCCGCCTTGCATCTCACCCCACCAGAGCCCGCGATCCCCTCTGGTGAGCCTGCCGGGGGGTGGGTGGGCCGTCG
>NZ_LIIN01000068.1 GCF_001634385.1 Rathayibacter tanaceti | reverse complement strand
CCACCGCGCGGGGCGACCGCATCACGAGTGCGCGGCGCGGGGCGGCCGGCTCGTCCCCACCGCAGCACTCCGCGCTCACTCGGACACCCCGCAGCACAGCGGGACATCGCAGTCCTCGTCCGCGCACTCCACGCCGTCATCGACCGCGAGCACCACATCGACCATCGACGTCAACGCCTTCGACAGATGCGGATCCGCGATCTCGTAGCGAGTGCCGCGCCCCTCCGGGATCGCCACGACGATGCCGCATCCTCGCAGGCACGTCAGGTGATTCGACACGTTCGAGCGCGTCAACCCGAGAGTCTGCGCCAGCTCGCCGGGATGCCCGGGCTGCTCGATCAGGGACAGCAGAATCCGCGAGCGCGTCGGATCCGCCATCGCCCGACCCAAGCGGTTCATGACGTCGAGACGGGAGGCACTGGTCAGCATGCAGTGACTATACAGCGATGACTGACATGTCCACGGGACGGAGCCGGACGCACCACCACTCCGCTGCGACCCGACAGGCATACGGTCTCCGATGAGGAGCGCGGATGTCGCCGCTCCTCCGGCGCACAGAGGGCCTCAGCTTCGACCCCGCGATGCGACAGCACCGCTCGAGGAGCGGACGCTCAGGCGGCCGGCGCCTCGATCCGCGGGAAGAGCGGCGCGAGGGCGCCGACGGCCGTGCCGACGGGAAGGATGCCCCAGCGACCCGCCTCGCGCAGGGGCTGCGCGGTGAGCGCGCCCAGCGACTCCGCGACGCCCAGCGCCTCCCACAGGGCGGTCGTCGCCCGAGGAACGACCGGCGACAGCAGCACGGTGAGCGCCCGCAGCCCCTCCGTCGCGGTGTAGAGCACGGTGCCCAGACGCTCGCGGTCGCCGCGCTTGGCGAGCGCCCACGGCTCCTGCTCGGTGATGTAGCCGTTGAGTTCCTCGACGATGCTCCAGACGGCGGTGATGGCGTCGTGGATCGCGAGCGCCTCGATCGACCGGTCGGCCGAGACGACGGCCTCGGCGACGGTGCGCTGGATGCGCTCCTCCGAGGCGGTGAGCGCGCCCGGCTCGGGCACGACTCCCTCGTAGTAGCGGTGCAGCATCGCGATGACACGGGAGGCGAGGTTGCCGAAGCCGTTGGCGAGCTCGGACTGGTAGCGCGCCGACAGGTCCTCCCACGAGAACGAGCCGTCCTGGCCGAAGGTGATCGCCCGCAGGAAGTAGTAGCGGAACGCGTCGGAGCCGAAAGTGTCGGTGATCTGCTCGGGCGCGATGCCGGTGAGCTTCGACTTCGACATCTTCTCGCCGCCGACGAGCAGCCAGCCGTGCCCGAAGACCTGCTGGGGCACGTCGAGCCCGGCGGCCATGAGCATGGCCGGCCAGATCACCGCGTGGAAGCGGAGGATGTCCTTGCCGACGATGTGCGTCGCGGGCCAGCGGCGCGCGAACTCGGTCTCGTCCTGGCCGTAACCGACGGCGGTGATGTAGTTGAGCAGCGCGTCGAACCAGACGTACACGACGTGGGAGTCGTCCCACGGCACTTTCACGCCCCAGTCGAAGCTCGAGCGCGAGATCGACAGGTCGGCGAGGCCCTGGCGCACGAAGCTGACGACCTCGTTGCGCGCCGACTCGGGCTGCACGAAGTCGGGACGCTCCTCGTAGAGGGCGAGCAGGCGCTCGGTGTACTCGCTCATCTTGAAGAAGTAGTTCTTCTCGCTGAGCAGCTCGACCGGCTTGGAGTGGATCTTGCAGACGTACTGGCCGGCGTAGTCGCCGGCGCCCTCCTCGAGGTCGGACGGCTGCTTGTACTCCTCGCAGCCGACGCAGTAGTAGCCCTCGTACTCACCCGTGTAGATCGCGTCCTCGTCGTAGAGCTTCTGGAGGAACTTCTGGACATTGACCTCGTGCCGCGCGTCCGTGGTGCGGATGAAGTCGTCGTTCGCGATGTCGATCGTCTCGAGCAGCGGCTGCCAAGCGGTCGCGACGAGGCGGTCGGCCCACTCCTTGGGAGTCGTGCCGTTCGCGGTGGCGGTGCGGAGGATCTTCTGGCCGTGCTCGTCGGTGCCGGTCAGCAGCCAGGTGTCGTCTCCGGCCTGCCGGTGCCAGCGGGTGAGGACGTCGGCGGCGACCTCGGTGTACGCGTGCCCGATGTGCGGGACGTCGTTCACGTAGAAGATCGGGGTCGTGAGATAGAAGGAGGCGCCGTCGGACATGGCGACCATCCTATGGTTCGCGCGAGTCGCCGCCTCCCGTGTGACGGGAGCGACCGCGGCTGCCGGGTAGCCACCTCTGCTCGACCGAGCGACACCATGTCGCGGGACATGACGTCTGCTCAGCGGGCCTCCTAGCCTGGTCGCATCCACGACGCCGCTCGAGACGGAGACTCCCATGACGCACGCCGCGCCCACCTCGACCGATCCGCTGCTGCGCCGGCGCACCGCCCTCGCCGCCGCCTGGACCCTGCCGGTCATCGCTCTCGCCACCGCGACTCCCGCCGCCGCCGCGAGCGCGGCCGCGCGCTTCGACCTGCAGATGCAGAACTTCTCGGGCGACGACGGATCCTGGTACAACGACGACCGCACCCAGTACCTGCGCTACAACTCCTTCTTCTCGCCGACCGTCCGCAACGCCGGGCCCGACGCCGCGCCGGCCGGGACGGTCGTGGTCATGCGCTCGGACGACCGTGTCCTCGGCTCCCCGTCCCTGAGGGTGGCCGACGGCTCGGACATCCCCGCGAGCGCGATCGCGATCAGCGGGCCCGTCGTCGAGGGCAACCGCTCCACATTCACCGCCGTGATCTCGGTGCCGATCCCGGCCGGGGCCACCGTCCTGTTCTCCCCGCGGTTCGACCGGGTCCTCACCCAGGAGGACGCCTCCGCGATCCACGACCTCCGGGCGGCGTTCCCGGACCTGACCCCGCACTCCTTCTCGCTCTCCTCGCCGGCCGGCGCAGACGCCGATCCCTCGAACGACTCGATCTCGTGGTCGGCGGAGGTGGGCACGGTCGTCCCGTGGAACGGCGCGATCAGTGCCGAGTGGGCCTCTCTCACGACCGGGAGCTGCACCTACCCCTCCGTGAGCGCGTTGGTCGTCACCAGCACCGGAGCGAACGCCGTGCCGACCGGGACGCAGGTGTACTACTCCTTCGACACCCGCTTCGTCACCGCAGTGTCGGTCGCGTCCGCGACGATCGACGGCGCTCCGACCACGATGCGGCTGGGCGGCGTGGACACCCGGTCCACGAGCGGTTTCGCCTACTGGTTCACCACCGAGCCCGTGGCTCCGGGCTCCGTGCTGCGCATCGAGCTCGCCTCGGTCACGGATGCGTCGGCCACCGCGTCCAGCCCGGTCACCACAGCCTCGGGCGGGCTGGGCACGGACGTCAGCCAGAGCGACACCTCCGACGACTCGTTCCGCCGGGAGGGCACCTGCGCCTGAGCGGGCGTCAGCCGCGCCGGGAGGCGAGCGCCGCCTCGTAGAGCGCGCGGCGCGAGAGTCCGGTGATCTCGGCGACCTCGGCCGACGCCTCCTTCAGGCGCGAGCCGGCGGAGACGCGGGCGAGCACGTCGACCAGCGCGTCCTCGAGCGAGGCCTCGCGGACAGGAGCGCCCTCGACGACCAGGCAGATCTCGCCGCGCAGCCCGCCCGCCGCCCACTCCGCGAGCTCGGCGGCGGTGCCGCGGCGCACCTCCTCGAACATCTTGGTCAGCTCGCGGCAGACCACCACGCGACGCTCGGGGCCCATCGCCTCGACCAGGTCGGCGAGCGCGTCGCCGATGCGGTGCGGCGACTCAAAGAAGACCATGGTGCGGCGTTCGTCGGCGACACTGCGGAAGGTCGAGACGCGCTCGCCGTGACGGCGCGGCAGGAAGCCCTCGAAGCTGAACCGGTCGGTCGGCAGGCCGGAGACGGCGAGCGCCATCAGCACTGCCGAGGGGCCGGGGAGCGCCGTCACGGCGACTCCGGCCGCCACGGCCGCCTCCACGAGGTGGTACCCCGGGTCGGAGACGGTCGGCATGCCCGCGTCGCTGAGCACCAGGAGGTCCTCCTCGCGGGCGAGCTCTACCAGCTCGGCGGCGCGCTCGCGCTCGTTGTGGTCGTGCAGCGCGTAGAGCGCGGGGCGGTTCTCGACCCCCAGTGCGCGAAGGAGTTGGATCGTCACGCGGGTGTCCTCGGCGGCGATGTGGCGGGCGGAGGAGAGCGCCTCCACGAGCCTGCGGGAGGCGTCGCCGAGGTTTCCGATAGGCGTGCCGGCGAGGATGATCATGGGGCCAGTCTCCCAGGGCGCCGCTCCGCATCCCTCGGTGCGACGGCCGGACCGAGCGGGTCCGCCCTCGAGTTCGGGCATGCGGAGGCGGCCGGGGACGGGGGCTTCCCGCCGTTCGGACCTCGGTTCCGCGCACGCGGCGCAGTAGCGGCCGGCGGCGCGGGGACGCGCGGTTAGCATGGCCGGGTGACGGACCGACCGCAGCGCGACTTCGACGATCTGCTCCTCGACGCCGCCGGGTCGACGCGCTCCGTCCCGGTCGAGCCTGCGGAGGCGGCAGCGCCGCGCGAGCGGACGCCCTCCCCCGACGTGCCGCGCGGATCCTGGTTCGACGACCTGCACACGCGCCTCGTCGCCTCCCCCGCCCGCCGTCGGCTCTACGAGCTGGGTCTACCACTCGTCGTGGTGGCGCTGGCCGCGGTGCTGCGGCTGTGGAACCTCGGCCACCCGCGTTCGCTCGTCTTCGACGAGACGTTCTACGTCAAGGACGCCTGGACGCTCTGGAACCTGGGCTTCGAGGGCGCCTGGCCCGAGAGCCCGGACTCGGGCTTCGCGGCCGGCGACGTCGACACCTTCACCGGCGCACCCTCGTTCGTCGTCCATCCTCCGCTGGGCAAGTGGATCATCGGGCTCGGGATGGGCGCGCTCGGAGCCGACGACAGCGTGGGCTGGCGCCTCTCGACCGCGATCGTCGGGATCCTCGCCGTCGCGCTCGTGATCGCGATCGGCCGACTGCTGTTCCGCTCCACCGCCCTCGCCTCCCTGGCAGGCCTGCTCCTCGCCATCGACGGGCACGCGATCGTGATGTCGCGGGTCTCGCTGCTCGACGGGATCCTGATGTTCGTCGCCCTGTGCGGTGTGGCGGCCGTGCTGCTCGACCGGAGCTGGGCCGAGCTCCAGCTCGCGCGGAAGGTGGCGGCGGGGACCCTCCCGAGCTGGGGGCCCGTCCTGTGGTGGCGGCCGTGGCTGCTCGTCGCGGGGCTGCTGTTCGGGCTGGCCGCGGGAGTGAAGTGGACGGGGGTGTACTTCCTCGCGGCCTACGGGCTCTACGCGGTGGTCGTGGATGCGCTTCTGCGCCGCCGCGCGGGCGTGCCGTTCTGGGCGAGCGGGGCGATCCTCAAGCAAGGTCCGGTGACCTTCCTCCTGGTCGTGCCGATCGCCCTGGTCGCCTACGTGGGCACCTGGATGGGGTGGCTCCGGACCAGCGGCGGCTGGGCGCGCGACTGGGCGACGGAGGCGCCGGGCAACGCCTGGACCGGCGCCCTGGCCTGGGTGCCGCACTGGGCTCAGAGCCTCTGGCACTACCACGTGCAGATGTACGACTACTCGATCAATCTGCGCGCCTCGCACCCGTACGAGGCGAACCCGCTGACCTGGCTGTTGATGCTCCGGCCGACCAGCATGTACTTCGTCGACCAGGCGGGCGGAGTCGACGGCTGCACCGCCGGACGCTGCGACGAGGCGATCACCTCCGTCGCGAATCCGCTGATCTGGTACGCCGGCGTGCTCGCGCTCGCGTACCTCCTCTACCGCCTCGCCCGCTACCGCGAGTGGCGGGCCGGCTTCGTGCTGATGGGGATCGTCGCCGGCTACCTGCCGTGGCTGCTCTACCTCGACCGCACGGTGTTCCAGTTCTACTGCGTGGTGTTCGAGCCGTACATGATGCTGGCGCTGGCGCTGACGGCGGGGATCGTGATCGGCAGGCCGGGAGACGAGCGCAGGAGGCGCACCCGCGGGATCCTGCTGGTGCTCGTGTTCGGAGTCGCCGCCGCGGCGCTCACGGCCTACTTCCTCCCGCTGTGGACGGGGCATCAGACATCCTTCTCGTTCTGGCAGGCGCACATGTGGCTGCCCTCGTGGGTCTGATCGGGCGGCTGGGCCCGGGAGTCGCGGCCTGCGCACTCGCGGCGGTCGTCGCCGCCCTGGTGCACACAGCTGTGCCCGCCGTGCCGATGCTCACGGCGGCGGTGGTGCTCGGGATCCTCGTCGCGCAGCTGCCGGCGGCCCGCCCGCTCCTGGGAGGAGCGCTCGCGCCGGGCCTGAAGACCTCGTCACGCACGCTGATGCGAACGGGCATCGTGCTCCTCGGGCTCAAGCTCTCGCTCCTCGACATCGCGGCCCTGGGCTGGGAAGCGATCGCGGTCGTCGTCGGGATCGTGGTCGCCACCTTCGCCCTCACCTGGGCCCTCGGCCACGCGCTGCGGCTACCCGGGCGCGAGCCGGTGCTCCTCGCGGCCGGCTTCTCGATCTGCGGAGCCTCCGCGATCGGGGCGATGGCCGGAGCGACCCGGGCGAGGGACCAGGAGCAGGCGACTCCCGTCGCGCTGGTCACCCTCTGCGGCACACTCGCGATCGCGGTGCTCCCGGCGCTGCAGCAGCCGCTCGGGCTCTCGGATGTGCAGTTCGGCCACTGGGTGGGTGCCTCCGTGCACGATGTGGGCCAGGTGGTCGCGACGGCGCAGGTCGCCGGCGCCTCCGCCCTGGCGGTCGCGGTCGTGGTGAAGCTGACCCGCGTGGTGCTGCTCGCGCCGATGGTGGCGGTGGCCGCGGCCGTCACCCGCCGAGGTGGGGAGGAGGGAGGGTCGCGACCCGCGATCGTGCCGCTGTTCGTGGTCGGGTTCCTCGCGGCGGTGCTGCTGCGGACCGTCCTGCCGCTGCCGGACGGACTCCTCGCCGCAGCCGACACGGCGCAGACATGGCTCCTCGCGGCGGCTCTCTTCGCGCTCGGCAGTGCGGTGCGGGTGCGAGCGCTTTTGGCCACGGGCTGGCGGGCGCTGATCGTGGCGCTGGTCTCGTGGGCGGCGATCGCAGCGATGGGGCTGGCAGCGGTGCAGCTCGCGCTCTGAGCGGCACGGCGGGCGACGGGATCCGCTCTGTTACGGGATGCGTCCGAGCGGCACGACCATGTCGATGCTGACCGCTACCGTCGATCGCATGGCAGATCGCGAGTACGGCTTCAAGACGCGGGCAATCCACGCGGGGAACATCCCCGACCCGGTGACGGGGGCGCGGGCGCTGCCGATTTACCAGACGAGCGCGTTCGTCTTCGACGACACCTCCGATGCGGCCGCGCGGTTCGCGCTGCAGAAGTACGGCAACGTCTACTCACGCCTCTCGAACCCCACCGTCGCCTCGTTCGAGGAGCGGGTGGCCAGCCTTGAGGGCGGGCTCGGTGCCGTCGCCACCGCCTCCGGGCTCTCGGCGCAGTTCATCACCTTCGCGGCGCTGGTGGGAGCGGGCGACCACGTCGTCTCCTCCGCCAACCTCTACGGCGGCTCGATCACCCAGCTCGACGTGACCCTGCGGCGCTTCGGAGTCGACACCACCTTCGTGCGCTCGAGCGACCCGGCCGATTACGCGGCCGCGATCACCCCCGCAACCAAGGTGCTCTACGCCGAGACGATCGCGAACCCCTCCGGCGAGATCGCCGACATCGAGGGTCTCGCCGCCGTCGCGCACGCCGCAGGCATCCCGCTGATCATCGACTCGACGGTCGCGACCCCCTATCTCGTGCGTCCCATCGAGTGGGGCGCCGACATCGTCATCCACTCGGCCACGAAGTTCCTCGGCGGGCACGGCACCACGCTCGGCGGTGTCGTCGTCGAATCGGGGCGGTTCCACTACTCCCGCGAGAAGTTCCCGCTGCTGCACGACCCGGTCGCCTCCTACGGAGACCTGTCGTGGGACGGCAACTTCGGTGAGTACGGCTTCCTCACCCGGCTGCGCGCCGAACAGCTGCGCGACATCGGGCCGGTCCTGGCCCCGCACTCGGCGTTCCTGCTCGCGCAGGGCGTCGAGACACTGCCGTACCGGATCCAGGCGCACGTCGACAACGCCCGCCGCGTCGCCGAGTGGCTCGACACCGATCCCCGCATCGAGGCGGTCTACTGGGCGGGCCTCTCCGGACACCCGCACCACGACCGCGCGCAGAAGTACCTGCCGAAGGGTCCGGGCTCGGTGTTCAGCTTCGTCGTGAAGGGCGGCCGCGCAGTCGGTCAGACCTTCATCGAGTCGGTCGACCTCGCCAGCCACCTGGCCAACATCGGCGATGCGAAGACGCTGGTCATCCATCCCGCCTCGACGACCCACGCGCAGCTCACCGAGGAGCAGCTGCTGCACGCGGGCGTCCTGCCGGGCCTCGTCCGCCTGTCCGTCGGCATCGAGGACGCGGACGACATCATCTACGACCTCGATCAGGCACTCGACCGCGCGCTCGAGAAGCACGGCACCCCGGAGGCTCCCACCGAGCTGCCCGCCGACACGACGACCACCCTGCACACCCCGGCCGTGGAGGTCTGAGCATGAGCACCACCGAGACCGTCGTCCAGCTCTCCAACGGGCTGAGCTGCTCCGTCCCCGCCGACTCTCCTCTCGCGAAGACTCTGCGGTCGCAACGCACGTGGGTCGGCCCCGACGCGCGGGCGCGCCTGGACATCCTCCGGCGGGCGAAGACCGTCGCGATCGTGGGAGCCTCGCCCAACCCGGCGCGCTCCTCCTACTTCGTCGCCACCTACCTGCAGCAGTCGAGCGACTACGAGCTGTACTTCGTGAACCCGAACGCCACCGAGATCCTGGGGCAGCCGGTCTACCGCAGCCTCGCCGATCTCCCGGTGGTCCCCGACATCGTCGACGTCTTCCGCAGAGCGAGCGACATCCCCTCGGTGATCGACGATGTGCTCGCGATCGGCGCGCCCACGGTGTGGGTGCAGCTGGGCATCTGGAATCAGGAGGCGGCCGAGTACGGCGAGTCGAAGGGCCTGACCGTGGTGATGGACCGCTGCATCAAGGTCGAGCACGCCCGGTTCCACGGCGGGCTGCACCTGCTGGGCTTCGACACCGGCCAGATCTCGGCCCGCAAGACGCTGCGCTAGGTCCATCTCCGCGAGATGCCACTTGTGCACGCCTCTCCCGGCGTGTCGCGTACACAAGTGGCATCTCGCGGCAGGGATCAGTCGCCCTTCACATTCACGAGCTGGCGGAGGGTGTGTCGCACCTCCACCAGGTCGGCCGCGTCGGCCAGCACCCGGTCGATCGGCTTGTAGGCCGCAGGGATCTCGTCGATGAAGGCGTCGGTGTCGCGGTACTCGATCCCCTCCATCGCCTCCCGGAGCTGATCCCGGGTGAAGGTGCGGCGCGCGGCGGACCGTGAGTACTCTCGACCGGCTCCGTGCGGCGAGGAGTTCAGCGAGAGCGCGTTCCCCCGGCCGACCACCACGTACGACGCGGTCCCCATCGACCCGGGGATGAGCCCCGGCCGCCCCGCATCCGCCTGGATTGCGCCCTTCCGGCTGACCCATACGTCCCGGCCCCAGTGCCGCTCCTTCTCGGTGAAGTTGTGGTGGCAGTTGATCCGCTCCGCCTCCTCCACCTCGCGGCCGAGCCACTCGGAGAGCTGCCGGACGACGCGGTCCATCATCTCCTCGCGGTTCAGCAGGGCGAAGTGCTGTGCCCAGCGCAGCTCGGCGATGTAGCGGTCGAATTCGGCTGTGCCCTCGACGAGGTAGGCGAGGTCGGAGTCGGGCAGGGTGATCCAGTGGCGCGCGCAGTATTCGCGGGCGACTCGGATGTGCGCGGTCGCGATCCGGTTGCCGACTCCGCGGGACCCCGAGTGCAGGAACAGCCAGACGGTGTCCGTCTCGTCGACGCTCACCTCGATGAAGTGGTTGCCGCTGCCGAGTGTGCCCACCTGGAGCCGCCAGTGCTTCGCGCGGCTGTCGGGATCGACGCCGGCCCGGGCGGCGAGTACCTCCAGCTCCGCGATGCGCGGTTCGGCGGTGGCGACGACCCTCCGGTTGGCGGCGCCGGCCGAGAGGGGGACGGCGCGTTCGATCTGCTGCCGGAGCTCGCCGAGGTCGCGGCCCGTGAGGTCGTCGCGGGTGAAGCGGGTCCGCACGGCGATCATGCCGCAGCCGATGTCGACGCCGACGGCGGCCGGGATGATCGCAGCGTCCGTCGGGATGACGGAGCCGACGGTCGCGCCGAGTCCGAGGTGGGCGTCGGGCATGAGTGCCAGGTGGGGGAAGACGAACGGCATGCGGGAGGCCGTGAGGGCCTGCTCGCGTGCGTTGTCGTCCAGGATGCTCGCCCAGGAGACGAGTCGATCGGTGATCCTCTGCATGGTCCTTCCTCCGATGAGGTTCCGGCGGTCGCCGGGGTTGGGGTGGAGACGCGTTCCATGCGGCGGGATGCCGCGGACCGGTCGTGCGTCGCCTCCCCTGCAGAGGAGCGCGGGCGGGAAGGGTCCTCAAACGTATGTCGTCCGGGGCCCTCGGCGGGTGCTAAGGGTGCCGGACGACGGGCTGGAGTTCTGCCTGCGAGCGCTTCGAGCGCTCGATCATCGGCTGGAGCCGACGGTCAGCCGGGAGCGGCATGCTGCGGTACTGGTGCACGGCGCGCTCCCTCCAGGTGTCGATCGCGCACTCCGGCGGTGCGCCCGGCGAAACTAGCAGCCCGGGCGTGTCGCGGGCAAGCCGGGCGTGTCGCCACTACCGGACGTGGGCGCAGTCTGGCGCGCGGAGCACGCGCCCACCTCCCCCGCGCGACGGAGACGCCTCCGCATTGCGTGGACGCTCTCTGGATGCTGCATCCCAAAGCCGTCGGACCGGCGACGCGCAGGAGTAGGCCTGAAGGGCAAGGAGAAACGACTCTCCAGATCGTGACAACGAATCCGGCCGCATCACGGCCATGAAGAGGTGTACGAACGATGAGACAGTCCACTTCCACCCCCGACTTCACCGCACACGAGTCCCGCCGCCCGCGGGGCCGCCTGCTGATCGCCGGAGTCGCGTGCGGCGCTCTGGCCTTCGGATCGCTGGCCACAGCGCCGATGGCGTTCGCCGCCCCCGCGCAGGTGTCCGCCGTCTCGGCCGCCGCGGCCGCCTGGCCCGTCGTCGCGCAGGGCGAGAACAGCGCCAATGTGCGCACGCTCCAACACCTGCTGACGGCCGCCGGGCAGCCGGTCGACGCCGACGGGATCTTCGGCAGCGGCACGGCCGCCGCGGTCACCGCCTTCCAGAGTGCCCGCGGACTCTCGGCCGACGGGATCGTCGGCGAGCAGACGTGGTCGGCGCTCATCACGACGGTGTCCTCCGGAGACTCCGGCGACGCGGTCACGGCGCTCCAGGTGCAGCTGAACAAGACCGGCGCGGGCCTGACCGTCGACGGCCAGTTCGGAGCTGCGACGCGCGCCGCCGTCGAGAGCTTCCAGTCGGCAGCCGGGCTCACGGTCGACGGCGTCGCCGGACCGCAGACCTGGCAGTCGCTCGTCGGATCCGGCTCGGGGACGACTCCCGAGCCCGGCCAGCCGGGTGAGACCTTCGCCACCCTGAGCGACGAACAGCTCTCGAACGTCCGCACGATCATCGCCGAGGGCAAGGCCGCAGGCGTCCCCGAGTACGGCTGGGTGATCGCCATCGCCACGGCGATGCAGGAGTCGCGCCTGCGCAACCTCACGGGCGGCGATCGCGACTCGGTCGGGCTCTTCCAGCAGCGGCCCTCGGCCGGCTGGGGCAGCGCCTCGGAGCTGGTCGACCCGGTGTACGCGTCGCGTGCGTTCTACGGCGCGGCGAACAGCCCGACGAGCAACAGAGGGCTGCTCGACGTGCCGGACTGGCAGTCTCTGTCGGTGACCCAGGCCGCGCAGGCGGTGCAGGTCTCCGCCTATCCGGACGCCTACGCCCAGTGGGAGACCCTGGCCCGTGAGGCCGTCGCGAGCGAGGGATGAGAACCATGACCATGATGACCACGGGCACCACGACCACGGGCACCACGACCACCGAGGCGACGACCGCTGGAGGGCGCAGCTCCGAGCCCGCGTCCTCGCGATCGTCACCGCACTCCTGCTCGCCGTCGGCTTCGTCGCCGGAGGGACCGCGAGCGCCCAGGCCGCCGACTGGCCGGTGCTCTCCTCCGGTTCCACGGGCGACGATGTGACGACGGCGCAGTACCTGCTCCGCGGCTCCGGGCAGTCGCTCGATGTCGACGGTGCCTTCGGGCCGGGGACGGCGGCCGCCGTGACGGCCTTCCAGTCCGCGAAGGGGCTCGCCGCTGACGGCGTGATCGGCCAGGCGACCTGGGGCGCCCTCACCGTGACCGTCCAGAGCGGGTCCTCGGGTGATGCCGTGCGCGCCGCGCAGACTCAGCTGAACGCGAACGGCTCCTCGCTCGCCGTCGACGGCGTCTTCGGGGCGGGTACCGCCTCCGCCGTGACGAGCTTCCAGGGCTCTGCAGGCCTGACGGCCGACGGGATCGTCGGGCCGGCCACCTGGAAGGCGCTGATCGCGGGCACCGGCGGAGGCACCACTCCCCCGCCGAGCGGCGGCGCGGCCGCCACCGCCCAGGCGATCCTCGACAACCCGGGAATCGAGCTGTACGAACTCGGCGACGACAAGGCCTCGAGCTCGCTGTCCAACGTCCGCGACACCGCGGCGGGACAGCCCGCGAAGACGAGCCCCTTCGGCGATGTCGGCGTGACCGACGTGGCCCTGGATCCCGCGATGCTCGACGGCCTGCTCGCGCTGAACACCGAGTACGGCTTCGACCTCCGCGTCACCTCGATCGCCGGTGAGGACCACTCCAGCACCTCGCGCCACTACACGGGGCACGCGGTCGACATCGACCGCATCGACGGAGTGACGGTCTCGGGCGGTGCGGACCACACGGCCGTGCAGAACGCGTGCTCGGCCTTGGGCGCGACGCTCACGCTCGGCCCCGGTGACCCCGGCCACTCGGACCACGTGCACTGCGAGTGGTGACCCGGGCGGAGCGCTGAGCTCCTCCTGACCACCGGCTCGAGGGGGCGGGCGCCCGTCACGGCGCCCGCCCCCTCCGCTGCGCCCCGCGCCGTCCCCGACCCGGGCGTACTCTCAGTGGATGAGTGCCTACGTCTCCGTCCTGGACCTGTTCAGCGTCGGGATCGGCCCGTCCAGCTCCCACACCGTCGGGCCGATGCGCGCGGCGCTCGCCCTCGCCGAGCGGGTCCGCGAGGCCGGGTTCCTCGGGCGAGTGACCCGGGTGGGCTGCACGCTCTACGGTTCGCTGGGCTCCACCGGGATCGGCCACGGGACTCCCGACGCCGTCGTCGCCGGACTCTCAGGGCTCGACCCGGAGACCTGCGAACCCGACCGGGTGCGCGGAGCGTGGCAGCGGCTCGGCGAGGACGGCGCGATCCTGCTGGCGGGCGAGCAGAGCCTTGCGATGACCCGCGACGACATCGTCTTCGAGCCCCGCACCCGCCTGCCGGAGCACCCGAACGCCCTGACCTTCAGCGTCTGGGTCGGCGAGGACGCGCTGCCGGTGTGGGAAGAGACGTACTACTCCATCGGCGGCGGTTTCATCCGCAGGGCCGGAGAGCGCGCGGAACTCGCGGCCCTCGCGCCGCACCCGCACCCCTTCGTGTCGGGGCTCGATCTGCTGGCGACCTGCGACCGCACGCGTTCGAGCATCGCGGATGTCGCGGCCGCGAACGAGCGGGCTCTGCATCCGGCGATCGACCTCGACGCCCGCCTCGACCGCATCTGGGACGCATGGAGCGTGCGTCGAGCGCGGCCTCGAGACCGACGGCGTGCTCCCCGGCGGCCTGGGCGTGCGGCGGCGCGCGTCCGTGCTGCGTCAGCGCCTCGAGGCCTTCGAGGAGGATCCGCTCGACCGCGCCCGTGCGACCTCGGTCGAGTGGCTGCACGCGTTCGCGCTGGCCGTCAATGAGGAGAACGCGGCCGGCGGGCGCGTGGTCACGGCGCCCACCAACGGAGCCGCCGGCATCATCCCGGCGGTAGCGCACTACTACCTCCGCTTCGTTCCGGGGGCGGACCGCGCCGGTATCCGCAGGTTCCTCCTGACGGCGACCGCCCTCGGCTCGCTCTGCAAGACCAATGCGTCGATCTCGGGAGCGGAGGCGGGCTGCCAGGGCGAGGTCGGCTCGGCCTGCGCGATGGCGGCCGGCGCGCTCTGCGCCGTGCTCGGAGGCTCGCCCCGACAGGTCGAGAACGCCGCGGAGATCGCGATGGAACACCACCTCGGGCTCACCTGCGATCCGGTCGGCGGGCTGGTGCAGATCCCTTGCATCGAGCGGAACGCCATCGCCTCGTCGACCGCGGTGAGTGCCGCCCGGCTCGCACTCCACGGCGACGGCGATCACCGCGTCTCGCTCGACGCGGTGATCGAGACCATGCGCCAGACCGGCATCGACATGTCCTCGAAGTACAAGGAGACGAGCGAGGGCGGGCTGGCCGTCAACGTCATCGAGTGCTGACGCACCGCCGCGCGGTCGGCCCGGTGCGCATGAAGCTCCGTGACGCAGGGGGGCGCGGATGTCGGCGGTCCGCCCTAGCGTGGGACGGGTGAGCAGCACTTCGACCCCCTACCTCGCTCGGCCGATCGTCTCGACCCAGTGGCTCGCCGACCAGCTCGGCCGCGAGAACCTCGTCGTGGTCGACGCGAGCGTCCTGCTCGTGCCCGGCTTCGACGGGCGCCCCGGCTATCTCAGCGGCGACGAGCAGTACCTCCTCGAGGGCCACGTGCCCGGCGCCGTCTTCGGCGACCTCCTCGAGCAGCTCTCGGACGCTGCGGCCCCGTTCCCCTTCTCCCGGCTCGACCCCGAGCGGTTCGCCCGGGCGACGGCCGAGCTCGGCATCGACGACGACTCGGCGGTCGTGGTCTACGACTCCGCCGTCGGCCAGTGGGCCTCGCGCCTGTGGTGGCTGCTGCGCGCCGCCGGTCACGACGCTGTCGCGGTTCTCGACGGCGGCCTCACCGCCTGGAGGCGCGAGGAGCGGCCGGTCGAGACCGGGCACGTCGAGCCGCGGACGAGCCCCGGCATCACGGTCCGCGAGGAGCGACCGCTCTGGATCGACAAGGCGGGCGTCGAGAGCGTGGTGCGCGGCGAGACGCCCGGAGCTCTCGTCTGCGCGGTGCCGCCGAAGGAATTCACCGGAGAAGAGGGGCGTCGCCCGCGCCGGGGCCACCTCCCCGGCTCCCGCAGCGTGCCGGCCGGCCGCCTGGTCGACCGCGCGGACAACACCCTGCTGCCGCCGCAGCGCCTCCGCTCGCTCTTCGGCGAGAGCCTCGAGGCCGAACGGATCATCCTCTACTGCGGCGGTGGGATCGCGGCGACCGCCGACGCCCTCGCACTCGCGGTGCTCGGTGTCGAGACCGCGGTCGTCTACGACGGATCGCTGAACGAGTGGGCGGCCGACCCGGAGGCGCCGCTGGCCGTCACGACCGCGTGACGATCGCGTCCGGGAGCCGCGTGGTCGGCAGCGCGCAGACGAACGACTCGCAGGAGTAGGCGGTCGGCAGCCCGTCCCGCGACGAGCGGCCCTCGAACAACTCGAATCCGGCGGACGCCCACTCCCGGCACCCGCGTCCGTGACGGCCGCCAGCACCCCCAGCCCGCTGGTCCGGGCCCCGCTCAGCAGCCCGGTGAGCCCGGCCTCGTCGGGGGCCACCAGCACCAGCTGCCGCACGGGCTCGGCGAGCCGCGACGCCAGGGCGAGCACCGCGCCGAAACCCATCGGCTGCTCAAGCGCGCCCGGAGCGACCGCGGCGACCACCGCCTCCGCGGCCGCCCGATAGCGCTGCTCCCCGGTCAGCAGGAACAGCTCGTATGCGGCCTCGGCGGTCGCCGAGAGACCGGAGGGAGTGGCCCCCTCGGAGGGATCGGCCGCAAGGAGCAGGCCGCGTGCCGCAAGCGCTCGGTCGCCGCCTCCGGGCAGGGCGAAGGGGAGCGGGCCCTCGGCCGCGTCGAGAGCCCCGTCGATCAGTGCACGGGCGGCGATGGCGTAGCGCGGCCGTCCCTCCGCGAGGGCCAGCTGCACGAGTCCGCCGGCGAGCATCCCGAGATCCTCGAGCGCCGGCCGGGCCGCCGACACCTCCTCGTCCAGCGACGCTCGCACGCTCACCCGTCCCTCGTCGAGGTGCCGATCGAGGAGGAGGTCGGCGGCGCGGCCCGCCGCGACGATCCACTCCTCCCGCCCGAACGCACGGCCCGCGCGGGCGAGCGCGCCGATCGCCAGGCCGTTCCAGCCCGTGACGATCTTCTCGTCGAGCGGAGGCGGCGCGAGCCGCGAGCGGTCCTCGGCGAGGTAGTAGCCGCCTTCTGAGCGCCGGCCCCCGACGAGGCTCTCGGAGTCCTGCGCGCTCGCGAAACCGCCGCTCGGGCGCTGAAGAGTCCCGAGGACGAAGGAGGCGACCCCCTCGGCCACCCGAGCGAGCTCGCCGGAGCCGACTCCCGCGCGACCGAGCAGGCGGCTCGCGACGTCGAGCAGCTGAGCGTTGTCGGTGAGCATCCGCTCGTAGTGCGGCTCGCTCCAGTCGGCACGGGTCGCGTAGCGGAAGAAGCCGCCGTCGCGGTCGCGCAGTGGCGACGCCGCGAGGGCCAGGAGGGTGCGCTCGGCGAGGGCCGCGCCCGCGTCGCGCCCGGCGAGGAA
>NZ_LIIN01000067.1 GCF_001634385.1 Rathayibacter tanaceti | reverse complement strand
TCGCCCGCCGCGGCCGGGTCGCTGTCGTAGGGCAGGACGGCCGCGATCCCGGCGGCGCGCGCGGCGTCCGCCGCCGCACCCGTGTGTGCGCCGTCGGTCGCGAGCACGAGGCCCGACACCTGCTTGCCGGCAAGCTCCTCGACCGCAGCGCGCGCTCCCTCGGGCGTCCCGTGGTCGTCGGCGGCGACGAGATCGACCTTGCAGCCGCCCATCGCGAAGCGGTGCGCGGCGGCGACGGTTCCGTTCGCCGCGTCCTTCCACTCCGCGCCTTCGCCTGGCGCCGAGCTGAGCGAGACGACCACGCCGAAGGTCAGCCCTTCCGGTACGCGAGCGCAGGAGAGCCCGACCGGGAGCTCGGCGACCGTCGTGGTCGGCGCCGGCCGCGGAGGCAGGAGTGCGATCAGCACGCCGCCCAGGAGCAGCAGCGCGCCGACTCCGCCGCCGAGCAGGATCAGAGTCTGGCGACGGGGATGGAGGTGGGGGCGCTCTGCGGCGCGCCGACCGAGGCGGGTCATTGCCCGTCCCCGATCCGGAAGGAGTAGACGGTCTGCGAGTGAGCGCCCTCCGGGACGTCGAGGTGGAAGGCCGGGAGTGTGTCCGCCGCCTGGATTGAGGCGCGCTCCTGGGCCTGGGCGAGCAGGATCCCGGAGACATCCTCGGAGCGGACGGCGGCGTAGCCCTGCGCGCTCTGCGAGGCGAGGGCGAGCTGCACGTCGGCAGTGCCGACCTTCGCGGCGCTCGTCGTCATCGATCCGAGGAGCCCGGACCCGCCGACCGTCCGGTCTCCCAGATCGAGCAGCACCTTGTGCAGATCGGCGGCCAGCAGGGCCGAGGCGCCGTCGGTGTCACGGGTGGAGGCGTCGATCGTCGTGGCGATGCTCGCGAGCGAGTCGCGGGTGCGCTCGGTCACCGCCTCGCCGATCCGTGCTTCGGCGGTGCTCAGCGCCTGGTGCTCGGCGTCGACGGTCGCGGCGCCGTCGGTCCCGATATCGGCCGCCGCCTCGTGCAGTCCCGACACCGAGCGGTCGAACATCGCGGTGATCGCGTCGGCGTCGGCCGCGGAACGGGTCGAGACCCGCCGCACCTGAGCGTCGAGGAGCGCGGCGACTGCGGAGGACGCGGCCGAGTCGGCCTCGGCGAACGCTTGCTGAATCGCCGGAGCGAGGGCGTCCTGCTGAGTGCCGAGCGCATCGACTCGTGCGCCGAGGGCGTCTCGCTGCGTGCTCAGTGCGGCGGCGCTCGCGCGGAGAGCGGCGAGCAGCCCGGCGAGGCGGGAGTCGTCGGCGCCGGCCGTCGCGCCGGTCGCAGCCACGTCGCTCCGTACTGAGGCGAGAGCGGTCCGCAGTGCGGCGAGGTCGGCGCCCGCGCCGGTGTCGCCGGTGATCGATGCGACCGACGTCCACGCGCCGACCTGCGCGCGGAGCCGGTCGGCCATCGGGGCGGAGTAGCCGTCAGGTGTGTCGAGGCGGCCCTTGCCGGAGCAGGGCGTTCCGGTGAGGTAGGCCCGGAGCTCCTCGATGGAGCCCCGCGGGACTGCCGAGGGGGCGCTCGTCGCGCGCGGCGTCGTCGCGGGGGCTGGAATCGTGGGCGCCGGAATCGCGGGCAGAAGCTCGCAGAGCCGGTCGGCCAGCTCATGGTTCTGCGCAGACAGCGAGCCGGCCGTCGTCGGGGTCCCGAGCTCGTCGAGGGCCGTCTTCGCGGTCGCGCCGACCGAGGTGACGGCCTTCTCCAGCTCGCCGGTGTCGGTGTCGAGCCCGTCCAGAGTCGTCGAGAGCCCGGCGAGGGTCTGCGCGACGGACCCGCTCGGGTCCGCCAGAGCGTCGACCGCGGCCGAGGTCGCGTCGACCCGGCTCGAGAGCGCCGCGTAATCGGACTCCACACCGGCCATCAGCTCCGGCTGCAGGGAGTCCACGAGGCTCTGCCCGCGGCCGAGCATCCCGAGCAGCACGGTGTCGACGGCGGCTCCGGACGCCGCGAGCGAGCAGGTCATCGACGGAGCGGCGCAGCTCTGGGCGGAGGGTTCCGCCGGTCCGACGGCGCTGCGCAGAGAGGCGACGACCTCGTCGCGGCAGGACGCGGCCGCCGTTCCGTAGGCGTCCAGCTCGGAGGTGAGTCGCAGCAGCTCCGAGTAGATCGAACCCGAGGTGCCGCTGGCGCCCGTGGCCGCGACAGTGCAGCCGCTTCCTGAGAGCTCCGGCGACGGCACCGCGGCGGAGGTGTCGCCCAGCATCGCGTCGACCGCGTCGATCGCCTGCGAGAGCTGCTGCAGCAGTCCGGATTCGGTGCCCGACACCGTCGACGAGAGCTGGGTCTTCAGCGTGGCCAGCTGCCCCGAGAGCCCCTGCATCGAGGCCGCCGTCGAGGCGGTGCTGGTCCGCAGCTCCTCGGCCGTGCGGATACCCAGCGTCTCGGAGGTCGCGTCGAGCGAGGTCCGCACCTCGGCCACGGTCGTGCCCGCCTGCGTCAGCAGGTCGTCCACCGAGGTGATGACCTCGATCGTGCGGCGCTCGAGGGCGAGCGGCGAGGCGTCTCCGGAGTCGAAGGCGGCATCGAGCGCGCCTGCGGTGGTGGGATCGGTGCTCAACCCGGGCTGGACGGCCAGATCGAAGGCGGGGACGGCGAAGTCGTCGACGTCGGCGACGAGGGTCAGCGTGGCGGTCGCGCCTCCTCCGGGCGGGGCGAGGAGCGAGGCCCACTGGACGACGGCGTCGCCGTGGTCGTCGCGGCTGAGCACCCCGTTCGTGACGGTACCAGACTCGTCCTCGGTGACCACATTGCTCGGGGAGACGCCCGGCAGCACGGTGGAGGCGGCGACCGTCAGCGGAGCGCCCACGAGTGCGCTGCGGCTCGCTGAGCGCCCGGCCACGTCGAACGCGACCTCCTCGGCGTGGACCGTCAGGTTCTCGACTGCGAGCGAGATCTCGACCCGCCCCGATCGGCCCGCGAGCTCGGCCAGATCGGTCCCAGAGGCATCGGCGGTGCGCCACGAGGAGCGGACCCGGACCGGCAGATCGGCGGCGACCGCGGCGGGATCGTAGGTGGTGGTGGCGACCGTGGTGTCGGATGGATCCTCCCCGACGCCGAGCGCCGTCCCCTCGATCTCGCCGACGGCGCCATTGGTCGACAGGCCGATCGAGACGGACTGCAGCACCTTCGCGGCGGCGAGCGGCGGCGGCTCCGGCGGCGTGCAGCCCGCCAGCACTGCGACCACGGCCGCGATCGCCGCTCCGACCATCGTCCTGCGAACCTTCGAGCGCACCCTGTCCACCCCTCGTTCCGACGGGGCACCGGGCGGTGCCGCTCACATCGACGTGAGAGATGCTCGCAGAAGAGCCGAGCGGCGGCGTCGCGATGGCGCGCGAGGAGCCTCATCGCGCGCCAGAAATCACACCAGCTTCAACTTCTTGCGCAGCGCCTGCACGTGCCCGGTCGCCCGGACGCCGTACTGCGCGAACTCGAGCGCGCCCTCCGCTCCGACGACGAAGGTCGAGCGCAGCACGCCCACCACGGTCTTGCCGTAGAGGCTCTTCTCGCCCCACACCGCGTAGGCGCGGTGTGCCGTCATGTCGGGGTCGCTCAGCAGCGGGTAGGCGATGCTCTGCGCGTCCGCCCAGCGCCGCAGCGCCTCCGGAGTGTCGCGAGAGAGTCCGAGCACCTCGTAGCCGGAGTCCCGAAGCGAGGCCGCGTTGTCGCGGAAGTCGCAGGCCTCCGTCGTGCAGCCGGGGGTGTCGGCCTCCGGGTAGAAGAACAGGATGACGCGCCGCCCGCGGTAGTCGGCGAGAGAGACGGGCTCGCCGTCCTGGTTCGGCAGCGTGAAGGCGGGGGCGGTGTCGCCGGCGGCGAGTCGCGCTTGGGCGGTGACAGGGGAGAGGTCGGTCATCGTCTGCTTCCGTCGGTGGTGGTGAAGGTGGTCAGGAGTCGCTGGAGCGAGTCGAGCCGCTCGGGTCCGCTCGCACCGAGCAGGCCTCCTTCAACGGCCTCGACGATCGCGCAGTCCGGGGAGTCGGGCAGGTGCGTGCAGCCGCGAGGGCACTCCCGGGCGATTTCGGCGAGCGTCGTGAAGGCTCCGAGGATGTTGTCGGTGTTCACGTGCCCCAGGCCGAACGAGCGCACGCCCGGGGTGTCGATCACCCAGCCGTGGCGGTCGCCGCGTTCCACGCGCAGTGAGACGGTGGAGGAGGAGGTGTGCCGGCCGCGGCCGGTCACGGTGTTGACGTGCCCTGTCGCGCGGTGCGCATCCGGTACCAGCCTGTTGACCAGGGTCGACTTGCCCACACCGGAGTGCCCGACGACGACCGTCTCGTGACCGAGCAGGGCCTCGGCGATCTCGTCGACGGGCGGCTCGTCCTGGCTCGAGAGGAACACGCGCAGGTCGAGCCCCTCGAAGTTGCGCAGGAACGGAGCGGGATCGGCGAGGTCGGTCTTGGTGATGCAGAGCATCGGAGTGATTCCGGCGTCGAAGGCCGCGACGAGGTAGCGGTCGACCAGGCGCGTGCGTGGCTCGGGGTCGGCCGCGGCGACGACGCAGAGCATCTGATCGGCGTTCGCCACGATCACGCGCTCGATCGCATCCGTGTCGTCGGCGCTGCGCCGCAGCAGCGTCGTGCGCTCCCGGATGCGGACGATGCGAGCGAGGGTCCCCTCATCGCCGCTGGAGTCGCCGACGACGTCGACCCGGTCGCCCGCGACGATGGCCTGCCGTCGCAGTTCGCGGGCCCGCGCGGCGGTGAACTCGTGCTCCTCGGGCGTCCCGTCGCCGATCATCACCGTGTAGCGCCCGCGGTCGACGCCGAGCACCATCGCGATCTCGGCGTCCTGGTAGGCGGGCCGGTTCTTCGTGCGGGGCTTCGTCCCCTTCGGATTCGGCCTCACCCGGGCGTCCGATTCGTCGTAGCCGTCGAAGTCGTCGAGCACGCCGTCGGCGTCGAGGCCGCTGTCCGTCCACCACGACACAGGTCAGGCCGATCCGGCGAGGGTGGTCCACAGCGCGGGGAACTGCGGAAGCGTCTTCGCCGTCGTGGCGATGTCCTCAATCACGACGCCCGGCACGACCAACCCGATCAGGCGCCGGCGTGCGCCATCCTGTGATCGGAGTAGGTGCGCCAGCGTCCGCCGTGCAGTTCGGCCGGCTCGATCCGGAGGCCGTCCTCCGTCTCGACCACGTCGCCGCCGAGACCGCTGATCTCGGCCGCGAGCGCGGCGAGTCGGTCGGTCTCGTGGTGGCGGATGTGGCCGATTCCCCTCAGCGTGCTCGGCGTGCTCGCGAGTGCGGCGAGGGCGGCGAGGGCCGGCGCGAGCTCGCCTCCCTCGGAGAGATCGAGATCGACGCCGAGGATCTCGTCGCCGCCGGTCACGACGAGGGCGTCCCCGTCGCGCTCGACAGTGGCACCGAACAGCGGCAGGATCCGCTCGAGGTGGGCGCCGACCTGCGTGGTGACGGCGGGCCAGTGGCGCAGCCGCACCCGGCCGCCCGTGACCAGTGCCGCCGCCAGGAAGGGAGCGGCGTTCGAGAGATCGGGCTCGATCAGCACATCGGCTCCGGCGATCGTCTGCGCGGCGACGGTCCACTCTCCCGGCGCAGGGGTGCCGACCTCGACTCCCCGGGCGGCGAGTGCCGCGATCGTCATGTCGATGTGCGGCTGGCTCGGCAGCGCGCGGCCCTCGTGGCGGAGGCGGAGCCCGTCGTCGAAGCGTGCGCCCGCCAGCACCAGGGCCGAGACGAACTGGCTCGACCGTGAGGCGTCGACGACGGCGTCGCCCCCGCGGACCGAGCCGGACCCGTGCACAGTAAAGGGGAGCGCGCCACGACCGTCGTCGGCCACGTCGACGCCGAGCGAGCGGAGGGAGGCGATCGTCGCCCCCATCGGCCGCTTGGCCGCGTAGGCGTCTCCGTCGAACGTGGTGGGCCCGAGCGCGAGCCCGGCGAGCGGGGGCACGAAGCGCATGACCGTCCCCGCGAGGCCGCAGTCGATCGTGGTCGAGCCCAGCAGTTCCTCCGCCGGCTCGATCACCAGGTCGGAGCCGAAGTCTCCGGTTGCACCCGACTCGCGGATGCCCGTGCCCAGTGACCGTAGAGCGTCGATCATCAGCGAGCTGTCGCGCGAGTGCAGCGGCGCACGCAGGGTGGAGGGTCCGTCGGCGAGGGCCGAGAGGACGAGCTCGCGGTTGGTGAGGGACTTCGAGCCCGGCAGGGCGATCTCGGCGTCGAGGGCGCCGGATGCCGCGGGCGCGGGCCACGCGTCATCGCCGGGGAGCGCACGGGCGTCGCCGTACGGATCGAACTCGGGAGCGGAATAACGCGAGAAGACCATCGGTTGTCAGGATAGTCGGCCGACAGGGAGTCGGCGGCAGCGGCGGAGGCGGAGCATGGCGGCAATGAGCACGGCGACGGTGAGCACGGCGACGGTGTCGCGGAGCACGGCGACAACGGCCGGGACGGGCGCGGTGCCGCGGAGCGTGCGAACGCCCGCACGGCGCCGGCGCCGGCCCGCAACCCCGGTCGGCGTGAGCGCCTCCGCTCTAGAATCGCTGGTGATGACTCGCGACGACGTACCCCGCACCAGCCCCGCCGACGAGGCGCCGCGCCGCCGAGGGGGAGCAGACGATCGAGGAGACCGTCGAGGAGTCGTTCGACGACGCTCCAGCGGATGCTCCGGTCGATCTCCGCGCACTCTTCGAGGAGCAGGCCCTGCCGTTCATCGACCAGCTCTACGCGGCCGGTCTGCGGATGACGAAGAACCCCTCCGACGCCCAGGACCTCGTGCAGGAGACGTTCGCCAAGCGTTCGGCGCGTTCCGGCAGTTCCAGCAGGGCACGAACCTCAAGGCCTGGCTCTACCGGATCCTCACCAACACGTTCATCAACTCCTACCGCAAGAAGCAGCGCGAGCCCTACCAGAGCGCGATCGACGAGCTCGAGGACTGGCAGCTCGGCGGCGCCGAGTCCACCACGGCCACCTCAAGCCGTTCGGCCGAGGCGGAGGCGATCGACCACCTCCCGGACACCGCGGTCAAGGAGGCGCTACAGGCGATCCCCGAGGACTTCCGGCTCGCCGTCTACTTCGCGGACGTGGAGGGATTCTCCTACCAGGAGATCGCGGACATCATGAAGACCCCCGTCGGGACCGTCATGAGCCGGCTGCACCGTGGCCGCCGCATGCTGCGCGAACGACTCACCGACTACGCACGCGAGCGCGGCTTCCGCGCCGCATTCACCTCCGGGAGCACGAAATGACCGACAGCGGCTGCACGAAGGCCAAGGCCGAGCTCGAGGAGTACCTCCACAACGAGCTGTGCAAGGAGGACGCCGCCGACATCCGTGAGCACATGGTCGGATGCGTCGACTGCGCTGACGAGGCGAAGGTCGGCGTCGTGCTGACCATGGCCGTGCAGCGCGCCTGTACAGAGACGGCTCCCGAGGACCTCCGCGCTCAGGTCCTCGGCATGCTACGAGATGAGCAGGCCAGCCACACTCCCACTCCCGCCCGCCTCTAGCCGCCGCCCCTGAGGAGCGCCACCGCACCGAGGGAACCCCGGTCCGTCGAGACGGCCTGCATCGGCAGGTCCCTCGATCGGCCGGGGTGCGCTCGGCGGCGATGCGTTCGAACGTCAGCGGGCGAGCGCCCTCGACAGCAGGTCGGCCTGCTCGGACGCGTGGCGCTTGGCCGAGCCCGCAGCGGGCGACGCCGCGGACGGCCGGGACACGACTCGGATCGGCCGCCCGAGCTGCGGCGCGACCTCGAGCGCGATGAACGGCCACGCCCCCTGGTTCTCGGGCTCGTCCTGGACCCAGACGAACTCCGCGTCGGGGTAGCGCTCGGCGATGCCGCGCAGCTCCTCGATCGGCGCGGGATAGTACTGCTCGACCCGGACCAGCGCGATGCCGTCGTCCGGCTTCTTCTCGAGTTCGGCCTTGAGGTCGTAGTGCACCTTGCCGGCGTGCAGAAGCACGCGCTTCACGGTCGATGCGTCCTGGATGCGCGCGTCGTCGATCACCGGCTCGAAGCGGCCCGAGGTGAACGCCTCGACAGGGCTCGAGGCTCCGCGCAGTCTCAGCATCGCCTTCGGGGTGAAGACGATCAGCGGGCGGCGCGGTCGCGAGTAGGCCTGGCGGCGTAGCAGGTGGAAGTACGACGCGGGCGTCGACGGGCGCGCGACCGTCATGTTCCGCTCGGCGCACATCTGGAGGTAGCGCTCGATCCGGGCGGAGGAGTGGTCGGGCCCCTGCCCCTCGTAGCCGTGGGGGAGCAGGAGCACGAGCGACGAGCGCTGGCCCCACTTCTGCTCGGCCGACGAGATGAACTCGTCGATCACGATCTGCGCGCCGTTCGCGAAGTCGCCGAACTGCGCCTCCCACAGCACGAGGGAGTCGGGCCGCTCGACCGAGTAGCCGTACTCGAACGCCATCGCCGCATACTCCGAGAGCAGCGAGTCGTAGATCCAGAGCCGCGCCTGCTGCTCCGACAGGTTCATCAGCGGCAGCCACTCCTGCCCGTTCTCGCGGTCGTGCAGCACGGCGTGGCGCTGCACGAAGGTGCCGCGGCGGGTGTCCTGGCCGACGAGGCGCACCGGGGTGTCCTCGAGCAGCAGGGAGCCGAGCGCGAGCAGCTCGCCGAACGCCCAGTCGATCGAGCCGGAGCGGCTCATCTCCTGGCGCTTCGCCAGCAGCTGCTGGAGCTTGGGGTGCACGGTGAAGCCCTCGGGCGGGGTGGTGAACGCGTCGCCGATGCGGGTGATGACCTCGTTCTTCACTCCCGTCACCTCGGGCTCGCCCGGGTAGTCCTCGCCCCGCTGCGCGTCCGGCAGCTCGAGGTCGGCCACGGAGTCGCCGTCGGCGGTGATCACGGGGATCGCGCCGGTCTGCGCCGCGTGCGTCTCGGCGAAGGCTCGCTCCAACCGGTCCTGGAAGTCCTGGTGCGCGCGGGCGTACTCCTCCTCGGTGATGTCGCCGCGGCCGACGAGCGCCTCGGTGTAGAGCTTGCGGACCGAGCGCTTGGCCTCGATCAGGCTGTACATCAGCGGCTGGGTCATCGAGGGGTCGTCGCCCTCGTTGTGCCCGCGGCGGCGGTAGCAGATCAGGTCGATGACCACGTCGCGGTTGAAGCGCTGGCGGTACTCGAACGCGAGCTGCCCGACGTGCACGACGGCCTCGGGGTCGTCGCCGTTCACGTGG
The DNA here is from genome assembly GCF_001634385.1 of Rathayibacter tanaceti. Lineage (GTDB taxonomy): Bacteria > Actinomycetota > Actinomycetes > Actinomycetales > Microbacteriaceae > Rathayibacter > Rathayibacter tanaceti. Next base: position 7,610 of record NZ_LIIN01000067.1, on the reverse strand, counting down.
AAGATCGGAGCCTGGATCGACTTGGCGCCGTCGGTCGAGTAGATCGAGGTGCGCGCCTCGTGCGGCGGGGTCGTGAATCCGACCTGGTTGTTGATGTTGATGTGGATCGTGCCGCCGGTGCGGTAGGCCCGCAGCTGCGACATCTGGAGGGTCTCGACGACCACGCCCTGACCGGCCATCGCGGCGTCGCCGTGGACGAGGATCGGCAGGGTCGTGAAGGTGCCGATCGGCTTGCGGTCCTGCTTGGCGCGCACGATGCCCTCGAGCACGCCGTTGACCGCCTCGAGGTGCGAGGGGTTCGCGGCGAGGTAGACGGGGATCTCCTCGCCGGCCGCGCCGCGGAAGGTGCCCTCGGTGCCGAGGTGGTATTTCACGTCTCCGGAGCCCTGGACGGTGCGCGGATCCTGCGTGCCCTCGAACTCGCGGAAGATCTGGCCGTAGGTCTTGCCGGCGATGTTCGTCAGCACGTTGAGGCGGCCGCGGTGGGCCATGCCGATCGCGACCTCGTCGAGCTTCTCGTCGGCCGCCCCCTGGAGGACGGCGTCGAGCAGAGCGATGAGCGACTCCCCTCCCTCGAGCGAGAAGCGCTTCTGACCGACGTACTTGGTCTGCAGGAAGGTCTCGAAGGCCTCGGCCTCGTTGAGCTTGCCGAGGATGCGCAGCTGCTCGTCGTGCCCGGGCTTCTCGTAGCCCCGTTCGAGCTTCTGCTGCATCCAGGCGCGCTGCTCGGGATCCTGGATGTGCATGTATTCGACGCCGACCGTGCGGCAGTAGGAATCGCGCAGGATGCCGAGGATGTCGCGCAGCTTGAGCTGGCGCGCGCCGCCGAAGCCGTCCGTGACGAACTCGCGGTCGAGGTCCCAGAAGGTGAGTCCGTGGCTCTCGATGGCGAGGTCGGGGTGCGAGCGCTGCACGTACTCGAGCGGGTCGACGTCGGCCATCAGGTGGCCGCGGACGCGGAACGAGTTGATGAGCTCCTGCACGCGGGCGGTCTTCGAGACGCGCTCGGCGAGGTCGACGGCGATGTCGGTCGACCAGTGGATCGGGTCGTAGGGGATGCGCAGCGCCGCGAAGATGTCCTCGTAGAAGTCGCGCCCGCCGAGCAGCAGCTCGTGCACGATCTTGAGGAACTCGCCCGAGCCCGCGCCCTGGATGACGCGGTGGTCGTAGGTCGAGGTCAGGGTGATGGTCTTGCCGATGCCCAGCTCGACCAGCGTCTTCTCGGACGCACCCTGGAACTCGGCGGGGTACTCGAGGGCGCCGGCTCCGATGATGCAGCCCTGGCCCTTCATCAGGCGGGGGACGGAGTGGACCGTGCCGATGCCGCCGGGGTTCGTGAGCGAGAGGGTGGTCCCGGCGAAGTCACCGGCGACGAGCTTGTTGCCGCGGGCGCGCTTGACGAGGTCCTCGTAGGCGGCGAGGTAGGCGGTGAAGGTGAGGGTGTCGGCGCGCTTGATGCTCGGGACGAGGAGGGCGCGCGTGCCGTCGGGCTTGGGCATGTCGATCGCGATGCCGAGGTTCACGTGCGCCGGAGCCACCACGGCGGGCTTGCCGTCGACCTCGTCGTAGAACACGTTCTGGCTCGGGAAGTCCTTCAGCGCCCGGATCAGCGCCCAGCCGATCAGGTGCGTGAACGAGACCTTGCCGCCGCGGGTGCGTCGCAGGTGGTTGTTGATCACGATGCGGTTGTCGATCATCAGCTTCGCCGGGATCGTGCGGACGCTCGTGGCGGTGGGGATCGTGAGACTGGCGTCCATGTTGGTGGCGAGGCTCTTCGCCATGCCGCGCAGCGGGGTGACCGTGTCCGCCTCCTCCGGGGCGGACTCCTGGGGCGCGGGCCCGCTCACCGGCGCGTCGGCGGGGATGGGCTGGGCCTTCGGCTGCTTGGAGGTGGTGCGCGAGGCGGGAGCCGTATCGGAGGGTGTCGTGACGGGATGGGTCACGGCACCTCCCGCGCTCGTGGACACGCGCTCGGCGACCGGAGCGGAGGCGGGCTTCGCAGCGGCTGCGGGGTCTGTGCCACCCCCTGCGAGCTGGGCCCCGTAGCGCTCCAGGATCGGCCACCAGGACTCGTCCACCGAGGCGCGGTCGGCACTGTACTGCTCGTACAGCTCCTCCACGAGCCACTCGTTGGCCCCGAAGTCCTCCGCGCCCTGCTCTGTTCCTGCTCCGGTCAACTGGCTCGACACAGCCGATCGCCCACTCTCTCCGTTGATTCGCGTTGTCTCGATCATCCGGACGGGCCCGTCGCATCCCTCCGCGCTCTCCACCGCGGAGGAGGAGGTCGTCCTCGGCCGCGAGAGACGCGGTGCCCGAGCCTGGTCCCGTCCCCGTCGCCAAGCCTAGCCCGGATCCCGCACGGCCGACCCGGGGCCGCGCCGGAGTAGCGTTCTCCCCATGCGTTTCTCCGGCGGAGCACCCTCAGGCGACCTCACCTACTCGGACGTGTTCCTCGTCCCCGGCCGCTCCTCGGTGACAAGCCGGCTCGACGTCTCCCTGGCTCCCGGCGACGGCACGGGCGCGACCATCCCGATCGTCTCCTCGAACATGAACTCGGTCACGGGTCAGCGGCTCGCGGCCGCTCTCGCGCGCCGCGGCGGCCTCGGCGTGCTCCCGCAGGACATGCCGCTGCAGGCCCTCGATGCCGCCATCCGCTGGGTGAAGCGCCAGCCCGTCGCCTTCTCCGGCGCCCTCACTGCGGCACCGGGGACGACGGTGGAGGAGGCGCTCACGATCCTCCCGGCCGTCGCCGGCCACGGCTTCGTCGTGCAGGAGGCGGACGGCGCGATCCTCGGCTGCGTCCCGGCCTCGCGTCTCGCCACCGCTCTGCCGGACGCCCTGCTGGGCGATCTCGTGCACGGTGCCGCCCCCTCGATCGACGCCGACGACGTGCCCACTGCCCGCGCCGCCTTCGATCTGATGGTCGCGGCCGACCTCGACTTCGCCCCGGTGCTGCACCACGGCGCCCTGGTCGGCACGCTCTCGCGCACCGGCGCCCTCCGCTCCACCATCTACGACCCCGCGCTCGACGCCGACGGCCGCCTGCGCGTCGCGGCGGCGGTCGGCATCAACGGCGATGTCGAGGCGAAGGCGCGCGCCCTCGTCGCGGCCGGAGTCGACGTGCTGGTGCTCGACACTGCGCACGGCCACCAGGAGGGGATGCTCCGGGCCCTGCGCACCGTCGCGGCGCTGGATCTCGGCGTTCCGATCGCCGCCGGCAACATCGTCACCGCCGAGGCCGTGCACGATCTCGTCGACGCCGGCGCGGACATCCTCAAGGTCGGAGTCGGCCCGGGCGCGATGTGTACGACCCGGATGATGACGGCCGTCGGCCGCCCGCAGTTCTCGGCGGTCCTCGAGACGGCCGAACGCGCGCACGAGCTGGGCGCACACGTCTGGGCGGACGGCGGGGTGCGCTACCCGCGCGACGTCGCTCTCGCGCTGGCCGCGGGTGCCGCCTCCGTGATGATCGGATCCTGGTTCGCGGGCACGATCGAGGCGCCGGGAGAGCTGCGCAGCGACACGGTCGGCCGGGTCTACAAGGAGAGCTGGGGCATGGCGTCGGCGAAGGCCGTGCAGGAGCGCTTCGACCGCCTCGACGCCTACGAGCTGGCCCGCAAGCGCCTCTTCGCCGAGGGCATCTCGTCCTCCACCATCTACCTCGACCCGTTGCGCCCCTCGGTCGAGGACCTGCTGGACATGATCACCTCGGGCGTGCGCTCGTCCTTCACCTACGCCGGCGCGCGGAGCGTGACCGACTTCCACGAGCGCGCGCACGTGGGATTGCAGTCGGCCGCGGGCTACGAGGAGGGCAAGGCGCTCCCCGTCAGCTGGTGAGCTGTGCCCGCGTGCTAGAACCGACCCCATGACCATCGTCGACAACGCCGTGTACGTCGGCGGCCACCGCATCAGCGACCCGGAGTCGCTCGAGGACACCTTCGAGCTGATGCGCGAAGAGCACGGCATGGCGTGGATCGGGCTCCACCGCCCGACCCGCGAGGAGGTCGAGGCTGTCGCGGAAGAGTTCGGCCTGCACCCGCTGGCCGTCGAGGACGCCCTGAGCGGACACCAGAGGGCGAAGCTCGAGCGCTACGACGACGGGCTCTTCGTGGTGCTGCGGCCCGCGCGCTACGTAGACGCGGCCGAGACCGTCGTGTTCGGGGAACTGCACGTGTTCGTCGGCCCCGACTTCGTCGTGACCATCCGGCACGCCGACTCCCCGGACCTCGCCCGGGTGCGCCGCCGGCTCGAGGAGGATCCAGCGCTGCTGGCCCGCGGGCCGGAGGCGGTGCTCTACGCGATCCTCGACCAGGTCGTCGACGAGTACGCGCCCGTGGTCTCCGGCGTGCAGGGCGACGTGGACGAGATCGAGGACCAGCTCTTCGGCGACGACTCGGACGACGGGCTCTCGGAGCGTATCTACCGGCTCTCGCGCGAGGTCATCCACTTCCAGCGCTCGGTGCAGCCGCTCACGGCGCTGCTGCACGAGCTGCTCCAGGAGGCGACGGCCGACGAGAGCGACCTCTCGCCCGAGCGGATCGAGCTGCGGCGCTCGCTCCGCGACGTCCTCGACCACACCATCCGGGTCACGGACGCGGTCGACTCGCTCCGCGCGATCCTTGACAAGGCGCTCACCGTGCACTCGACCCTCGTCTCTCGGCGCCAGACCGAGACCGGACTCGCTCAGAACGACGTGGTGCGCAAAATCTCCTCGTGGGCGGCGATCCTGTTCGCGCCGACGCTGGTCGCCGGCATCTACGGGATGAACTTCGACGATATGCCCGAGCTGCACTGGCGGCTCGGCTACCCGTGGGCGCTCGGCCTGATGGTGCTGTTCGGCGTCGCGCTCTACACGGCCTTCAAGCGGAAGAAGTGGCTCTGACCCCGAGCAGGGAGCGGCGCTGCGCCTACCGCTGCCGAGTACTGTCGGCGCCCTGGCCGCGGTAGACTCTGCCCCACAATGGACGACCCTCCCTCTGCCCATCCGCGCCCGGACCGGCCCGTCCGGCACTCCTCGGACCACCCTCACCCGACCGGGGGCGACCACCGTGGGAACTGAGTGGCTCCTCCTCGGCGTCGGCCTGCTGCTGACACTGGGTACCGGCGTCTTCGTCGCCAGCGAGTTCGCCCTGGTGAACCTCGACCGCGCCGATCTCGAGGCCCGCCGCGATCGGGGTGAGACCAGGCTCGGAATGACCATCGCCGCGCTGCGGGTCACCTCGACGCACCTCTCGAGCGCGCAGCTCGGGATCACGCTGACGACGTTGCTGACCGGCTACACGATGGAACCCGCGCTCTCGACTCTGCTGGAGCAGCCGTTCAGCGGCCTCGGCATCCCCGAGGAGGCGCTCGCGCCGGTGATGACAGTCGTCGCGATCGTCATCGCGACGCTCCTGTCGATGATCCTCGGCGAGCTGGTGCCCAAGAACTTCGCGCTGGCGCTGCCGCGGGCGACCGCCAAGCTCGTGGTCCCGCTCCAGACCGCGTTCACCACCGTGTTCCGACCTGCCGTCGCCCTGCTCAACGGCAGCGCGAACGCCCTGCTGCGGCTCGTCGGCATCGAGCCCAAGGAAGAGCTCTCTGGCGCCCGCAGCGCCGAGGAGCTGTCGAGCCTCGTCCGCCACTCCGCCAGCGCGGGACTGCTTGAGGAGGACACCGCCGACCTGCTCGGACGCACTCTCCGTTTCTCCGCCCTCACCGCGGGCGATGTGATGACGCCGCGCCTCCGCCTGTCGACCGTCGAACGCGCGAGCACGGCGCAGGATGTGCTCGACCTCGCCCGCACCACCGGCCTCTCGCGCTTCCCGATCACCGACGACGACATCGACGACATCGTCGGAGTCGTGCACGTGAAACAGGCGGTCGCGGTGCCGCGCGGCAAGCGCTCCGAGGTGCCGGTGACGGCGCTGCGCTCCGAACCGCTCCGCGTCCCCGAGACCATGAAGCTCGACGTGCTGCTGACGGAGTTGCGCGGCCGGGGCTTCCAGCTCGCCGTCGTCGTCGACGAGTACGGCGGAACGGCGGGCGTCGCAACGCTCGAGGACCTCGTCGAGGAGCTCGTGGGCGAGGTGGCCGACGAGCACGACCGCTCCCGCGCCGACGTCGTCAAGCTGCCCGGATCGACGACCTTCCCCGGGATGCTGCGTCCGGACGAGGTGCTCGACCGTGCCGGCGTCCACATCCCCGCAGAGGGCCCCTACGAGACGGTCGCCGGCTTCGTGATGAGCCAGCTCGGCCGCCTCCCCGCGGTCGGCGACCGGATCGCGGTCGAGGGCGGATCGCTCCGCGTCGAGCGGCTCGACGGACGGCGCATCGACCGGCTCCGCTTCACCCCCGATCCGGAGGCTGTCCCCGAGGGTATCCCCGATCCGCTCGCCGACGTCGCGCACGGCCACCGCGGCCGGAAGGAGGCCGACGATGAGTGACTGGGCAGGAATCGCCTGGCTCGTGGTGCTCCTCGCTGCGAACGCCTTCTTCGTCGGAGCGGAGTTCGCCGTCATCTCGGCCCGCCGCTCCCAGATCGAGCCCCTCGCCGAAAGCGGACGCCGCAGCGCGATCACCGCGCTGGCAGCCATGGAGCACGCCACGCTGATGCTGGCCACGACCCAGCTGGGCATCACCGTCTGCTCGCTGCTCATCCTCAACGTCAGCGAGCCGGCGATCCACCACCTGCTCGAGGTGCCGCTGCACGCCGTCGGCATCCCCGACGAGCTCTCGGGGACCGTCGCATTCGTCATCACCCTGCTGATCGTGTCGTTCCTGCACGTGGTCCTCGGCGAGATGGTGCCCAAGAACATCTCGTTCTCGATGCCGGACCGCGCCGTGCTCCTGCTCGCACCTCCGCTCGTCGCGATCGCCCGCGTGCTGCGCCCCATCATCGTCGCGCTGAACGCGATCTCGAACGGGGTGCTCCGTCTGTTCAAGGTCGAGCCGAAGGACGAGGCGAACAGCACCTTCACGCTCGAGGAGGTGCAGACGATCGTCGACCAGTCCACCCGCGAGGGAACGCTGCGCGACTCCACCGGCACCCTCCTCGCCGCGTTCGAGTTCACCGAGAAGAAGGTCCACGACGTCGCCCTGCCCCTCGACGGCATCGTCAGCCTCCCCAGCGGAGCCACGCCCGCCGACGTCGAACGCGCCGTGGCCAAGCACGGGTTCTCGCGCTACGTGATCCTCGGCGACGACGGCACCCCCGAGGGCTACATCCACCTCAAGGACGTGCTCGACCTCGACGGGGACACCGAGGGCGAGAAGTTCCGCCTCCCGGTCCCCGCGAAACGCATCCGCCAACTCGCCTCGATCTTCGAGGCCACCGACCTCGAGGACGCCCTCGCGATCATGCGCCGCACCGGCGCGCACCTCGCGCGCGCCTTCGACGAGCAGGGCCGGGCCACGGGAGTGCTGTTCCTGGAGGACATCATCGAGGAGTTGGTCGGCGAGGTCGACGACGCCACCCGCCGCTGACGGCGCGCGAGGCGTGGGCGGCGCAGTCGCGGCGTTGTCGTCAGGCGCGATACCGCCGGTATCGCTTCCTCCTCCGCCTTGCGACTGCACCGCCCACGCCTCGCGCCGACTCCTGGGTTGGGGAGGGGAGGGGGGCGCGGCTTCGC
>NZ_LIIN01000066.1 GCF_001634385.1 Rathayibacter tanaceti | reverse complement strand
CGCCCCGCCGCCCGGAGCACCATGCCCGCCACCCCCGCCGCCCGCACGAGCCTGGCCTTCGACGCCGAGCTCGGCCAGTCGGCGTTCCCGGTGCGGTTCGAGGCCGTGGGCCGCACGTTCACGCCGGGCGCTCCCGTCCTGACCGACGTCTCGCTCGATGTCACTGCGGGCGAGGTCATCGCGATCCTCGGGCCGAGTGGATGCGGCAAGTCGACCCTCCTGCGCATCGCGGCGGGGCTGGACAGCGCCTCCGAGGGCTCCGTGCTCATCGACGGATCGCCGGTGTCGGGCATCGACCCGCGCTGCGCGGTGGCGTTCCAGGAGCCGCGTCTGCTGCCGTGGCGGAGCATCGCCGAGAACATCGCCCTCGGCCTCCCGCGCGGCACACCCCGTCCCGCCGCCCGGGCCGCGGTCGACGAGCTGCTCTCGCTGGTCGGGCTCAGCGCTCATGAGCGCTCGCGACCGCGCGAGGTCTCGGGAGGGATGGCCCAGCGCGCCTCCCTGGCGCGCGCCCTCGCGCGAAACCCCGGCGTCCTCCTCCTCGACGAGCCGTTCGGCGCGCTCGACGCGCTGACCCGGCTGCGGATGCAGGACCTGCTGCTCGACGTGCATGCGGCCGCCCCGGCGACCGTCCTGCTCGTGACCCACGACGTCGACGAGGCGCTGCAGCTGGCCGACCGCATCGTGCTGCTGGGTCGCGACGAGCCGGGAGGCGTCTCGCGCATCCAGCGGATCATGGCCGTCCCCGGCGCCCGGCCTCGCGACCGCGGCTCGGCGGAGCTCGCCGAGCGCCGCGCCGACCTGCTCGTCGGGCTCGGAATCGAGCGGCACTAGCTCCCTCCCCAGGCCCCGGTTTCACTGCCTGTCCACCGATCGATCCGCCCCGCGCTCCGCTCCCCGCCCGTGTCCCCCACACTCAGTCCTGTCACCGCACCCGAAGTCGAGGCCCCCATGTCGTTCACCAGCACACCCCTCTCCCGCCGCACCGCACTCGCCGGTCTGCTCACGGCCGCTGCCGTCCCGCTCCTCGCCGGCTGCGTCCAGGGCGAGGGCGGCGCAGGTGCGGCAGCCGCAACCGCCGGGGCCGGCGGCACCCGGGGCGGCACCCTCACGCTCGACTTCGCGACCTACAACCCGCTGAGCCTGGTCATCAAGGAGAAGGGCTGGCTCGAGGCGGCCCTCGCCGAGCAGCAGGTCACCGTGGCGTGGGTGCAGTCCGCCGGCTCCAACAAGGCCAACGAGGCCTTGCGCGCCGGAGCGATCGACGTCGGCTCGACCGCCGGCTCAGCGGCGCTGCTCGCGCGCTCGAACGGCTCGCCCATCACGACGATCGACATCTTCTCGCAGCCGGAGTGGTCGGCCCTCGTCGTCCCCGCCGGCTCGGCGATCACCTCGGTCGAGCAGCTGAAGGGCAAGCAGATCGCGGCCACCAAGGGCACCGACCCCTACTTCTTCCTCGTGCAGGCGCTCGAGGCCGCCGGCCTCGGCATCGACGACGTCACGGTGCAGAACCTCCAGCACGCCGACGGCTGGGCCGCGCTGCAGAACGGCTCCGTCGACGCGTGGGCCGGCCTCGATCCGATCATGGCCGGCGCAGAGGCCGCCGGCGCGACGCTGCTGTACCGCAACGTCGACTTCAACTCCTACGGCCTGCTCAACGCGACCGAGAGCTTCCTCGCCGAGAAGCCCGACCTCGCGCAGACCGTCGTGAACGCCTACGAGCACGCCCGCGCCTGGGCTCTCGAGAACCAGGACGAGACGGCGAGCATCCTCGCCTCGGTCGCCGGACTCGACGTGGCGGTGGCGACCACGGTCATCACTGAGCGGAGCAACCTCGACGTCGACAACGTCCCGGGCTCCGCGCAGACCGACGTGCTCGCCGTGATCGGCCCGATCTTCGTCGCGAACGGCGACGTCGCCTCGCAGCAGCAGGTCGATGATGCGCTCGAGTCGCTGTTCGACGACACCTACGCGACGGCGGCCGATCCCACTGCCATCGGGGCTTGACCCGCCGCTCCACGACCACGACAGCTCCCGAGGAGACGACCATGGCGATCCGAGACGACGAGGCGACCGACGCCGACCTGATCCGGCGCGGCACTGGCCTGGTGCCGGCTCCCGGCACGGTCGGAGCCGCCGTCGTCGGGCCGAGCGTCTCCGCCTCGCAGAAGCGGGTGCGCGACGATGCGGCGGCCCGCACGCGTCCGCTCGGCTCGCGACGCTGGTTCGTGGTGGTGGGCGGAGCGACCCTGCCGGTCGTGCTGCTACTCGCCTGGCAGATCGCGACCGCGACGGGCCTGGTGCCGGTGTCGGTGTTCCCCTCGCCCGCGATGGTGTGGGCGGCCGGTGTGGATCTCGCACAGCGAGGCGACCTCGGCCAGGACATCGCCATCTCGACCCAGCGGGTGCTCATCGGCTTCGCTCTCGGGTCTGTCCTCGGCCTGGTCGTCGGCGCCCTGTTCGGGCTCTCCCGCATCTGGGAGGTCGTCCTCGGTCCGACTCTCGGCGCGATCCGCGCGGTGCCCTCGCTCGCCTGGGTCCCGCTCCTGCTGCTCTGGATGGGGATCGGTGAGGAGTCGAAGATCACGCTGATCACCATCGGCGCGTTCTTCCCCGTGTTCACCACGGTCGCCACCGCACTCGGACACGTCGACCGACACCTGGTCGAGGCGGGCCGCGCCTTCGGGCTCTCGGGCGTGCGGCTATTCACGACGGTGCAGCTGCCCGCGGTGATCCCCTCCGTGATCTCGGGGCTGCGCCTCGCGCTCGCCCAGTCCTGGCTGTTCCTCGTCGCGTCCGAGCTGATCGCCTCCTCGATGGGCCTGGGCTTCCGGCTCATCGACAGCCAGAACAACGGGCGGATCGATCGGGTGTTCCTCGCGATCATCCTGCTCGCCGTCCTCGGCAAGCTCACCGATGCGGTCGTCGGAGTGTTCCAGCGCTACGCGGTAAGGAAGTGGGCGTGAGCGCCCGGGAAGGAGCGTCGAGAGTGAGCGACACGATCGCCAACCTGCTCGACGAGCACCGGCGGTTCCCGCCTCCCGAGGCATTCGCCGCCGCAGCGAACGTGGGCCAGGAGGAGTACGCGCGCGCTGCGTCCGATCCGGTCGCGTTCTGGGAGGAGGCGGCTCGCCGCCTCGACTGGGCAGAACCGTGGCACACGGCACGCACCTGGGAGCCGGCCGCTCCGCTGCCCGACGGAACGCTCTCGGTTCCGCGCGCCACCTGGTTCGAGGGCGGTCGGCTCAACGTGGCCGTCAACTGCGTCGACCGCCACGTCGACGCCGGGAGGGGCGACACGATCGCCCTGCACTTCGAGGGCGAGCCCGGCGACCGGCGCTCGATCAGCTACGCGCACCTGCAGAAGGAGGTGTCGCGAGCCGCGAACGCACTGACAGCACTGGGCATCGGTGCGGGCGACCGGGTCGTCGTCTACCTGCCGGTGATCCCCGAGACCGTCGTCATCACGCTCGCGATCGCTCGCATCGGAGCGATCCACTCACTCGTCTTCGGCGGCTTCTCGGCCGAGGCGGTGCGGTTCCGCGTCGAGGACACCGGCGCCAAGCTGCTGGTCACCACCGACGGGCAGTTCCGGCGCGGAGCCGCGGTGCCGGTCAAGGCGAGCGCCGATCACGCCGTCGAAGGCGTCGCGTCGATCGAGCACGTCCTGGTCGTCCGCCGCACCGGCGAGTCCGACGTGCCGTGGACCCCGGGCCGCGACGTCTGGTGGCACGAGCTCGTCGACGGCCAGAGCGATGTCCACGAGGCAGAGGCGTTCGACTCCGAGACCCCGCTGTTCATCATCTACACCTCCGGCACGACCGGGAAACCGAAGGGCCTCGTGCACACCAGCGGCGGCTACCTGACGCAGGCCTCGTGGACGCACTGGGCGGTCTTCGACGCGAAGCCCGACGACGTGCACTGGTGCACCGCCGATCTCGCCTGGGTGACGGCGCACACCTACGAGATCTACGGTCCGCTCTCGAACGGGCTCACCCAGGTGATCTACGAGGGCACTCCGAACACCCCGCACACGGCGCGGCACCTCGAGATCATCGAGCGCTACGGGGTGACCGTCTACTACACGGCACCGACGCTGATCCGCACGCTGATGACGTGGTTCCCCGAGGGCGTGCCGGAGCGGTACGACCTCTCGAGCCTGCGCCTGCTCGGCACGGTCGGCGAGTCGATCAACCCCGAGGCGTGGGTCTGGTTCCACGAGGCGATCGGCGGCGGGCGCTGCCCGATCGTCGACACCTGGTGGCAGTCCGAGACGGGCGCCGCCGTGATGTGCCCGCTGCCGGGCGTCTCGACGCTCAAGCCCGGATCCTCCCTCGGCGCATTGCCGGGGCTGAGCACGCTCGTGGTCGACGAGAACGGCGAGCGGGTGCCGAACGGCTCCGGCGGGTACCTCGTGGTCGACGGCACCGGACCAGCGCTCGCCCGCACTGTCTGGGGGGATCCGGAGCGGTACCGCGACTCCTACTGGGCGCGCTACGCCTCCCGGGGCTACTTCTTCTCGGGCGACGGCGCTAAGTACGACGCCGACGGGGACATCTGGGTGCTGGGCCGCGTGGACGACGTGATCAACGTCTCGGGCCACCGCCTGTCAACGATCGAGATCGAATCGGCCCTCGTCGCCCATCCGGCGGTCGGCGAGGCCGGAGTGGTCGGAGTCGCCGACCCGACGACCGGGCAGGCGATCGCGGCCTTCGTCATCCCGTCCGACGAGACCGTCGACCGGGCCGCGGAGGACCCTGCCTACTGGAGCGCGCTCGGCGCGTCGCTCTCCGCTCAGCTGCGCGAGCACGTCGCCACCGCGATCGGGCCGATCGCCAAGCCGCGCGACGTGGTGGTGGTGCCCGACCTGCCCAAGACCCGCTCCGGCAAGATCATGCGCCGCCTGCTCGGCGACATCCGCGACGGCCGGCCACTCGGTGACGTGACGAGCCTCCAGGACGACACGGTCCCGGCGCGCATCGCCCGGATCGTCGCGGAGCGCGGCTGAGGCGCACACCAGAACCACAGCTCGGAGGCGCTCCCCACGGAACGTGCGCGCCATCGACGATCCAGGGACCGCCGGATCGAGGCCGTCCGCGGCCGGCACGAGCTCCACCGACGCAGGAGCGAGCGAGCGACGACAGCGACGACGACGACGACGACGCAACGATCGTGCGGTGCATCGTCGACACCCAGACGCGACCGATCGCCTTTAGCCGAGCAACCCTCACGCTAGGCTCCGAGCACGAGCGATCTGAGACGGAGGACGTGGTGGGTTTGTTCACGCGATGGAGGAAGAGGCCGCAACCCGCAGACCGTGTCGAGTGGGTGACAGCGACGGCGCGACGAATGCTCGCTGAGCAGGGAGTCGAGACCACGGTGCGGCACGGCGAGAACCCCGAGGACGTAGAACTTGTCTCCGCCGATGCGCGACGCTTCGCGCTCTTCACCGTGCTCGCGAAAACGCTGGGAGCGCCGATCGACGAGGCGGAGACCATCATCGCCGACCATATCGGCTGGCTCGTCTCCTCCGCCGACATGCCCGACCTCGCAGGCTTCTCGCCCGAGGAACTCCGCTCGCGCATCCGCACCCGTCTTCTGAGCAGCCGGGACAACCAGCCGGACGACTTCCCGTTCCGCTACGCGCGGCCGTTCTCAGAGGGCATCGTCATCGCACTGTGCATCGACCTCCCCGGCTGCGTGGTCGCTCTCACCGACTCCGCTATCGGCACGCTTGCGCTGGGCGAGGACGAGCTCTACGCCTTCGGCCAGCTGAACACCGACCGCGAGCCCGTCGATCAGCGCTACGAGGCGACCCCGGGAATCGAGGTCATCGTCGGCGATTCGCTCTTCACCGCCTCGAAGGCTGCGAACCTTCCCGCGGTCATCGGGTCCGCGCCGTTCGGAACCTTCTTCACGGTTCCCTCTCGACACACGCTCATCACTCTGCCCCTCACCGGCCCGCAGACCCTCGACGCGGTCTCCGACCTCGTCACCGTGACCATGCGGATCATCGGAGACGGGCTCGTGCCCGGCGGCGTGATGTCACTGAACGTCCATTTCTCTCGTGGAGGTGTCGTCACGACGGTCTCCTCGATCGACGAGTCGGGCACCATGACCCTGCGCATCGACGAGCGGCTGCGGCAAGCACTCGAGGAGTCGGCTGCGATCGGCGAGGAACTCGGGACAGCGGACGGTCCGGTCGACTCCTGAGGTGTGACGACCGATGGCCGCTGTCGGGAGGACCGCGACCGAGCCGCGCCCGGACGAAACCGCCTCGTCGCCGTCGCGGTGAAGGGCGGCACCCGCCGCCGCCTCAGCGACCGATTCCTGTCGATCGAGTTCGGCGGCCGCATCCGGAGTAGCGTGAGGCCGTGCGCGACGTTCACCAGCAGATCATCTCCGAGCTCCACGTCTCTCCCACCGTCGATCCGGCCGACGAGGTCGACCGGCGCAGCGGCTTCCTCGCCGAGTACCTCCGCAGCACCGGCGCGAAAGGCCTCGTCCTCGGCATCAGCGGCGGGCAGGACTCGAGCCTCGCCGGCCGCCTCTGCCAGCTCGCGGTCGAACGAGTGCGCGAGAGCGGAGGCGACGCCTCCTTCACCGCGGTCCGTCTGCCGTACCGCGTGCAGGCGGACGAGGAGGACGCGCAGCTCGCGCTCTCCTTCATCCGCCCCGACCGCCAGGTGGTCTTCGACATCCAGCAGGGCGTCGACGGCATCGCCGCGGCCTTCGGCGACGCGGTCGGCGAGCCGATCTCGGACTTCGTCAAGGGCAACGTGAAGGCCCGCGCACGGATGATCGCGCAGTACGCGATCGCCGGACAGGCAGGCATGCTCGTCGTCGGCACCGACCACGCCGCCGAGGCCGTCACCGGCTTCTTCACGAAGTTCGGCGACGGCGGAGCCGACGTCCTGCCGCTGACCGGTCTCACCAAGCGTCAGGGCCGCTCGCTCCTCGAGCATCTCGACGCCCCCGCACGCCTCTACGAGAAGGCGCCGACCGCGGATCTGCTCGACGAGAACCCCGGACAGACCGACGAGACCAACCTCGGCCTCACCTACGCCGACCTCGACGAGTACCTGGAGGGCGGCGACGTGGATCCCGCCGTCGCCGAGGCGATCGAGGCGCGCTACCTCGCGACCGAGCACAAGCGCCAGGTGCCGCTGTCGATGTTCGACGACTGGTGGCGCTGACGCCCCGGTCTCCGTCTGAACGGGCGAGCGCTCCCTCCGGAGGCTCGCCCGTTCTCGTCGGGGGAGGCAGCTCGGACCGGATTCGGCGCGTCAGCCGCAGCAGGTCAGCCGCACCGCATCAGGGGGTGGCGCGAGCGTTGTAGACGAGCGCCGCGCCCGCGTTCACGTGAGCCCGGTAGGCGCGGAAGACAGAGAGCGCCTCGTCGCGCAGGACTCCGTCGACCACCTCGATGCCGCGCTCCTCGAACTGGGCGGCCCAGTCTTCGCGCATCGGCCCCTCGTCGAACGTGCTGATCTCCTCCAGCTCGGGGCCGGAGCCCGCGACGACCAGGCGGCGCACGCCCGACCACAGCGTCGCTCCGTAGCACTGCACGCACGGTCGCCAGTTGACGACGAGCTCGTGCGCGGGGAGCCCCTCGCCTCCGAGGTCCCAGGTGCCGAGGGAGGTCTGCGCGAGACCGAGCGCGGTGACCTCGGCGTGCCCTGACGAGACTCCGCTCGCGAGCACGACGTTCACGCCGACCGAGACGAGACGGCCGGAGTCCCGCTCGACGACGATCGCGGCGAACGGTCCGCCGTTGCCCTCGCGGAAGTTGCGATCGGCGAGCGCGTGCACGAGCGCCATCCGCTCCTCCGCGGTCGCGAGGACCTCGGGGACGTCGCGGATCGCGTCCGCGATCCAGGCCGGCAGGGCGATCTCGTAGCGGGTGGCAAGCCGGTCGATGGTCACGGGTCCTCCTGGAGCTGCTGGGGCATCCGATCAGCGGACCGGCGCAGGCACGGCCGCGTCGAGCGGGGCCCGATCCATCGTGTCATCCTCCGGCCAGCGGAGCGCTCCCGGCGAGTCCGCTCGGCGCGACGGTCACGGGGCCAGCGCGGCCCCGAGCGCCGCGGACTGCGCACTCCAGAAACGCTTCGTCACTCCGCTGCGGCGGAAGAGCGCATCGAAGCCGTGGAAGGCCCCTTCCACGATCTCGAGCTCGCACGGGACACCGGCCGCGCGGAGGCGCTCGGCGTACCGGACGTCCTCGTCGTGGAAGAGGTCGAGTGTGCCGACGCCAATCCACGCGGGCGGAAGACCAGAGAGGTCGTCGCGGCGAGCGGGTGCGGCGTAGACCGAGACGTCGGGGCCACCGGGCTCCGCGCCGAGGTACGAGGACCAGCCGAAGCGGTTGCTGCGCGGCGTCCACACGCGCACGCCGGGAGGGGTCGGGCCCGGGCGGGTGACGGTCCGATCGTCCAGCATGGGGTAGACGAGCAGTTGGAACGCGGGCTGCGGTCCTCCGCGGTCGTGCGCGAGCAGGGTGGTGCCGGCCGCGAGCCCGCCGCCCGCGCTCGCTCCGCCGATCGCGATCCGCTGCGGATCGACGCCGCGCTCGTCGGCGTGTTCGGCGAGCCAGCGGAACGCCGCCAGCACGTCCTCGAGGGCTGCCGGGGCGGGGTGGGTGGGCGCGAGCCGGTAGCCGACCGAGAGGACGGAGATGCCGAGCGTGCGCGCGAAGGCGATGTTCGACGCCTCGTCCTGGAGGTGGCTGCCGAGGACCGTGCCGCCGCCGTGCACCCAGACCAGAGCCGGAGCCGTCGTGCGGAGTGTGCGCGGGCGGTAGCTGCGCGCTCGGACGCTCGGAACTCCGTCCGGGCCGGGGATCACGAGGTCCTCGACGATGATGTCCGGCGGCGCCTCCCCACCCGTCTGCTGCTTGCGGTTGATCAGCCGCACCAGGCGCGGGCCGACGAAGACGGGTGGGAAGAAGCGGCCGATCGCGAGGTCGGGATGGAAGAGGGGCACCTTCGCGGCGCCGCGAGATGACGCGGTCATGCGCGGGAGGCTACTATCCCGAGCCGCGAGGGCCCTCTCCGCGCGCCTTTCTAGGGGCGGACGAGCGTCTTGATGGCGCGACGCTCGTCCATCGCGGCGTACGCCTCCGCGATGTCCTCGAGCGGCAGCTCCAGGTCGAAGACCAGGCCGGGCTCGATCGCGCCACTGAGCACGTCGGGCAGGAGCTCCGCCATGTAGCCGCGCACCGGCGCGACTCCGCCGTTCACGCCCACGTTGGAGCCGAACATCTGGCGCACGGGCAGCTCGGGGCCGCCGTTGGGCACACCGACGTAGCCGACCATGCCGCCGGGACGGGCCGAGTCGAGCGCCTGCTGCATCGATTCCTTGGTGCCGACGCATTCGAGCACGCAGTCGGCGCCGATGCCGTCTGTCAGCTCGCGCACGCGCGCGACCCCCTCGTCTCCGCGGGTCTCGACGATGTGCGTCGCACCGAAGCGGCGGGCCAGGTTCTGACGCGACTCGTGCCGCGACATCGCGATGATGGTGGTCGCTCCGAGCCGCTTGGCCGCGAGGACGGCGCAGAGGCCGACCGCGCCGTCGCCGACCACCGCGACCGTCGATCCGGCCGTCACTCCGGCGGAGACCGCGGCGTGGTGCCCGGTGCCCATCACGTCGGCGAGGGTGAGCAGACTCGGGATGAGCGCCGGATCGGGGTCGGTGCCGACCCGGAACAGGGTGCCGTCGGCCAGCGGGACGCGGACCTTCTCGCCCTGGGCGCCGTCGGCGAAGCCTCTTCACGCACCTCGGCACCCCACCAGCCGCCGTTCAGACACGAGGTGGAGACGCCGTTCGCGCAGTTGGCGCAGGTGCCGTCGCAGACGTAGAAGGGGGCGATCACGAAGTCGCCGACCGAGACCTCGCGCACCTGGTCGCCGACGGCCTCGACGACTCCGACGAACTCGTGGCCGATACGGTGCGCCTCGGCGGTGGGGGTGACGCCACGGTACGGCCAGAGGTCGGAGCCGCAGACGCAGGCGGCGGTGACGCGCACGATCGCGTCGTGGCCCGTGGACAGCTGCGGGTCGGGGACCTCCTCGAGACGGATGTCGCGCTCGCCGTGGATGAGTGTTGCTCGCATGGATGCTCCTGGTCGGGAGAGGGGTGGGGACTCCTCCACGCTACGCCCGAGCGCTGCGGCGGAGTCGGGAGGACTTGGGGCTTGCACGAACGCGCGAGCGGGCGGCCGCGGGTCGGCGGTGCCATCAGGGCGGCGCCGTCAGGGCGGCGCCTCGACCCAGCCGTCGCGACCGATCACGATGTGCGCGAGGAACCGCAGGCCGCAGGCCTCGGCACCCTCGGCGAGCGCCCTCGTCGCCGCACGGTCGGAGGGCAGCACAACGGCGTCGCCCGGATGACTGTGCGCGAGACCGACCCCGGTGGCGCCGCGGGCGAGCACCTCTGCGAGCACGGCGGGCAGCGGCAGCTCGGCGTGCGACGGGGCGCCGTCGGCCAGCGTGAGCACGTCGCGCACAGCACCCGACTCGCCGAGCGCGACGGCCAGCACGGTCTCGAGCGGGCGATCGGCGAGGAGCGGAGTGACGAGTTCGGCGAGCGCGACCGCATCCGTCACACGGGCCGCTCGCGACGCGCGGTTCATCCGGCGCCGCAGCTCGAACGAGGCGACGAGCCGGCAGGCGGCCACCTCGCCGATGCCGCGGTGCCGCATCAGATCGGACACTCCGGCGCGAGCCACCGCGTCGATACCACCGAAGCGCGCGAGGAGGCGCTGCGCGACGACGGTGGCGTTGGCGCCGCGCACGCCGGCTCCGATGAGCACCGCGAGGGTCTCGGCATCGGTGAGGGCGCCGGGGCCCCGGGCGCGCAGGCGCTCGCGCGCCGCTGCTCCGGCGCGAGGTCGGCCATGCGCGGGCCGAGGACTTCGAAGGACATGCCGACGACGCTACGCAGACCGCAGCGGCCCCAGACCCCGGATCCCGCATCTGTGGACGATCGCCCGGCCCGCGCGCCCTGTGGAGGAGCCTCCGCCCGCCTCGCCCGCTCCTCCCCGCCTCCGCGGGCCCGGAGCGAACGCGAGAGCCCCCGGACCCGGCAGCGCGTCTAGGGCGCCGCCCTCAGGCCTGCCGTCACCGCGAGGCTCTCGCCGTCCTCCGCCACGTCGACCAGCACCACGTCCCCGTCGCGGATCGCACCGCCCAACAGCGCCGTCGCCAGCTGATCGTCGATCGCCCGCTGCATCAACCGGCGCAGCGGCCGTGCACCGTACTGCGGGTCGTAGCCGCGCTCGGCCAGCCAGCCGCGCGCCGCCGGCGTCACGGCGAGGTCGAGCCGCCGCTCCGCCAGCCGCTTCGAGAGCCGGTCGACGTACAGCGACACGATCTCGCCCAGCTCGGTGCGGTCGAGCGCGTCGAAGATCACGATGTCGTCGAGTCGATTCACGAACTCCGGCTTGAAGGCCTGGCGCACCATCTGCTGCACCGCCTCCTCCTTCTGCGCCCGCGAGAGGACCGGGTCGACGAGGTACTGCGACCCCAGGTTGGAGGTGAGGATGAGGATCGTGTTGCGGAAATCGACCGTTCGCCCCTGCCCGTCGGTCAGTCGACCATCGTCGAGCACCTGGAGCAGCACGTCGAACACCTCGGGGTGCGCCTTCTCGATCTCGTCGAGGAGCACCACCGAGTAGGGGCGCCGACGCACCGCCTCCGTCAGCTGACCGCCCTGCTCGTAGCCGATGTAGCCGGGAGGAGCGCCGACCAGCCGAGAGACGGCGAACTTCTCGCCGTACTCGGACATGTCGATGCGCACCATCGCCTTCTCGTCGTCGAAGAGATGGTCGGCCAGCGCCTTCGCCAGCTCGGTCTTGCCCACACCCGTCGGGCCGAGGAAGAGGAAGGAGCCGGTGGGCCGGTCGGGGTCGGAGATGCCCGCGCGCGTGCGCCGGACGGCGTCGGAGACGGCCGAGACCGCCTCGTCCTGCCCGATCAGCCGCCGATGCAGCTCGGTCTCGAGGTGCAGCAGCTTCTCGGTCTCGCCCTGCAGCAGGCGGCCGACGGGGATCCCCGTCCAGGCAGCGATCACGGCTGCGATGTCGTCGGCGGTCACCTGCTCGTTGACCATGCGGCCCTCCGCCGGCTCCTCCTCCGCCTCCGCCGCCGCGAGCTCGCGCTCGATCACCGGGATGTCGCCGTACAGCAGCTTCGACGCGCGCTCGAGCTTGCCCTCGCGCTGCGCCCGCTCGGCCGCGATGCGCAGGGCGTCGAGCCGGTTCTTGAGCTCGCCCACGCGGTTGAGGGAAGCGCGCTCGCGCTCCCAGCGCTCCTGCAGCTCCTCGAGCTGCGAGCCGCGCCGCGCGAGATCCTCGCGCAGCTTCTCGAGCCGCGCCTTCGAGGCCTCGTCCTTCTCCTTCTTCAGCGCCAGCTCCTCCAGCTTCAGCCGGTCGACGGAGCGGCGCAGCTCGTCGATCTCGACCGGCGCCGAGTCGATCTCCATCCGCAGGCGCGACGCGGCCTCGTCGATCAGGTCGATCGCCTTGTCGGGCAGCTGCCGGGCGGTGATGTAGCGGTTCGAGAGGGAGGCGGCGGCCACGAGGGCGGAGTCGGCGATGGCCACCTTGTGGTGCGCCTCGTACCGCTCCTTCAACCCGCGGAGGATCGCGACCGTGTCCTCGACGCTCGGCTCGCCGACGAGCACCTGCTGGAACCGGCGCTCGAGCGCCGCGTCCTTCTCGATGTACTGGCGGTACTCGTCGAGCGTCGTGGCACCGATCATCCGCAGCTCGCCGCGGGCCAGCATCGGCTTGAGCATGTTCGCGGCCGCCACCGAGCCCTCGCCGCCACCCGCGCCCATCAGGGTGTGCAGCTCGTCGATGAAGGTGATGATGCGCCCTTCCGACTCTTCGATCTCCTGGAGCACGGCCTTCAGCCGCTCCTCGAACTCGCCGCGGTACTTCGCGCCCGCGATCAGCGCAGAGAGGTCAAGGCTCACGAGCTGCTTGCCCTTGAGGCTCTCGGCGACGTCGCCTGCGACGATCCGCTGCGCCAGCCCCTCGACGACGGCGGTCTTGCCGACGCCGGGCTCGCCGATGAGGACGGGGTTGTTCTTGGTGCGGCGCGTGAGCACCTGGCTGACGCGCCGGATCTCGGCGTCGCGCCCGATCACCGGATCGAGCTTGCCGCTCGCCGCGATCGCCGTCAGATTGACGCCGTACTGCTCGAGTGCGGACTTCTCGTCCTGCTGGGGCATCCGACCGGCCTGCATGATGGTGGTCTCCTCCGTGGATCGAAAGTTGAGTTCGACTGACTCAACTTTACTCCGGGATGGACTGTTCCCGGGTGGTCACGCCGTGACGACTCCGCGGTCCCGTCGCCCCAGCGCCTCCAGAGCGTCGCGCAGCAGCGAGTGGAGGCGCGACTCGCCGACTCCCGTGAGCGCCGCGATCTCGGGCTGCGAGAACCGAC
Source organism: Rathayibacter tanaceti (assembly GCF_001634385.1). Classification (GTDB taxonomy): domain Bacteria; phylum Actinomycetota; class Actinomycetes; order Actinomycetales; family Microbacteriaceae; genus Rathayibacter; species Rathayibacter tanaceti. The sequence goes on along the minus strand of NZ_LIIN01000066.1, from coordinate 3,365 downwards.
CGGCCGCCGCCAGGAGCAGCAGTTCCCGATCCGGGCATTGCAGGGCGAGGACCCCTGTGCCCAGCGGACGACGCACGAGCTCGCGCTGTGCGCCGAGCGTCTCGCAGAGCACCTCGACCAGCCAGAGCACAGGCTCCGCGCGCGGGCCCCCTCGCGTGCGCGGCGCCAGACCGCGGTGAAGACATCGGAGCAGAGCCGGTCGCGAGCAGTGGGATCGGCCTGCACCGTGGCGATGCACGCCGACACGAGACCGCTGAAACTGTCGAAGAGCTCGCCGAGAGCGGAGGCGTCGCCCGCGGCGGCGCGGGTCAGGAGAGTAGCAGCGTCCCGGGTCAGCGCAGGGCGCTCCGGTCTGCCGTTCGCGTCATCGCCGCCAGCACTCACAGGCGACAGCGTGTCACCGACTGCGGGACGGCGGGACCCGTTGCGCGAAAGGGGGGTGACAGCTATGAACACGATCCGCCGATCGACGGGGATCCGCCGGGGTCGGCGGCGCGGATCGACGGGTCCGCTGGCGGCGCCCCGCCGGTGGACCGTCGACCCCTCGCGGAGCCACCGCCGACTGCTCGAGGTTCTCCCAGGGGGACGCTCCGCGTTTCCACACCCCGACTCCCGGCGCGGAGCCGTTCGACCGCGTTCGCGGGCCGGTTCTCCACAACTCTCCACAGGGTTGTCCACAGCTGTGGAATGACGCGCGGATCACACGTCCACCGCGCGGACGAGGCCGTCCTGCACTCCACCCAGCCAGTCGTAGACACTGCGGATCGCGGCGGCGCTGCCGTCCTCCGGCTCGACGACGTCGGCATCGGCGATTCCCAGGCGTGCGGCGAGCGCCAGCCGCATGTCCGTCAGGGCGCGGAGCCAGGCGATCGCCTGCGGCTCCTCCAGCCGGACCGACACTTCGCCGAGGCCAGCGAACACGCGGCCGTGACTGGAGCCGTCTCCGGCGTCGAGCCCCGCGACGACTGCACGCGCGTCGTCCATCTTGCGGCCGGCGAGATCGGGGGCCGTGAAGCGACGGAACTCCTCGGCGGCTTCGGCGTCGTCGCGGTAGGCGTCGGGCAGCAGGCGAGCCAGCGCGGGATCCGAGCGGGCCTCCTCCGAGGACACGCTGAGATCGAGAAGCTCGAGCATCTCGCCCGCGAGGTGGCGGAGGATCCCCGCCTCCTCGCGGTCGAATCGGGCGACGGCGGCCCCGGAGGAGTCGCGGCGGAACGCGCGCATCAGCTCGCCCCGCTCACGCGTCGGCCTTCTGCAGCGTCGCCCACAGACCGTAGCCGTGCATCGCCTCCACGTGCCGCTCCATCTCCTCGCGGTTGCCGGTCGCCACGACGGCGCGCCCCTCGGTGTGCACCTGGAGCATCAGGCGCTCGGCCTCGGCGCGGCTGAAGCCGAAGTAGCTGCGGAAGACGTACGAGACGTACGACATCAGGTTCACCGGGTCGTCCCACACCAGCACGATCCACGGCACCTCGGCGGCCGAACGGGTCATCTGCCGCTCGTCCACGCGCTCGATCGTGTCCGCCATCCCCTCAGCCTAAATCGCGCGACCTCGGCACTCCGCCCCGGTGCGGGCTACCGAGCGCGCCGCGGAGCCTCCCGACCAGGACCGGTCAGGACGAGAGCCGCGGCAGCACCTCGCGAGCGAAGAAGTCGAGGTGGTCGAGGTCGTGCAGATCCATGAACTGGAGGTAGACCCGCTCGACGCCCGCCGCGCGCAGCGACTCGAGGCGGTCGACCGCCTCCTGCGCGCCGCCCGCGACACCGTGCTCGCGCAGCTCGCCCGGCTCGCGGCCGATCGCCGCCGCCCGGCGCGTGAACTCGGCCTCATCGCCTCCGCCGACCGCGATCAGCGCAACCGAGTGCACGATCGACGAGGCTCGCGCCCGATCGCCCGGCACGCTTCATCGACCCGCTCGAAAGCGGCCGGGATCGCATCGAACTCGGGGAACGGGAGGTTGAACTCGCTCGCGAAACGCGCCGCGAGCGCGGGCGTCCGCTGGGGCCCGCCTCCGCCCACGATCACGGGCAGGGGGAGGCGCGCCGGCTTCGGCAGCGCCGGCGAATCGGTCAGCGTGTAGTGCTCGCCCGCGAACGAGTAGCGCTCGCCGACCGGCGTCGACCACAGGCCCGTGACGATCTCGAGCTGTTCCTCGAGCAGATCGAACCGCCGCGGCGGGAAGGGGATGCCGTAGGCCGCATGCTCCTCCTCGAACCAGCCGGTGCCGAGCCCGAGCTCGACGCGTCCGCCGGACATCGCATCGACCTGCGCGACCTGGACGGCGAGGATGCCCGGCGGGCGGTAGGTGACGGAGGAGACGAGGGTTCCGAGCGCGATCCTGCGGGTCTCTCGGGCGAGACCCGCGAGCGACGTCCAGGCGTCGGACGGGCCGGCGCCGGGGTCGCCGTCTCCCATCCTGAGGTAGTGGTCGGAGCGGAAGAAGCCGTCGTAGCCGAGGGCTTCGGTGGCCTGCGCGACGGCGAGGAGATCGTCGTAGCTCGCGCCCTGCTGGGGTTCGGTGAAGACTCTGAACTGCACGGGTCCAGCCTCGCGCACCGGGAGCACGCAGCGCGAGCCCGCATCCCGTCCGAGGCCCCCGTGCACCGTGGCAGGTCGGGCGTCACTTCACGGAGGTGAAGATGACCTTCGGGCGGTCATAGCCGGCATCGACCTGCACGACGACGGAATCGGGATCGGCCACGGAGAACGCCTGCTGCCAGCTGATCTGCCCGCCGGGAAGAACCGCCGTGGACGGCTCGACAAGCGGCCTGTCCGCGCTGTAGTCGGCGATGCGGCTGCCCTCGACTCCTCCGGAGGAGACCGAGACGTTCAGATACGGGTCGACAGGCGTGTCGGAGTCGTTCTTGATGACGAAGGTGAACACCACGTTGTGCGCCTGGTCGGCCCCGATGGCGTTCTCGGTCACCTGGAAGTCCGACGGCGACGACACTCCGATGGCCACTCCGTCGTCGAAGGAGACGCCGTCGTCGAAACCGGACATCAGCGGCCGGTCGGATGCCGACGACGAGCCCGAGCCCGAGAGCGACTGGTCGAGCTGCCGCTGCTGGACGGCACTCACGAGGCCGACGACGGCGAACACGGTGAGGACGATCGCGAGCACGAGGCCCATCGCTCCGAGCACGAGGCCGGTGAGCGCGAAGCCGCGCGGCCGCCTCTTCTTGACCAGGGCCACGATGCCGAGCGCTATCGCAGTGATGCCGACGACGGCCCCGAAGAACGGCACGAAGGCGAGCGGGACAGCCGCGATCCCGACGATCAGGGTGGCGAGGGCGAGTCTGCTCCTCGCGGGCTCCGGCGCGTCGGGGCCGTCGAGGAACGCAGGCGGCATGGCAGTCTGCGCGGG
>NZ_LIIN01000065.1 GCF_001634385.1 Rathayibacter tanaceti | reverse complement strand
CGCCCCACCCACGCCCCCACCCCCTCTGCCACCCGCGCCTGTGATGCGCTCGCGCATCACAGGAAGATCAACACTGTGTAACGCTTCCTGATCAGCGCCGTCCGGGCGCCTGAGCGAGTTGTCACGTTGGGTAACGTGAGGGCATCGACGCCCTGCCGCTCGTCGCGCTGGGCCGCACTCCTGGAGGACGACATCTTGACTATCACCTCGCGTAAGGCCGCGTTCGGCGGTCTCGCCGCCCTCGGCGTCACCGCGCTTCTCGCCGGTTGCGCCTCCGCCCCGGAGGCGGCCGGTTCGAGTGCCGCCGCCGGCGGCGACTTCCTGCCCTGCATGGTCTCGGACGCGGGCGGGTTCGACGACAAGTCGTTCAACGAGCTCGGCTTCAACGGCCTGACGAAGGCGTCGGAGGAGCTCGGCGTCACCCCCAAGACCGTGACCTCGGAGTCCGAGACCGACTACGCCCCGAACCTCACGAGCCTGGTCGACCAGGGCTGCAACCTCATCATCACCGTCGGCTTCGCGCTGGCCGAGGCCACATCGGCCGCTGCCGAGGCGAACACCGACATCGACTTCGCGATCATCGATGACGCCTCGATCGACCTGCCGAACGTCAAGCCGATCACCTTCGACACCTCACAGGCGGCGTTCCTCGCCGGCTACGCGGCGGCCTCGTACTCCAAGACCGGTGTCGTCGGCACGTACGGCGGTCAGCAGTTCCCGACCGTCACCATCTTCATGGACGGCTACGCCGACGGTGTGAAGTACTTCAACGAGCAGAAGGGGAAGGACGTCAAGGTCGTCGGCTGGGACGTCGACGCGCAGACCGGGTCCTTCACCGGAGGCTTCGCGGCGGGTGTCGAGGCCAAGTCGGCCGCGCAGTCGCTGATCGACCAGAACGCGGACGTCATCCTCCCCGTCGGCGGTCCGATCTTCCAGTCGGCCATCGAGGCGATCCGCGACTCCGGCAAGGAGATCGCGATGGTCGGCGTCGACGCGGATCTGTACGAGACCTACCCGGACGGCGCCGACCTCTACCTGACCTCGATCCTCAAGGGCATCGAGGCCGGCACGACCGATGTGACCAGCACCGCCGGTGCCGACGACTTCGACGCCACTCCGTACGTCGGAACGCTGGACAACGACGGGGTCGGCATCGCTCCGTTCCACGACTTCGAGTCGAAGGTTTCCTCGGACCTGCAGGGCGAGCTCGACACCATCAAGGAGGGCATCATCGACGGCTCGATCACCGTCACGTCGCCCTCAGCCCCCAAGGCGTCCTGACCGCTCGCGAAGAGGCCGGCGGCCCGAGCACTCCTCGGGCCCGCCGGCCTCTTCGCGGTTCCGGGGCCCCGTACCCGGCCCGCGGCGTCTCGTGGTCCGAACCGAAAGTTAGATTGGTCCCATGAAGCTCGAACTGCGTGGCATCACGAAGCGCTTCGGCGCGCTCGTGGCCAACGACCACATCGATCTCACGGTCGAACCCGGCGAGATCCACTGCCTCCTCGGCGAGAACGGGGCGGGCAAGTCGACGCTCATGAACGTGCTGTACGGCCTCTACCGGGCCGAGGAGGGCGAGATCCTGCTCGACGACGCAGTCCAGCAGTTTTCCGGACCGGGTGACGCCATGAAGGCGGGCATCGGCATGGTCCACCAGCACTTCATGCTCGTCCCGGTGTTCTCGGTCGCCGAGAACGTGATGCTCGGCCACGAGCAGACGAAGGCCGGCGGCCGTCTCGATCTCGCCGCCGCGCGGGCCCGCGTGCGCGAGATCTCGGACAGATTCGGCTTCGACGTCGACCCCGACGCGATCGTCGAGGACCTGCCGGTCGGTGTGCAGCAGCGGGTCGAGATCATCAAGGCGCTCTCGCGGGACGCCCGAGTGCTCGTCTTCGACGAGCCGACCGCTGTGCTGACGCCGCAGGAGACGGACGAGCTGATCGCCATCATGCGGCAGCTGCGTGCCGCCGGGACCGCCATCGTCTTCATCACCCATAAACTGCGCGAAGTGCGCGAGGTCGGCGACCGGATCACGGTCATCCGTCTCGGCAGGGTCGTCGGCGAGGCGTCGCCGACGGCGAGCAACGCCGAGCTGGCTTCGCTGATGGTCGGCCGGGCGGTCGAGCTGACGGTGCAGAAGGAGCCGGCGCACGCGGGCGAGGAGGCGCTCGTCGTCAGCGGCTTGACCGTGCGCGACGCGAGCGGCCAGGCGGTCGTGGACGGCGTCTCCTTCGAGGTCCGCCGCGGCGAGATCCTCGCGATCGCGGGGGTGCAGGGCAACGGCCAGACCGAGCTCACCGAGGCGATCATGGGGCTGCAGGAGCGGGTCGAGGGCACGGTGACGCTCGACGGCCGCCGCCTCGACGGTCTCTCGGTTCGACGCGTGCTCGAGTCGGGCGTCGGCTTCGTGCCCGAGGACCGCACCGAGGACGGACTGGTCGCGGAGTTCACGATCGCCGAGAACCTGATGCTCGACCGCTCCGACTCCGGCCCGTTCGTGAAGGGCCTGGGTCTGCGTCTGAAGGAGCTCGAGCGCTTCGCCGAGGAGCGGGTGCGCGAGTTCGACGTGCGAGCGCAGGGGATCGGCACCCATGTCGGCCGTCTCTCCGGCGGCAACCAGCAGAAGGTCGTGCTCGCCCGCGAGCTCAGCCGCGAGCTGCGCCTGTTCATCGCGGCGCAGCCCACGCGCGGCATCGATGTCGGCTCCATCGAGTTCGTGCACAAGCGCATCGTCGAGACTCGCGATACCGGCGCCCCCGTGATCGTGGTGTCCACCGAGCTCGATGAGGTCGCCGCTCTGGCCGACCGCATCGCGGTCATGTACAAGGGCGGGATCATCGGCATCGTGCCCGCCGACACGCCCCGCGAGGTCCTGGGGCTGATGATGGCCGGGCAGACGCCCGCCGAGAAGGGAGCGGCGGCGTGAGCGACGCGCAACTGCCCGCGGTCGATCCCGACGCGGAGAACGAGAAGGCGACGGGGCTCGAGCCCGGTCAGAGGCCGGGTCAGGAGGCGCGCCCCGGTCCGATCGAGAGCGGTGCCTCGCGCGTGCTGCGCGAGATCCTCTCCGGGACCGCGCTGATGTCGGTGCTCGCCGTGCTGCTCTCGCTGATCGCGGGCGGAGTGCTGATCGCCGCGACCGACAAGGACGTCCAAGCGGCGTCGGGCTACTTCTTCGCCCGGCCGCTCGACACCGTGCAGGCCGTGTGGCAGTCCGTCGCGGGCGCCTACTCGTCGCTGTTCCAGGGCTCCGTCTACAACTTCCGACGCGAGGGCTTCGCGAACGGCATCAAGCCACTCACCGACACGCTGGCGTTCGCCACTCCGCTGATCGCGGGCGGTCTCGGCGTGGCGCTCGCCTTCCGGGTCGGGCTGTTCAACATCGGCGGCCGCGGGCAGATGCTGATCGCGGCGGCGTGCGCCGGCTGGGTCGGCTTCTCCTTCGATCTGCCGTGGGGCGTGCACCTGGTCGTCACGCTCGCCGCGGGCATCCTGGGCGGTGCCCTCTGGGGCGGCCTGGTCGGCCTGCTGAAGGCGCGGACCGGCGCGCACGAGGTGATCCTCACGATCATGCTCAACTACGTCGCCTTCTACCTGATCTCCTACCTGCTTCGCACACCCGGCGCGCTCCAGGCCCCCGGGTCGAACAACCCGAAGTCGCCCGGCATGAAGGAGACGGCGGTCTTCCCGGCCCTGCTCGGCTCCGGCTATTCGCTCACCCTCGGCTTCGTCTTCGCTGTCCTGGCGACGGTGTTCGTCTGGTGGCTGCTCAACCGCTCGAGCATCGGCTTCAGGTTCCGCGCGGTGGGAGAGAACCCGCACGCCGCCCGAGTGGCCGGCATCGACGTGAAGAACAGTTATGTGTCCGCGATGCTGCTCTCCGGGGGTCTCCTCGGCCTGGCAGGCAGTGCGCAGGTGATGGGCACGGTCACCACGGGGTTCACCTCCGGGATCGACGCCGGCATCGGCTTCGACGCCATCACCGTCGCTCTCCTCGGACGTTCCCGCCCCTGGGGCGTGTTCTTCGCAGGTATCCTCTTCGGCGCCTTCAAAGCTGGCGGCTACTCGATGCAGGCCGGTGAGGGCGTGCCGATCGACGTCGTGCTCGTCGTCCAGTCGCTGATCGTCCTCTTCATCGCCGCACCGCCGCTGGTGCGTGCGATCTTCCGCCTCCCGACGCCGGGGTCCGCCCCGAAGCGCCGCCAGCGCCGCACCTCGGAGGTGTCCGCATGAGCACCGTCGTCGCCACCGCTCCCGGCCGGGTCATGATGCGCAGTTGGAAGGCCCCCGTCGCGTTCACTGTGTTCGCGCTGCTCGCCGTGGTGCTCTTCGTGGCACTCGGCCGCGACGGGACGAGCTCGTTCCGGCTCGCGGCGGGGAACGACTTCTTCGCTCTGCCCGATGTGCCGTTCCCGACGCGGCCCACCGGAGTCGTGGTCGCGGTCCTGCTGGTCGCGCTGGCCGTGGTCGCCGCCGCCCTGACCCGCGCCGGCCGGCGGATCCCGCTCTGGCTCTCCGTGGTCTTCGCGCTGGCCTTCCTGATCGGGTTCCTGGTGTGGGCGTCGGCGGGCGCAGCGCTACCGGTCTCCGGGCTGCTGCTCGGGACGGTGGGTCTGGCGACTCCGCTGATCTTCGGCTCGCTCGGCGGGGTGATCTCGGAGCGGGTCGGAGTCGTCAACGTCGCGATCGAGGGTCAGCTGCTCGCCGGCGCCTTCACCGCAGCGATGGTCGGATCGCTGACCCGCCAACCCGTTCTCGGCCTGCTCGCGGCGATGGTGGCGAGCGTGCTGGTCTCGTTCGTGCTCGCGGCCTTCGCGATCACGTACCTCGTCGACCAGGTCATCGTCGGCGTGGTGCTCAACGTGCTGGTGACGGGGCTAACGAGTTTCCTCTACTCGCAGGTGCTCTCGTCCGATGCGGCCACCTTCAATTCGCCGGTCAAGTTCGACCGCCTTCCGATCCCGGTGCTCAGCCAGGTCCCGATCGTGGGCGCCGTGCTGTTCAACCAGACTGTGATCGTCTACCTCATGTACATCGCGATCGTCGCCGTCTGGTGGGGGCTGTTCAGGACGAAGTGGGGCCTGCGCCTCCGTGCCGTCGGCGAGCACCCGCAGGCGGCCGACACCGTGGGCATCGACGTGGCGCGTACGCGCTTCTGGAACGTGTCGCTCGCCGGTGCCATCGCCGGGATGGGCGGCGCCTACTACACGCTCGACGCGGTCGGCGCGTTCGGCAAGGAGATGACGGCGGGCGCCGGCTTCATCGCCCTCGCCGCCGTGATCTTCGGACGCTGGGATCCGATCCGCGCGACACTCGCGTCGTTGCTCTTCGGTTTCGCGACCAACCTGCAGAACGTGCTCGGCGTGATCGGGTCACCCGTGCCGAGCGAGTTCATGCTGATGCTGCCCTACGTGGTCACGATCTTCGCGGTCGCCGGCCTCGTCGGGCAGTCCCGCGGGCCGGCGGCAGCAGGCAAGCCGTACCTGAAATCATGAGGGGAGTCGTCGTGACCGGGATCGACTGGGAGGCGCTGCGCTCTGCGGCCCTCGACGCCATGGGCCGCGCCTACGCGCCCTACTCGAAGTTCCCGGTCGGCGCCGCGGCGCTCGTCGACGACGGACGGATCGTCTCCGGCTGCAATGTCGAGAACGCCTCCTACGGGCTGGGCCTCTGCGCCGAGTGCGCGCTCGTCTCTGCGCTGCACATGAGCGGAGGCGGCCGGCTCGTCGCCTTCACGTGCGTCGACGGGCGCGGCGCGACGCTGATGCCCTGCGGACGCTGCCGCCAGCTCCTCTTCGAGCATTCCGCCGACGGCATGGTGCTGGACACGGTGTCGGGTCTGCGCACGATCGACGAGGTCATCCCCGACGCGTTCGGCCCGCGCACCCTCGAGGCGTACGCGGGGGAGCAGCCCGCCGCCTCCCGCTCCGATTCGAACCGAGGAACCGCATGACCCGCTCCACCCCCGTCGAGGCCTTCGACGCCGTCGACGTCATCCGCACCAAGCGAGACCGCGGCACGCTCTCGACCGCGCAGATCGACTGGCTCGTCGACGCGTACACCCGCGGCTACGTCGCCGATGAGCAGATGGCGGCGTTCGCGATGGCCGTGCTGCTCAACGGGATGCAGCGCGACGAGATCCGCGATCTCACGCTCGCGATGATCGCCAGCGGCGAGCGGATGCGCTTCGACGGCCTCGGCAAGCGCACGGTCGACAAGCACTCCACCGGGGGAGTGGGCGACAAGATCACGTTGCCGCTCATGCCGCTGGTCGCCTCCTTCGGTGTCGCCGTGCCGCAGCTCTCGGGCCGCGGGCTCGGGCACACCGGCGGCACGCTCGACAAGCTGGAGTCGATCCCCGGATGGCGCGCCGAGCTCAGCAATGAGGAGATGCTCGAGCAGCTGCGCACGGTCGGCGGGGTGATCTGCGCCGCCGGCTCGGGCCTGGCTCCGGCCGACAAGAAGCTCTACGCGCTGCGCGACATCACCGGGACGGTCGAGGCGATCCCGCTGATCGCTTCCTCGATCATGTCGAAGAAGATCGCGGAGGGGACGGACGCGCTCGTACTCGACGTGAAGTTCGGCTCGGGTGCGTTCATGGTCGACATCGAGCGCTCGCGCGAGCTCGCGCGGGCGATGGTCGACCTCGGCACCGATGCGGGCGTGCGCACCACCGCTCTGCTCACCAACATGAATGTGCCGCTCGGCCTGGCGATCGGCAACGCGAACGAGGTGCGGGAGTCCGTCGATGTGCTCGCCGGCGGCGGCCCCGCGGACGTGCGCGAGCTCACCCTGGAACTGGCCCGCGAGATGCTCGCGCTCGCCGGGCAGCCGGACGCCGACGTCGAGAAGGCGCTCGACGGCGGAACGGCGATGGACACCTGGCGGGGAGTGATCCGCGCGCAGGGCGGGGACCCGGAGGCGGCTCTGCCCCGGGCGCGCGAGACGCACGTCGTGCTGGCCGATCGGGACGGCGTCCTCGTCGAGCAGCGGGCCCTGCCGTTCGGGATCTCGCCGCCTGGCGTCTCGGCGCGGGCCGCGCCCGGCAGTCGGATGCGGTGCAGCACGCCGCGGGGATCGACCTGCACGTCAAGCCGGGCGGGGTGGTCCGCGCCGGGCAGCCGCTCTTCACGCTCTCGGCCGACGAGCCGGAGCGGTTCGAGCGGGCACTGCAGGCGCTCGAGGGCTCGTACCGCGTGGGCGACGCCGGCGACGAGGTGCTCGACGGCGGTCCGCTCGTGGCGGAGCGGATCTCCTGATCGACCTCCGGGTCCCCTGACGGGATTCGACTCGTCGGAGCCGGTCGCGGCTGCGAGCCGGACGCCGTGCCGTGAGCCGGCGATCTCGTCCGTGCCGCCGTGGCCCGGGAGGCGCCGGACGGTGAGCCGTCCTCGTCGACCCTCTAATGTGGTCCGCGAACCACAGCCCGACTCGCGAGGAGCACCGTGACCGATCACATCGAGGAGTACCTCCTTCCGGGCGAGGGCATCCTCATCGACGAGCTGCCGAAGGTCTCGCTGCACGATCACCTCGACGGCGGCCTCCGCCCGGGGACGATCGTCGAGCTCGCCCGCGCCATCGACGCCGAGCTCCCGGCCGACGAGCCGGCGGCCCTCGGCGAATGGTTCCGGAGCACCCCCGGATCCGGCTCGCTCACCGACTACCTCGCCCGTTTCGAGGTGACCGTCTCGGTGATGCAGACCGCGCCGGCCCTCGAGCGCGTCGCTCGCGAGTTCGTCCTCGACCTCGCCGCCGACGGCGTCGTGCACGGCGAGGTGCGCTGGGCGCCCGAGCAGCACCAGCGCTCGGGGCTCACCCTCGATGCGGCGGTCGAGGCCGTGCAAGAGGGACTGCAGCAGGGCGTGCAGGAGGCGGCGGCGCACGGCCACCGGATCCGGGTCGGCCAGCTGATCACGGCGATGCGGCACGCCGACCGCTCGCTCGAGGTCGCGGAGCTGGCCCTCCGCCACCGCGAGCGGGGAGCGATCGGCTTCGACATCGCGGGGGCGGAGGCGGGGCACCCCGCGTCCCGGCACCGTGCCGCGTTCGAGGCGCTCGCGTCGGCGCATTTCCCGGCCACCGTGCACGCGGGCGAGGCAGACGGTCTCGGCAGCATCCGCTCGGCCCTGCTCGACGGTCGCGCCCTGCGCCTGGGCCACGGCGTGCGGCTCGCCGAGGACATCCGGATCGAGCGCCAGGACGACGACGCGAGCTACGTGACCCTGGGCGAGCTCTCCGAGTGGGTGAAGGATCGCGAGATCGCGCTGGAGCTCAGCCCCTCCTCCAATCTGCAGACCGGGGCGATCGCCGCGTGGGGCACCGAGCTGATCGATCACCCCTTCGACCTGCTCTACCAACTCGGCTTCCGGGTCACGGTGAACCCCGACAACCGCCTGATGAGCGCGACGACCCTCAGCCGCGAGCTTGCCCTGCTGTCGGACGCGTTCGGCTACGATCTCGACGACCTGGAGGCGTTCCAACTGAACGCGGCCCAGGCCAGCTTCCTCCCGCTCGACGAGCGTCGCGAGCTGATCGAGACGATCAGCACCGGCTTCGAGGCGGCCTGAGGATGCCTCTCGACGCGCTGGCCGACGAAGCGGTCGCCCTCCGGCACTCGGCGGCCTCGTGGCGCGAGGCCGTCCTCGAGGCAGGTCGCGCTCTCGAGCGCACCGGTGCCGTCGAGGCGGCCTACTCGCGCCGCATGATCGAGCAGGTCGACGTGCTCGGGCCCTACATCGTCATCGCACCTGGACTCGCGCTCGCGCACGCCCGGCCGGGCCACGACGTGCTCGCCGACGGTCTCTCAGTCGTCACGCTCGCCGAGCCCGTGCCCTTCGGGCACAGCACCAACGACCCGGTCTCGGTCGTCATCGGCATCGCCGCCACGCAGTCGCACGGCCATCTCGCTTCGTCTCCGGACTCGCCGACGTGCTCAGCCGCCCCGACGCGGTGACCGCGCTCGCCGCTGCCCGCACCGTCCGCAGCATCAACGCCGTCCTCACCGACGACAGCCCACACGTCCCGCACCACGGAAGAAGCGCATGAAGATCGTCACCCTCTGCGGCGCCGGAATCGGCACCTCGGCCATCCTCAAGCTCGGCGCCGAGCGGGCGCTCGAGGCGCTCGACCTTGAGGCGGAGGTGATCGCCTCCGACCTCGACTCGGTCGACGGCCTCGCCGCCGACGCACAGGTGATCCTCACCTCGGGCGAGCTCGTCGACCGTATCGCCCCCACCTTCGCCGAGGTCGTCGTGATCGACAACTACCTCGACCAGAACGAGATCACGGCCAAGATCGAGCGCGCGCTCGGCTGAGCGATCCGGCGGATCACTCGAGGAGGGACCGGGCTCCTGCTCGGAGGGCGGCGAGGCGGGACGAGACAGCAGACCGACGAGCCGCGGCATCGGGATCGGTGGACCAGGCGTCGAGGTAGAGCTTCACCTTGGGCTCGGTGCCGCTCGGGCGCGCGATGAGGCGCGCTCCGTCGAGGGAGAAGCGCAGTGCGTCCGTGGGCGGCAGGACACCGTCCTCGGCCAGCAGATCCTCGGTGCGCGCGACCGCGAGAGAGCCGATCGCACTCGGAGGACTCGCCCGGAGCCCCGCCATGATGCGGCCGATCTCCGAGAGGTCCGTCACCCGCAGCGAGATCTGCTCCGAGCCGAAGAGCCCGAACCTCGCGGCGAACGCCTCGAGCTCGTCCTCGACGGAGCGTCCCTCTGCGGCCAGCTCGCTCGCGAGCGACAGGAACGCGAGCGCCGCCGAGATCCCGTCCTTGTCGCGCACCGTCCCGGGGTTCACCAGGTACCCGAGCGCCTCCTCGTAGCCGAAGACCAGGTCCGGCACCCGTGAGATCCACTTGAAGCCCGTGAGCGTCTCGATGAAGTCGAGCCCGTAGTCGGCGGCGACGGCGCCTAAAGCGGGGGAGGAGACGATCGAGCAGGCGAGCGCCCCTCCGCCGCGGCCCTCGCGACGCGCCTGTTCGGCCGCGCGCCAGCCCAGCAGTGCGCCGACCTCGTTGCCGGTGAGCCTCCGAAAGCCCTCGGGCGCCGAGGGATCGGGCAGCGCCGCGGCGAACCTGTCGGCATCCGGGTCATTGGCGATGATCAGCTGCGCACGACCGGAGCGCGCGGTCGCGAACGACAGATCCAGAGCCCCCGCCTCCTCCGGGTTCGGGAACGCCACCGTGGGGAACGCGGGGTCGGGCTCGATCTGCTCGACGACGACCGCGGGCTCGTCGAAACCGGCGGACGAGAGCACCCGGTGCGCAGTCTCCCAGCCGACCCCGTGCATCGCCGTGTAGACCACGCGCAGCGGAGCCGTCTGCCGCCCGAGCGCTGCGGTCGCCTCGATGTAGGCCGTCACGACCGACTCCTCCGCGAGGCGATACTCGCCGCGGGGCAGCTCAGGGACCCGCTTCGTGCGCGCGACCGCGAGGATCCGCTCGGCGATCTCGGAGTCGACGGGCGGCACGATCTGCGAGCCCTCGTCGGCGCCGCCGAGGTAGACCTTATAGCCGTTGTCCTGGGGCGGATTGTGGCTGGCGGTGACCATCACGCCCGCGTCGGCGCTCAGGTACCGCACCGCGAACGCGAGCACCGGCGTGGGCAGCAGTCTCGGCAGCAGCACCGCGTCGACGCCGACGCCGGCCATCAGCGCGGCGGAGTCCTCGGCGAAGACGCGGGAGTTCTTCCGGCCGTCGTAGCCGATCACGACGACGGGTCGCTCGAGGCCCTGGGCGAGAAGGTGGTCGGCGAGGCCGACGGCGGCCTGCGAGACCAGCACGCGGTTCATCCGGTTGGAACCCGTCGCGATCGCGCCGCGGAGGCCCGCCGTGCCGAAGGCCAGGCGCGCGCCGAAGCGGTCCTCCAGCTCGGCGCGGGCCGCGGCGTCGCCGGTGTCGGAGGCGGTCAGCAGGCCGACGAGCTCTTCCCGCGTCTCGGCGTCAGGGTCCTGTGCGAGCCAGTCCTCCGCGAGGGCGCGGACGTCGGCGGTCACAGCGTTCCCGTGATCCCGGCCAGGAGCCGAGCGAGGTCGTCCTCGGCGTCGCGTCCGGCTTCGAGCACCTCCTCGTGGCTGAGGGGTGTCTTCTGAATGCCGGCGGCGAGGTTCGTGATCAAGGACATGCCGAGCACCTCCATGCCGGCCTCGCGCGCTGCGATCGCCTCGAGGGCGGTCGACATGCCGACGATGTGACCCCCGATGATCCGAGCCATCTGCACCTCTGCGGGGCTCTCGTAGTGCGGTCCGCGGAACTGCACGTAGACGCCCTCGTCGAGCTCGGGACGCGTGCGGCGCGCGAGCTCGCGCAGGCGCGCGGAGTAGAGATCGGTCAGGTCGATGAAGGTCGCACCCTCGAGCGGAGAGTCGGCCGTGAGGTTGATGTGATCGCTGATGAGCACGGGTGTGCCCGGCGTCCAGTGCTCCTTGATGCCGCCGGCGCCGTTGGTGAGGATCATCACTGTCGCGCCCGCGGCGGCCGCGGTCCGGACGCTGTGGGCGACCCTGCGCACGCCGTAGCCTCGTAGTAGTGAGTGCGCGCTCCGATGATCAGCGCACGCTTCCCTGTCGGCAGCAGAACGGAGCGGAGGGTGCCGCCGTGCCCGTGCACCGCGGGCCTGGAGAATCCGAGGATCTCGGTGGCGTCCACGCTCGCGGTGGTCTCGCCGATCGCATCGGCGGCTCTGCCCCAGCCGCTGCCGAGGGTGAGCGCGATGTCGTGTCTCTCGACGCCCGTCGCCTCGGCGATCTGCGAGGCGGCGCGGGCCGCGATCTCGAAGGGATCGGCGTCGGGTGCGTCGAGCGGATGCGGGGTCTGGTCGGCCATTCCCCCACCCTACCGAGGGGCTGTCCGGGCCCCGGTGCGCCGCCTCCGCCCCTCCGATCACGGGACGATTGGGCGAACTCCCAGCGGCGGGGGACAATGGGGACATGGCCTATGAGTTCGAGCGCGCGCAGAGGATCGCTGTACTCGGAGGGGGGCCGGGCGGCTACGAAGCCGCCATCGCCGGAGCGCAGCTCGGCGCGGAGGTCACCCTCGTCGAGCGGGTCGGAGTCGGCGGCTCGGCCGTGATCACCGACGTCGTGCCGTCGAAGTCGCTGATCGCCACCGCCGAGGCCACGAACGCCATCGGCGAGGCGGCCGACCTCGGCGTGCAGTTCTTCACCCGCTCCGAACAGAACCGGCCTGTGCGCCCCGAGGTCGCCGTCAACCTCGCGACCGTGAACAAGAGGCTCCTCGGCCTCGCTCGGCAGCAGTCCGAGGACATGCGGGCCACCCTCGTGCACCACGGCGTGCGCATCGTGCAGGGCGACGGCCGCCTCGACGGCTCGAACGCACTCATCGTCTCCACCGCCGCCGGCGGAGTGGGGATGGACTTCGACCGCATCGAGGCGGACACCGTCGTGGTGTCCGTCGGGGCGAGCCCCCGTGTCCTCCCGACCGCGGCTCCCGACGGCGAGCGGATCCTCAGCTGGACGCAGCTCTACAACCTCAAGTCGGTGCCCGAGCACCTCATCGTGGTCGGATCCGGCGTGACCGGAGCGGAGTTCGCCTCCGCCTACCGCGCCCTCGGTGCCCGCGTGACCCTGATCTCGTCGCGCGACCAGGTGCTGCCCGGCGAGGACGCCGACGCCGCGGCCGTCATCGAGAACGTCTTCAAGCGCAACGGGATGGTCGTCCTCTCGAAGTCCCGCGCCGACCGCGTCGAGCGCACCGAGACCGGAGTGCGGGCGACCCTGTCAGATGGCCGTGTCGTCGAGGGCTCGCACTGCCTGATGGCGGTCGGCTCGGTCCCCAACACGGCCGGCATCGGCCTTGAGGACGCGGGCGTCCAGCTCACGTCATCCGGTCACATCCGCGTGAACCGGGTCGCCCGCACCAGCGTTCCCTCGGTCTACGCGGCGGGCGACTGCACGACGTTCCTGCCCCTCGCCTCGGTCGCCGCGATGCAGGGACGCACCGGCGTGTTCCACGCGATGGGCGACGCGGTGAATCCGACCGAGGTGCGCAACGTTGCGGCGAACATCTTCACACAGCCCGAGATCGCGACCGTCGGCTGGAGCCAGCGCGAGATCGAGGAGGGGATCGCGCAGGGTGAGATCTACAAGCTCCCCCTCGCGGCGAATCCGCGGGCCAAGATGATGGGCATCCGGGACGGCTTCGTGAAGCTGTTCGCCCGCACCGGCTCCGGCACCGTCATCGGAGGCGTCATCGTCGCCCCCAAGGCGAGCGAGCTGATCTTCCCGCTGGCGCTCGCGGTCGAGCACCGCCTCACTGTCGACCAGGTCGCGCGCGCCTTCACGGTCTACCCGAGCCTCACCGGCTCGATCTCGGACGCGGCCCGCGCCATGCACATCGTCACCTGACCCGCACCAGCCGACCGGGATGCGCGCAGCCCCGCCTAGGTGATCTGCAGCAGCACGTGGCCCGCGGGGACGGTCGACCCGGCCTCAGCGTTCACTCCCCGGACGACGCCGTCCTTGTGCGCCGTGAGCGGCTGCTCCATCTTCATCGCCTCGAGGACCACGACCAGGTCGCCCGTGACGACGGTGTCGCCCTCGGCGACAGCGACCTTGACGATCGTGGCCTGCATCGGCGAGGAGACGGAGTCGCCCGTCACCGTGCTCACCGAGGAGGAGCCGCGGCGCTTGGGGGAGGCTGCGGCGGTCCCGCGCGCGGGCGCCGAGCCGACGAGGTCGCCCGGCAGCGAGACCTCGACGCGGCGGCCGTCGACCTCGACCACGACGTTCTGGCGGGCGGCGGCGTCCGGGATCGTGCCCGGCTCGCCGCTCCAGGCGGGGATGCTGTTCTCGAACTCGGTCTCGATCCAGCGGGTGTAGATCGAGAAGGGCGCGCCGTCGGCCGGAGCGAACGCCGGGTCCTCGACGATGACGCGGTGGAACGGCAGCACGGTCGGCAGCCCGGTGACCTCGAACTCGGCGAGCGCCCTCCGCGAGCGCTCGAGAGCCTCTTCGCGGGTCGCGCCGGTCACGATGAGCTTGGCCAGGAGGGAGTCGAACGATCCCGAGATGACGTCGCCGGCGACGACACCGGAGTCGACGCGCACGCCGGGGCCGCCCGGCACCTTGAAGACGTGCACCGGGCCGGGAGCCGGCAGGAAGCCGCGGCCCGCGTCCTCGCCGTTGATGCGGAACTCGAAGGAGTGGCCGCGCGGCTCCGGGTCGTCGTAGTCGAGGGTGCCGCCCTCGGCGAGGCGGAACTGCTCGCGCACGAGGTCGATGCCGGTGACCTCCTCCGACACGGGGTGCTCGACCTGCAGCCGCGTGTTCACCTCGAGGAACGAGACCGTGCCGTCCTTGCCGATCAGGAACTCGCAGGTCCCGGCGCCGACGTAGCCGACCTCGCGGAGGATCGCCTTCGACGCGCGGTACAGCTCGGCGTTCTGCTCGTCCGTGAGGAACGGCGCGGGCGCCTCCTCGACGAGCTTCTGGTGGCGGCGCTGGAGCGAGCAGTCGCGCGTCGAGACGACGACGACCGTGCCGTGCGCGTCGGCCAGGCACTGCGTCTCGACGTGCCGGGGCTGGTCGAGGTACTTCTCGACGAAGCACTCGCCGCGGCCGAAGGCGGCGACGGCCTCACGGGTCGCGGAGGCGAACAGCTCCTCCACCTCGTCGCGCTCGCGGGCCACCTTGAGGCCGCGGCCACCGCCTCCGAACGCCGCCTTGATCGCGACGGGGAGGCCGTGCTGGTCGACGAACTCGAGCACCTCGGCGGCGCCCGAGACGGGGTTGAGGGTTCCGGGAGCGAGCGGGGCGCCGACCTTCTCGGCGACGTGGCGGGCCGAGACCTTGTCGCCCAGGCGCTCGATCGCGTCGGGGCCGGGGCCGATCCAGATCAGCCCGGCGTCGATGACGGCGCGGGCGAAGTCGGCGTTCTCCGCGAGGAATCCGTAGCCGGGGTGGACGGCGTCGGCGCCGGAGCGGCGCGCGATCGAGAGGAGCTTGTCGATCACGAGGTAGGTCTCGGCGCTGGTCGTCCCACCGAGGGCGTAGGCCTCGTCGGCGAGGCGGCTGTGCACGGCGTCGCGGTCCTGGTCGGCGTAGACGGCGACGGAGGCGATCCCGCTGTCGCGGGCGGCGCGGACGACTCGGACGGCGATCTCGCCCCGGTTGGCGACGAGCACCTTCGTAATCTTCGGCATGGTTCCCAACCCTAGGGGGCGGCCTCGTCGAGCCCGGCGCGGCTCACCACAAAGAAGCGCGGGGGCTTCGTCGGATCCTCACAAGGGCGCGGGCGGCGCCTCGGGTGCTGCGTGCGGTTCAGCGGTTCCAGAGCGCGGTCCACTCGACCCCCAGTCCGCGCACGAGCGAACGGAGGGTCGGTACCGACATCCCGACGACCGTCGAAGGGTCGCCCTCGATCGCGGTGATGAATCCGGCGCCCCGCCCGTCGATCGTGAAGGCGCCCGCGACCTCCAACGGTTCGCCTGTGGCCACGTAGGCGTCGATCTCGGCGTCGTCGATGTCGGAGGCGAAGGTGACAGCGGCGGAGGTGACCGCCCCGGCCTCGGCGACGACGCGTCCGCCGCGGTGGTCGATCAGCCAGTGGCCGGAGTGGAGGCGCCCGGTCCGTCCGCGCTGGGCTCGCCAGCGCTCGCGGGCGCGCTCCGGCTCGTGCGGCTTGCCGTGGACGACGCCGTCGAGCACGAACGCGGAGTCGCCGCCGAGCACCAGTCCGTCGATCGCCGGTCCGAGGACGGCGCTGGCCTTCGCGCGGGCGAGCAGCGAGACGGTCGCGTCGGCGTCGAGCACGGACCCGTGCTCCTGCTCGGCCCGTGCCACGGCCGCGGGCTCGTCGACCCAGGAGGGCACGATGACGGGTTCGATTCCGGACGCCCGCAGCAGCGCGAGACGCGCGGGCGAGGTGGAGGCGAGATAGAGGCGCACGAGGGCTCCCTGCGGCCGGGCCCACGCTGTGGGATGCTCGACGGATGGCACAGACCCCGCCCCGAGCCGACTCCCGCCCCGCTGGGGCCGACGACGCACTCGGGTCCGAGATCGAGCTCGACATTAGCAACGTCGCCCACGGAGGCGTGTTCGTCGCCCGCCACGAGGGTCGCGTCGTGTTCGTCCCCGACGTGCTCCCCGGCGAGCGGGTGCGCGCACGGGTCAGCGAGATCCGGCACGACAGCTTCTGGCGCGCCGAGGCTCTCGAGGTGCTCACCGCTTCGGAGCACCGCGTCGAGCACGTCTGGCCGCAGGCCGGACTCGACCGCAGCCCCGAGGAGCGCGTGGGCGGCGCCGAGTTCGGCCATGCCGACCTCGCCTACCAGCGCGAGCTCAAGCGTCTCGTCCTCGTCGACTCCTTCGCCCGCTTCGCGCGCCGCGAGGTCACGGTCGACGTCGCGCCCCTCGCGGGCGACGACGAGTCCGGCGGTCTGGGCTGGCGCACCCGCAACCGGCTGCACGTCGACGAGGAGGGTCGGGTCGGGCCCTACGCGGCACGCAGCCACCATGTCGTCACCGTCGACTCCCTGCCGCTGGCGACCGCCGCCTCCTCGGCTGCAGCGCCGCTCGGTGAGCGTCTGGCGCCCGGCTCGGTCGTCGACCTGGTCGACGCTGCCGGGTCCGAGGGCGCCGCCGTCCTTGTCCACGACCCGTCCGACAAGCGTGCCCGGCGCGACCGGACCGTGGTCAGCGAGTTCGTCGCCGACCGCACCTTCCGCGTCGACCGCTCCGGCTTCTGGCAGGTGCACCGCGGAGCCGCTGCCACGCTGTTCGAGGCGGTCCAGGGCGCGGTCGACGTGGCGTCGGCCGATCCGCGCGCCGCGAACCACGACCTCTACGGTGGCGTCGGCCTGCTCGCTGCGGCGCTCTCCGACCGCCTGGCCGTCGGCGTCCGCGTCACGAGCGTCGAGAGCGACGCCCGCGCCACGGAGCACGCACTCGCGAACCTCGCCGACCAGGTCGGAGCCCGAGCCGTGACCGCTCGGGTCGACCGCTACCTCCGCGACGTGATCGCGCAGGCCGACGCGCGCGAGCGGGACCGCTGG
>NZ_LIIN01000064.1 GCF_001634385.1 Rathayibacter tanaceti | reverse complement strand
ACGCCGGGCGCGGCCGGGCGAAGCCCTCGGGAGGCGGAGTCCCCACCGACGCCGCGCACGGCCGCAAGCCCGCGCGGGCGCGGATCGCCCGCTGCTACCGTCCTGGCATGAGCGACCAGAGCGCGGACGACCGCCACGACCAGCTGACCAGCGCCCCGAAGGCCACGGAGGCCGACGCGGCACCCCGCATCGACGTCTCGACGACCGCGGCGGGCGACACTCGCATCGACATCCGCGAGGACGCGGCCGTGCGCCCCGGCCGCGTGGAGGAGAACGGCGACGAGGCCCAGGACGACTCCGGTGCCTGAGGCGGCCCCGGCGTCCGCGCCGACTCCCGAACCCGCAACGGCCTCCGAGCACGGAACGCCCGAGCCACGTCGCGCCGCCCTCGTCTACAACCCGGTCAAGGTCGACCTCGAGCGGGTCAAGGCCGCTGTCTCGCGCGCCGAGGCCGACGCCGGCTGGGCCGAGACGCTCTGGTTCGAGACGTCCGTCGAGGATCCCGGAGCCGGGCAGACCAGGGAGGCGCTGGCGGCTGGGGTCGACGTGGTCATCGCGGCCGGCGGCGACGGGACGGTGCGCGTGGTCGCGGAGGCGCTGCGCGGCTCCGACGCCTCTCTCGCCCTGCTGCCCTCTGGCACCGGCAACCTGCTCGCCCGCAACCTTAACCTCACGCTCGACGACATCGACAACTCCCTCGCCGTCGCGTTCTCGGGGAAGGACCGCGCGATCGACATCGGCCTGATCGACATCGAGACGGCGAAGGGCCGCGACCACCGCGCCTACGTCGTGATGGCGGGCCTCGGGCTCGACGCGAAGATGCTCGCGAACACCGACGACGACCTCAAGAAGCGCGCCGGCTGGCTCGCGTACGTGGACGCCCTGCGCAAGGCGCTGCTCGACAAGAACCAGCTCGAGTTCCGCTACCGCCTCGACGACTCGAAGACCCGCCGGGTGCGCGCCCACACGATCATCGTGGGCAACTGCGGAGCGCTGCCCGCGAACATCCTCCTGCTGCCGGACGCCGCCGTCGACGACGGGGAGTTCGACATCGTGCTGTTGCGGCCGGAGGGGTTCTTCGGCTGGGTGCAGATCATCGTCAAGGTCGTCTGGGAGAACGGGATCCTGCGCCGCAGCGGCGTGGTGGGAGCGAAGCTGATGGGGTTGACCAAGGAGGTGGCCGCCCTGCGCTACGTGAAGGGTCGCGACCTCACGGTGCGCCTCGATCACGAGCAGGAGATCGAACTCGACGGCGATTCCTTCGGCTCGACCTCGGCGTTCCGCACCTGGATCGAGCCGGGCGGGCTCACGGTGCGCGTCCCCGCCTGACCGGCGGGACGACCGCACGGTCCGCCTCCCGCCGGGAGGGAGAGGCGTCATCCATCCCGGCGGCGGCGTCTGCTCCGAGCACGACGCTGCAGCGCGGCTTCGGGTGCCGCACCCCATGCGTGTGCATGAACAGGGTGACTGTAGTGCGGGATCCGTCGCACCCGCAACGGTCCTCGCTCTATCGACGGCGCGCCTAGGTAGTTCCGCTCTCCTGTAGGCGTCCCGCGCAACGGGATCCGCACCCACCGCACCCCCGCGGGCGCCACGCCCAGATGCCGACACGCGCGGGTGCGCCCACGGCGTCAAGGAGGCACGCGAGCAGCGGGTGAGCCGATACCGTCCCCCTATGGGCTTCTTCGACCGCAACGACCCCTCGACCGTCGCACCCGATCAACGGCAGAAGGTGTGGAGCGACGGCCTCGGCCGATTCGCGTTCCGCTGCCTCCAGCTGATCATCGTGCTCGTCCTGGCCGTCGGGATCGTCTACGCCATGACGCAGCTGACGCTCGTGCTCATCCCCGTGATGATCGCGCTGATCCTCGCGTCGGCGATCCACCCCGTCCTGGCCTGGATGCGACGGAAGGGCGTTCCCTCGATCCTCGCGACGTGGCTCGCCCTGATCGGGCTGCTGGCGGTCCTGGGCGCGGTCGCCTGGCTGATCACCGTCGCGGTCCGCAATCAGTGGGACGAGCTGGTGAGCAGCGCCTCCGACGGCATCACCTCGCTCCAGGACTATGTGCAGCACCTGCCGTTCCAGATCACGGACGAGCAGATCGAGGACGCTCGGCAGACGGTCGTCGACTTCCTGACCTCGAGTTCCTTCGGCAGCGGCGCACTGGCCGGAGTCTCGGCGGCCGCCAATTTCCTCACCGGTCTGGTGCTGATGATCGTCGTGCTCTTCTTCTTCATGAAGGACGGGCCGAAGATCTGGGAGTTCCTCCTGCGCCCCTTCACCGGCTCGGGCTACGAGCGCGCGAAGCGGGTCGGCGCGAAGACCGTCGACGTGCTGGGCGGCTACGTCCGCGGCACGGCGACCGTGGCCGCGGTCGACGCCGGGGGCATCGGAGTCGCGCTGGCGATCATCCAGGTGCCGCTGGCGATCCCGCTGGCGGTCATCGTCTTCCTCACGGCGTTCATCCCGATCGTCGGAGCGACGGCGGCGGGCGTCCTGGCGGCCCTGGTCGCCCTGGTCGCGAACGGCCCGGTGGCCGCGCTGATCGTGATCCTCGTCGTGATCGGCGTCAACCAGCTTGAGGGGAACTTCCTCCAGCCGGTGGTGATGGCGCGCTCGCTCAAGCTGCACCCCCTGATCGTGCTCATCGCGCTGACCGTCGGGACCGTGCTGGCGGGCATCGTGGGAGCCGTGCTGGCCGTGCCGATCGCCGCGGTCGTCTGGGGCATCGTCTCGATCTGGAACGGTCAGGACTCGCCCGCGGAGCCGGCCCGGCAGAAACGCGCAGAGACCGTCTGAGCCGCCCGGGGGATGAACCGAGCGCCGATCGGCCGCGAAAACGACGCTGTGTGACGCGCGGCGGTCGCGCTCGGGGTCGATGATCCCGTAGAGTCGAGTCATCTCCTGGGCGATCGCCCGAATTCCACGGCTGAGAAGTCGCAAGACGAAGAGACTCAGCCCCTGATAGAGACCGCATCGATCGAGAGCATCCTCCTCGATCCCCCGGTTCGAACGCCCGTCTCGCACGCGGGTACCGCCTTTCACAGGACGCCGCGGAAGCCGCGCCGTTCCTCGTTCGACCCCCGTCCCACCGACTCCGTCGGCGGACGGGACGTTCTCCCCCGCAGAGTCGTCCTCCCCCGTGGAGGCCAGCGCTCAGCACCCTAGACGACCCGAGCGGTTCCCATCCGACGCGTGTGTTCATCCGCGCGGAGGAGGAGTCGAGCGGGTACCGCACAGTCGTGCGGAATCTGACGACGTCGGCTCCGGCCGTCGTCACCATCACGTAAGGAAAAGACATGCCTACTGGCACCGTTAAGTGGTTCAACTCCGAAAAGGGCTTCGGCTTCATCGCTCCCGACGACGGAGGCGCCGACGTGTTCGCGCACTTCTCCGCCATCGCGAAGCAGGGCTACCGCGAGCTCGTCGAGAACCAGCACGTCGAGTACGACGTCGAGCAGGGCCGCAAGGGCCCGCAGGCCGCGAACATCCGCGGCGTCGGCGAGTAATCTCCGACTTCCGACGCCCCGTCGACCAGGATCCCCGGATCCGGTCGGCGGGGCGTCCGTCGTTTCCGGCGGAGGTGGCGCGGGGCACCCGCGACGTCCTGCTGCTGCCGGAGTCCCGGCGGCGGGCTCAGACCACGAGCGGCCGGGCGGTGTGCACGAGCTCCTCGTGCGGCAGAGCGCGGAGGCGGGTGGCGATCTCGGCGCGGGCGGTCGCGTCGACCTCGGCCCACGCGTACTCCTGCGGGTGCAGCGGAGTGACGGTCACCAGATCGGCGTCGCCGGTCGCCAGCTCGAGGCGCTCGGGCAGCTCCGGGCTGCGGAGGCCGAGCAGCACGCCGACGGCACCCTGCGCGTCGGTCCACGACGCGGGCGCCTCCACGCCGGAGAGGCGGGCGGTGTCGACGCCGGAGCGGCAGCAGACTCCCTGGAGTGCTGCGCGGCGAGCCGCCTCGTAGAGCACGCGGAAGTGCCAGTGGTCCCAGAGATCGGCGGTGGGGACACCGCGGACCGCGGAGGTCTCGAGGCAGAGCTCGAGACCGAGCCCGGTGCCCGGGCTCGCGAGCCGGTCGAAGGGGTCGCTGAGGCCGTCGGTCGCGAGCACGACGGACGGGCCGCGGTCGATGCGGAGGAAGGCTCGGTGGTCGGTCGGCCAGCGCGCGCCGCCGCGGGTACCGGGATCCTCGGTCGACACGACCACCGTGCGGTCCAGGGCGCCGACGGCCCGCCAGGTCGCGGCCCGGTCCTCGGCGACGGCCTCGGCCAGCGCCCGTCGCTCATCCTCGGTCCAGCGGACCTCACGAGTGCGGTTCAGGAACAACGACATGGGACTTCCCGTCCGCGCGGCCGTCATGCCGCGCTCCCGGCACGCTACGGCGCCCGCCCCGACGCCTCCTCCGAGCGACCGGAGTACTTCCTGGACGCCCGCCGATGCCGGCGGGCCCGTCAGGCTAGCGGGTCGACCCCGTTGGTGCGCCAGCGCTCGTCCGCGAGTTGGCCCGGAGTACCGGGGCTCGACTCCTCGCCGAGGGGCTCGGCGCCCCTCCGCGCCTCCGCGGGCACCGCGCCGAGCGAGGTGCCCGCACCCTCGGCCGTGCTGCCGGGCGCGAGGAGGCCCTCCTCGTCCTCGTTCGGGCCCACCTCGTCCTCGGGTGCACTCTCGGAACCGCTCTCGCTCCGGGGGTCGTATCCGTGATCGGGGTCGCGGCTCTCGTCGGGCGTCGTGTTCTCCTCCACCTCGGAGTCGGCGGGGCGGACGTCACCGACCTCCTCGACCTCGACCGAGGGCGTGCCCTCGAAGCCGGCAAACTCGGGGCTCTGGTCAGCGCTCATGGCCGCCACGGTAGCACCGGGCGTCCGGGCCGCGGAGGGGGTTCCCCGGCGGCCGTGAGCCGGCCGTCCAGCCGCCACGCCCTAGGCTCGGAGGGCGATCACGGACGACGGGAGTGACATGCGACGACTCGGGTACGACAGGTTCGGCGGGCCCGACCTGCTCTCGTGGCGCGAGGCCCCGGTGCCCATGCCGGGCCGCGGCGAGGTCCTCGTCCGGACCCGCGCGGCGAGCATCAACGCGACCGACGAGAAGATCCTGGCCGGCTCCGCTCGGATCATGACCATCGGCCGCTCCCGCCCCTACGGCTTCGGGCTCGACGTCGCGGGCACCGTGGAGGCGCTCGGCCCGGGCGCGCACTCCGTCGCGATCGGCGACCGGGTCGTCGGGATGACCCGCGAGGGCGACGCCTTCGCCGACGCCTCCCTCGCGCGCAGCAGCGCGCTCGTGCCGATCCCCGACTCCCTCGACTTCGTGCAGGCGGTGACCCTGGCGATGTCGGGAGGCACCGCGATCGGTCTGGTGGACGCGCTGCGCGCGCGTGCCGGCGAACGGATCCTGGTGGGCGGCGGCTCCGGAGCCATCGGGACCATCACCATCCAGCTGCTGCTGCGCGCGGGCTGTGTCGTCTCTGCGACCGGCTCGGCCGCCTCCGCCGAGACCCTGCGCGGCCTCGGCGCAGAACCGCACGACTACCGCGCGCTCGACCTGAGTGTGCTGGCCGGCCGCTTCGACGCCGTGGTCGACGTCTCGGGGCACCTGCCCGCCGACGACGCAGCGATCCTGCTCGCCGACGGCGGCCGCATCGCGACCCTCGTGCCCAGCGGCCCCGCACTCGTCGCCCAGGCCGTCGGCGTGCTCCGGCGCGGCCGGCCGCGAGTGCGCAATCTGATCGTGGAGGCGACGGCCGAGCGGATCGGGCGGGCGATCTCGCTGGCCGGCTCGGGCGAGCTGCGGCCGGAGCCGGGTGCCGTGCATCCGCTCGAGGAGATCGTCGACGTGCTCTCGCGCCGAGCGGCCGGATCCCAGCGCACCCTGGGCAAGATCGTGTTCACCGCGGACGACTCGGCTGAGCTGAGCTGAGGCGGGCAGGGGAGGTTAGCGGCAGCCGCCCGCCCGGACAAGGGCGAGAAGCGCCCCGACCCGCCCGGACAGGATGGTCGCATGCCCGCATCCCCCTGCTCCTTCCCGTACCCCCTCGGCGTCTTCCTCCGCGGCGACGCCGAGGCGAACGCCGCCGTCTACTCCGAGACCGCGGACAGCGTCGAGATCTGCCTCTTCGACGAGACCGGAGCAGAGACCCGCGTCGCCCTGACCGAGCGCACGGGGCACGTCTTCCACGGCATCGTCCCCGGTCTGCGCGTCGGCACCCGGTACGGGCTGCGCGTCGACGGCCCGTGGGACCCGGCCAACGGGCTCCGGCACAATGCTGCCAAGCTGCTGCTCGACCCGCATGCGACGGCGATCGAGGGCTCCTACACCTGGTCCGAGGATGTGTTCGGTCAGTTCTACGAGGACGCCGACAGGCGCAACGACGCCGACTCCGCCCCCGCCGTCCCCCGCTGCGTGGTCACCGACCCGCACTCCTTCGACTGGGCCGGAGACACCGCACCACGGATCCCGCTCGAGGACACCGTCGTCTACGAAGTGCACGTGAAGGGCTTCACGAAGCTGCACCCGGACGTGCCGGAGGACATCCGCGGCACCTACCGCGGCCTCGCGCACCCCGCCGCGATCAAGCACTTCACCGACCTCGGCGTGACCTCGGTCGAGCTGCTGCCCGTGCACCAGTTCGTGCAGGACTCGCACCTCGAGGAGAAGGGCCTGCGCAACTACTGGGGCTACAACTCCCTCGGCTTCTTCGCCCCGCACAACGAGTACTCGCACTCGGGCGACGACGGCTCGCAGGTGGACGAGTTCAAGGCCATGGTGAAGGCGTTCCACGAGGCCGGGCTCGAGGTCATCCTCGACGTGGTGTACAACCACACCGCCGAGGGCAACGACAAGGGCCCGACGCTCTCGTTCAAGGGCATCGACAACGGCTCCTACTACCGCCTGGTGGAGGGGGACCGAGCCCACTACTTCGACACCACGGGCACCGGCAACAGCCTCAACGTCGCCCACCCGGCCGCGCTCGGCCTGATCATGGACTCGTTGCGCTACTGGGTGACCGAGATGCACGTCGACGGGTTCCGCTTCGACCTCGCTACCACGCTGACCCGCCAGACCGGCGAGGCCGAGGTGCACAGCGCGTTCCTCGACCTGATCGCGCAGGACCCGGTGCTCGCGCCGGTGAAGATGATCGCGGAGCCGTGGGACACCGCCGGCTACCAGGTCGGCGGGTTCCCCGCGGACTGGTCGGAGTGGAACGGGAAGTTCCGCGACGACGTGCGCGATTTCTGGCACGGCGCGGACTCGGTGCTCGGCACGACTGCGCAGCGTGTGCTCGGCTCGCCCGACGTCTACGAGGCCGACCGCCGCTCGCCGCTCTCGAGCGTCAACTTCGTCACGGCGCACGACGGCTTCACCCTCGCCGACCTCACCTCCTACTCGCGCAAGCACAATGCGGCCAACGGCGAGGACAACAACGACGGCGAGAGCGACAACCGCTCCTCCAACAACGGTGCAGAGGGCCCGACCGACAACGAGGCGGTGAACGAGCGTCGCGCCCGCATGCGCCGCAACTTCCTCGCGACGCTGCTGCTCTCGGCCGGCGTGCCGATGATCCTGGGGGGCGACGAGATCGCCCGATCCCAGGGCGGCAACAACAACGCCTACTGCCAGGACGATGAGATCTCGTGGTTCGACTGGGAGAACGCGGACCGCGAGCTGTTCGCCTTCACCCGCGGGCTGATCGCGCTCCGCGCCGCCGAGCCGGCGCTGAAGCCGAGGTGGTTCCGCCGCGCCCCCGGCGACGGCGGCCCCGACACGGTCGACATCCTCCGCTCGGACGCGCAGGGCTTCGCCGACGAGGACTGGGACAACCCGGATGCCCGCTCGATCACCTTCGTGTTCGCGCACGAGGGCAGCGCGAGCTTCGCCCTGCTGCTGAACGCGGCCGAGAACGGCGTCGAGTTCACTGTCCCGGAGGCTCCGGGCGCCGAGTGGACGCTCGCCGCCTCCAGCGACCCGGAGCAGGTCGTCGAGGGCGAGGTCACCACGCTGATCGTGCGCGACGGCTCGTTCACGCTGCTGCGCTCGGCCGCCTGATGCCCGGCCGAGCCCCGCGGCGGCTGCGCTTCAGCGGGCGCATCGCGGGGTTCGGCACGGCCTCGGGCACCCGCGTGGTGCTCGGGCTCTGGGAGTCGACTCCGTACGGCGCGTTCGCGGACGCGATGATCGAGCGCGGCGACGGGCACCGGATGCTGATCGCGCCGTCAAACGAGGTCGCGGAGTTCATCGCCTCGACGTACTCGTTCGACGACGTGCGGATCGAGGCGGTGTCGTGGCGGCGGGTGCACGGCGGGCTGTCCGTCTCGGCGGGGCCGCTCGAGGTGTCGCTGCGGCTCGGCGGCCTGACACCGCTCGGGCGGCTGCTGCGCGTCGTCCCGCGGCCCGTCGCCGAGCACCCCGGGTGGCTGACGGCGATCTCACCGGTCGCCTCCGTGCTCGTGCGCGGGGTCAGCACCGCGGGGTCGGCCGGGAACGGCCGCCGCGAGTACTACGGGGTGCGCGCGATCCGCGGCGTCCTCGGGGTCGACGCCTCGCTCGACGGAGCGGGCCTCGGATCGCTCCGGCCGCTGTCGCCTCCCGTGCGCTTCGGCTTCTCCTCGGCGCCCGCGACTCCGGCGATCGTCGACGTGACCACCACGATCGCGCTCCCGCGCGACGCGAAGACGGCGCATCCGCGCCACTGAAGAACCGGCACTGACGAAGACCCGACACGAAGAAGAACCGACACGAAGAAGAACCGACACCGAAGAGAAGGGACGCTCCTCATGAAGAAGGGCGACAAGATCAGCTGGAACACCTCCCAGGGCGAGACCCACGGGAAGCTCGTCGAGAAGAGGACGAAGGAGTTCCAGTTCGAGGGACAGACGTTCAAGGCCTCGGACGACGAGCCGTACTGGATCGTCCAGAGCGACAAGACCGACGCGAAGGCCGCGCACAAGGAGTCGTCGCTGACGAAGAAGTAGGGCGGCGGCTCCACCGGGGGAACCCCGGACCGTCGAGGGGGCCAGTACTCCGTGGCCGCCTCGACGCTTCGGGGTTCCCTCGCGCGGAGAGCGCGGACGGGAGGCCGCGGTCAGAGCCAGCCGCGCTCCTCCGCGAGCAGGACGGCCTGCTGGCGGGTGCGGACGGCGAGCTTCGCCAGCACGGCCGAGACGTGGTTGCGCACCGTGCCGGGGGCGAGCGACAGGGCGCGCGCGATCTGGCCGGTGGTCTCGCCGCGGCGGCCCGCGCGGAGCACGTCGAGCTCGCGATCGGTGAGCGGGCAGCGCTGGTCGCTGAGCGCGTCGGCCGCGACCTCGGGATCGACGTAGCGGCCGCCCGCCGCGACCCGGCGGATCACCTCCGCGACCTCGTGCGCATCTCGCGACTTGGGCAGGAACCCCGAGACACCCGAGGCCAGCGCCCGCCGCAGCACTCCCGGCCGCGCGTGGCGGGTGACCACGATGCAGCGCGTCGCGACCGTCCGCACCAGGCGCTCGGCGACGTCGACGCCGTCGAGCCCCGGCATCTCGAGGTCGAGCAGGCAGATGTCGGGGGCGAGGCGGGCGGCCTCGACGAGCGCCTCCTCGCCGTCGGCGCACTGCGCGACGACCTCGATGTCGTCCTCGAGCCCCAGGAGCGACGCCAGCGCCGAGCGGATCATCGCCTCGTCGTCGGCGATCAGCACGCGGATCATCGTGCGACCCCCGTCACCGGCACCGTCACGACGACGGTGAACGATCGGGCCCCGTGCTGCACGTCGAGCGAGCCGTCAGCCTCGGCGACCCGGCGGCCGATGCCCTCGAGGCCCGCCCCACCGCCGTGGTCGGCCTCGACGGGGGCCGCCTCGGCGTCGTTCTCGATCGTGAACCGCCAGGCCCCCGCCTCCGGTCGCAGCGACAGCCGCGCCCACTTGCCGCCGCCGTGGCGGAGGACGTTGGTGGTCGTCTCGCGCACCACCGGCCCGAGGACGTCGGCCGGGGCGAGATCGGCGGAGGGGTCGACGGCCGCCTCCGCCGCGACTCCGGCCGCGCGCAGCAGATCGACCGCATTGGCCAGCTCGTCGCCGAGCGGGACGGAGCGGAACCGGGTGGCCAGGTCGCGCGTGCCCTGCCGCGCCTCGTCGACGCTGGTGCGGGCGGCGCGCAGCTGGGCGAGCGCCGCCTCCTGATCGTGCGCCATCAGGCGCTCGGCGAGCTCGAGCTGCAGGGCGATCACCTGCAGGTGGTGCCCCTGCAGGTCGTGCACGTCGGTCGCGACCCTCAGCCGCTCCTGCGTGGCGCCGAGCCGCGCCTCGGAGGCTCGGGCCTGATCGAGCGAGACCAGCACGTCCCACCACCACAGCGAGAGCACCGACATCCAGGGCAACGCGATCGAGTAGAAGCCGACGAGAGCGCTGCTCACGCCCTCGTCCGTCAGCGGCGCGACATGCAGATCGATGAACCAGAGGGCGGCGAGCAGCACCGTCCCGGCGAGCACGATCCGGCGACGGAGGCCGGGGGCCCAGGGCAGCAGCACGAGCATCTGCACGACCGGGAGGACCGCGATGGTCCACATCCCCGAGGCGACCCCGGCGAGGACTCCGTAGGCGACGGCGACGGCGAGCGGCGCCCACGCGGTACGACGGCGCATCGAGAGCGGCTCTCCGCGCCGGTTGCGGTAGTCGAGCAGCAGCGGGACCTGCGCGAGGGTCCAGACGACGCCTCCGATGCCCACCACGAGCACCGCGGCCGTCCCCCGGCTCGAGAGGATGAGCGCCGGCACCCAGACGAGCACCAGGATCAGGCCGAAGAAGAGGATGCCGCCGGCGGTGTACCACCAGGTCGCGGTGATGCTGCGGGTCAGCTGCAGGGTGCCGCGCGCCGTCCGCTCGGCATCGCTCACGGGCTCGGTCCGGGTGATCACGAGGCCACCCTACGGGCGTGACAGAAGTCACGGGTCCGAGGTGCGAAGCGCCCGGGAGGCGGTGACGGACGGGCACTTCCCGCGGATCCGCGACCCCGGTGGGCTGGAGTCAGTCACGAGACGGACCACCCGGTCCCCGACCAGCAGGAGAACGTCATGAGCGTCATCACCACCTTCCAGGACCTCGTCGCCGAGGTGCCCGACATCGTGCAGCCCCTCATCGTCGCGGCGGCCGGAGCCGTCCCGTTCGTCGAGGGCGAGGGCGCCGCGACCATCGGCATCATCGGCGGGGTGAACCCGGTCATCGCGGTCCTCGCGGCGATCGTCGGCAACTTCGCCTGCGTCGCCCTCGTGGTGCTGCTGAGCTCGGGAGCACGGCAGGCGGTCGTCAACCGCACGCGGGTGGCGGCCATGGCGGGCGGGGCACCGGAGCGGCCGGCGGTCTCGCCGCGCAAGGCCAAGTTCCAGCGGGCGTTCGAGCGCTACGGGGTCCCCGGGGTGAGCCTGCTCGGGCCGCTGCTGCTGCCGACGCAGTTCACCGCCTCGATGCTCGCGGCGGCGGGAGTCGGCCGTGGGCGGATCCTGGTCTGGCAGGGCATCGCGATCGTCGCGTGGACGACGATCATCGCCGTGATCATCAGCGGAGTGCTGTCGACGGTGGGCTGAGCGTCGTGGGCGGCCCGGCCGGTTCGGTGCCCGAGTGGACGCCGGACGGGTCTCCGACGGCCCGCCGCGCCCGGTGGGCGTCCAGTCGTGTCGGACCCGTGCCGCGAGTGGGCGCCCACCGAGCGCTGGGCCGTCTCAGCGCTCGTCCAGAGGCGCAGGATGGACGCATGAGCGACCAGCCCGAGCGGTGGACCCGCGCGACGACGCAGCCCGACATGTGGACCGACCCGGAGGACGACCCTCGCGAGGGGACGAGCCCCGACGGCGAGCCGGCGACCCTCGAGGACTACCTCTCGGCCTACCGCCACACGCTGATCATGAAGTGCGACGGACTCACTCCGGAGCAGCTGGCCCGCCGCTCGGTCCCGCCGTCGACGATGTCGCTGCTCGGACTCCTCCGCCATCTGGCGGAGGTCGAGCGGGACTGGCGCGGCTGGCTGAGCACGGACGCGCCTCCCTCGAAGCTCTACGGAGGTCGCGACGCCGACTTCGACGGTGCGGTCGGCGAGCAGGAGGTCGTGGACGAGGCGCTCGCGTCGCTGCAGCGGGAGCAGCGGGACACCGACGCCGCGATCGCCCAGCACCCCGACCTCGGCGAGCGGGTCGGGCGCGACGGCATCGCGATCCGCGAGTTGCTGGTGCACCGCATCGAGGAGTACGCGCGGCACTGCGGGCACGCCGACCTGCTCCGCGAGTGCGTCGACGGCCGCGTCGGGCAGTGACGGCGGCAGAGCGTCGGACGCCCCCGCTTCGCCACTGAGGTCGCGCGGACGGATCAGCGGCGGTCGAGGAGCGCGAGCAGCGCCGGTTCGACCTCCGCCTCGGTGATGTGGCCCGCGACGACGAGCTCGGCCAGACCGTGCACCGCACCCCAGACGGCGGTGGTCAGGGCGGCGACCGCCGCGGAGGAGGAGTCGGCCGGCAGGAGGGACGCGGTCGCGGTGGCGAGGACCGCCTCGACCCCGTCGATCAGCGGGGCCATCGCGGCGCTCGGCGACCCAGGGACGCAGACCTCGGGGTCGTAGATGACGCGGAAGCGCTCGGGGTACCGGGCCGCGTAGCCGACGTAGGCGCCTCCGATCAGCACCGCGCTCGACTCCGCCGAGCGCCCGGCCGCCTGCTCCTGCGCCCTGGTCAGCGCCGCGAGCAGCTCGGCCATGCTGACCTCGCTCAGCCGCTTGAGGAGCGCGGTGCGGTCGCCGAAGTCCCGCGAGCCGAACAGGGTCATGCGAGCCGGAGGTCGGCCCGGGGGCGTCAGGCCGAGCGGCGCACCAGCTCGTGCACCCAGGCCAGCTTCTCGGCGATCACCGGAGTGATGACGAACGGGTAGAGGTCGTCCTTGCCCATCGAGCGGTTCACGCTGTTGAGCGCGAGCGAGAAGCCGTGCCAGCGACCGAGGATCTCGGGCATCTCGAGCGTCGAGACCCGGTCGGCACCGACGGCGTGCACGCTGCCGACCAGCGAATCGGGGAGTCGTCCCCACGGACCGGCGATGGTCATGCCGACCGAGGCGGTCGTCTCGAGCGCGTCGGCGATGTGCAGATAGTGGGCGAACGTCTCCGCGAAGTCCTCCCACGGGTGGGTCGTCGCGTACTGCGAGATGTGCTCGCGCGCCCAGTCCTCGCTCCCCGAGCTCCGGAGTAGTGCGTATCGAGCGCCGCCGCGTAGTCGGCGCGCTCGTCGCCGAACAGCGACCGGAACGCCGGGATCAGGTCGGTGCCCTCGACCAGCAGCTGCCAGTAGTAGTGGCCGATCTCGTGGCGGAAGTGGCCGAGCATCGTCCGGTACGGCTCGCCGAGGCGCGCCTTGAGGGCCTCGCGGTGCGCGTCGTTGCCCTCCGAGAGGTCGACGGTGACGACTCCGTCGGCGTGACCCGTCGTCACGTGCTGTCCCTGCGCCGACGACAGCAGCTCGAAGGTGAGCCCGGTGGAGCCGCTGCGGCGCTCGACGGGCAGGTCGAGGTGGTGCAGCTGGCGCACGAGGCGGCGCTTGGCGAACTCGGCGACGGTCAGCTGGCTCAGTGTCGCCGCGTCGTAGACCGCGGGGCGCACGCCGGTGAGGGCGCAGGAGGCGCAGGCGCCGCCGGTCCCCTCCTCCGCCAGCCAGGTGCAGCCGATGGTGTCGCGGTAGCGGCACGATTGCCGGCCCGAGGCCTCGGCGAGCTCGTCGCGGTCGAGGTCGTAGGCGAGCGCGGTGCGGCAGCGGAGGCACACCGCGTCCTCGAACTCGACGCGGGCCTCACAGTGGGGGCAGCCGAACACGCGCAGCGGAGGGGGCCTTCCGGGATGACGAGGCGGCGGCGGGCGCCGCCCTTCGACACTAGTCAGCCCTCGGCGGGTGCGCGCGGGGTTGCCGCGCGCACTCCCGCCCCTCACGCGATGCGGATGAGCTTCTTGTTGACGAACTCCTCGAGGGCGCTGCGGCCCATCTCGCGGCCGGTACCCGAGCGCTTCACGCCGCCGAAGGGCAGCTCGACGGCGTCGCCGAGGACGAGGTTGATCCAGACCATGCCCGCGTCGATCCGGTCGGCGAGACGCAGCGCCTGCTCGGAGTCGGTCGTGTAGAGGTACGAGCCGAGACCGAACGGGGTGTCGTTCGCGAGGGCGATCGCCTCGTCCTCGTCGCGCACCCGGTAGAGCGCGGCGACCGGGCCGAAGAACTCCTCGCGGTAGGCGTTCATCTCGGGAGTGACGTCCTCGAGGACGGCGGGCGGGAAGAAGTTGCCCGTCACCTCGCCGCTGGCACGCACGGTCGCGCCCTGCTCGCGCGCGGTCGTGAGCTGCTGCTCGAGGCGCGAGGTGGCGGCGGAGGAGGAGAGCGGGCCGAGCAGCGTGCCCTCGGCGAACGGGTCGGCCGGCTGGGCCGCGGTGAACGCCTCCGTGAACTTGGCGGCGAAGGCCTCGTACAGGTCGTCGATGACGATGAAGCGCTTGGCGGCGTTGCAGGACTGGCCGTTGTTGTCGAGGCGGGCGGCGACCGCGTCCTCGACCGCCTTGTCGAGGTCGTCGGTCGACAGCAGGATGAACGGGTCGGAGCCGCCGAGCTCGAGCACGACCTTCTTGAGGTGCCGCCCGGCGATCTCGGCGACGGCCGCGCCGGCGCGCTCGGAGCCGGTGACCGAGACGCCCTGCACCCGCGGGTCGGCGATCACGGTCGCGGCCTGGTCGTTGGTCGCGTAGAGGTTCACGTAGACGCCGGAGGGAGCGCCCAGCTCCTCGGCCGCGGTGCGGAAGATGTCCGCGATCGCGGCCGCCGACTCCGGGCACTGCGGCGCGTGCTTGAGCAGGATCGTATTGCCCGCGACGATGTTCGGGCCGGCGAAGCGGGCGACCTGGTAGTAGGGGAAGTTCCACGGCATGATGCCCAGCAGCACGCCGAGGCCGGCGCGACGGACGAACGCGGAGCCGGTGCCGTCCGACAGCTCGATGGGCTCGTCGGCGAGGAACGTCTCGCCGTTGTCGGCGTAGTAGCGGTAGATGTCGGCCGCGAAGCGACCTCGCCCGCGGCCTGCTTGAGCGGCTTGCCCATCTCGCGCACGATGATCTCGGCGAGGGCGTCGGCGCGCTCGACGTGCAGGTCGGCGACCCGCGCGATCAGGGCGGTGCGGGTCGCGACGGGCACGGTGCGCGACCACGTCGAGTACGCGTCGTGGGCGGCTCCGATCGCGTCGGTGAGCTCGCCGTCGGTGACGGTCGGGTACTCGCTGAGGGTCGCGCCGGAGGCCGGGTCGATCACGGCGTAGTGGGTGCTCATGCGGGCAGTGCTCCTTCGCGGTGGTGGGCCGGAGCGATTCTCGCGCCGTCCTCGTCGATGATCTCCTGCGCCAGCCGCCGGCCGACGCGGATCGCGCCGTCGACGTGCTGGTAGCCCTCGGCCGCGAGGTCGCTCGAGCCGAAGCGGAGGGGGCCGACCGGCTCGAGCTGCAGCGCGCCGTAGCGGGTGAGCCCGCCCAGGTCGAAGCTGGCGGCGTAGGCGCCCTGGGTC
Source organism: Rathayibacter tanaceti (assembly GCF_001634385.1). Lineage (GTDB taxonomy): Bacteria > Actinomycetota > Actinomycetes > Actinomycetales > Microbacteriaceae > Rathayibacter > Rathayibacter tanaceti. Next base: position 1,796 of record NZ_LIIN01000064.1, on the reverse strand, counting down.
CACTCCTCGGCGGCCCAGTCGCTCTCGTAGTAGACGACCGGATCGAGTGCGGCCGGCCCGAAATAGGCGGCGAGCGAGTCGAGGATCGCGGCCTTGCGCTCGGCTTCCGGCAGGGCGAGCAGCCTGTCGGCCTTCTCGTCCGAGACGAAGCCGACCAGGGTGCCGCGCTCCTCCCCCGCGTTGGAGTTGTCGTAGGCTCGTGCACGAGTGCGTGCGGGCTGAAGGCCGTGCCCGAGAGGCCGTCGGCGCGCCAGAACGGCGTCGCGTAGCTGGCGTGCACCTTGATCACGAGGCCGAGCGACTGGTGCTGCAGCGACTGCTGCCGCAGGCGCGGCAGCGGCGGCTCGAACGCGATGCGGTTGACGAGGTTGGGCGGCACGGCGACGATCGCGCGGCGGGCGCGCACCGTGCGGTCGTCGGTGCGCACCTCGACGCCGTCCTCCCCGTAGTGCACGGAGCGGACCGGCGCGTCGAGCACGACCCGCTCGACGCCGAGCCGCTGAGCCAGGAGCTCCGGCACCCGCTGCAGGCCGCCGAGCACGCGCTTGTCGAGGATGAAGTCGGCGTCGACGAGGTGGCTGAAGCCGCCGGCGCTGGCCGCCATCAGCAGCGCCTGCAGCAGCGAGAACGAGTGCGCGGGCTTGGTGAGCATGGCGTCGGCGACGAACAGCGCGATGTTGGCGCGCGCCTCCGCGTCGTCGGTCTGCTGCTCGAGCCACGCGCTGAAGCTGATGCGGTCGTAGTCGTGGGCGAGCGGATGCGCCCACGGGGCGGCCGGATCGGTCTCGACCACGAGGCGGTCGAGCAGCTCGATCAGGCGCGAGATCTCGGACTCGGTCGTCTCGGTGCCGGGGAAGATGTCGCCGGTGAAGCGGCGGGCGCGGCCGTCGGAGCCGATGTAGACGCTCTCGCCGTCGCGGTACCGGGAGTAGGTCGCGAGGCCCAGCTCGTCGAGCGTCTCGAGCAGCGCGGTCTGGTCGGGCGAGACCCACTGCCCGCCGAGCTCGAGCATCTGCCCGTCGATAACGCGGGTCTCGAGACGGCCGCCGACGCGTTCGCGGGCCTCGAGGACGAGGACGCTGCGGCCCTGCTCGTGGAGGCGCACGGCCGCGGTGAGCCCGGTGGCGCCCGCTCCGATCACGACGACGTCGTACTCGTGCTCTGTCCGGTGCGTCTCGATTCGGGACATGACAACTCTTTCCATCGGTGATCGCCGCGTTGAACGAGGGATTGCGAGTCATTTTGTCACAGACAGTGTCGAGATAGACAGTGCCCCGATCGCGACGCCTCGCTGTCAAAACTACATAGGCATGCTATATTAATAGCCGTGCCCGATTCCAGCGCCCCCGTGCGACTCGCCTCCGCCGCCACCGCTCTCACGCGGTTCGCCGGCCGCTCGAGCGGCGCGACCGGCCTCGGTGCGCAGTCCGGCGCCGTCTGGTCGACACTCGCCGAACTGCGCACCGCCTCCCCCGTCCGCCTCGGCGAGCTCGCCGAGCGGGTCCGCGTCACCCAGCCCACGATGACCGGCATCATCGCCCGACTCGACGAGGCCGACTGGATCCGTCGAGTGCACGACACGAGCGACGGCAGGGCCTGGCTGATCGAGGGCACCACCGCCGGCTTCGACGCCCTCCGCGAGCACCGCCTCCGCCTCGAGGCCGCCCTCGCACCGCTGTTCGACGACCTCGACGCCGACGATCGCCGCGCCCTTGAGCGGGCCGCGGCGATCGTCGAGGCCCGCGTCGCGCGGATCGCAGGCGCCCCCTTCCCCTCCTCCCCCGAGAAAGGCAGCA
>NZ_LIIN01000063.1 GCF_001634385.1 Rathayibacter tanaceti | reverse complement strand
GAGCGGGCGGGCGTGCAGCCGGTCCCACCGCGCTCGCCAGAACCCGCCGTGCACGAGGAGGACCACGCCCCGCGCCCCGCCCGGTGCCGCGCGGAACACCTCCGCGATCTGCTCCGGCGCGCGCCCGTACCGCCGCACCTCGTCCGGCTCGCGCGCTTCCCCCACGCCTCCAGTACCTCCCGCGAGATGCACTTCGGTACGCCCCGCGCGGCGTGTCGCGTACTCAAGTGGCATCTCGCGGAGGGGAACAAGGGGACAGCGGACGGCGGGTCAGGACTCGAACCAGCCGCGGGGGTGGTGGTCGGCGGTGAGGGACGTGCGGGGGCGCGTCGGGACGGCCCAGCGGACGGCGTTCGCCAGCACACGCTGGATGTCCGGGTGGTGGTAGACGGGGTAGTCCTGGTCTCCGGGCGAGAAGTAGAAGACCTTGCCGAGACCGCGCGTATACGTGACTCCCGAGCGGAACACCTCGCCGCCGGTGAACGTCGAGAGGAACACGGTCTCCTCCGGTACCGGGATGTCGAAGTACTCGCCGTACATCTCCTGCTCGGGGATGATCAGCGGGCTCGGCACGCCCTCGGCGATCGGATGCGTCGGCGCGATCGTCCAGACCAGCTCGCGGTCGCGGTCGTTGCGCCACTTCAGCGAGCAGGTGGTGCCCATCAGGGCCGTGAAGATCGACGAGTAGTGGCCTGAGTGCAGGATCAGGATCCCCATCCCCTCGTGCACGTGCCGCAGCACCCGCCGCACGACCTCGTCCGACACCTCCTCGTGCGCGATGTGCCCCCACCAGAGCAGCACGTCCGTCTGCGCCAGCGCCTCCTCGGTGAGCCCGTGCTCGGGTTCGGGGAGGGTCGCGGTGCGCACCGAGACCGCGGAACCCAGTGACCGGGCGAGCCCGTCGGCGATCACACGGTGGATGCCGTCGGGGTAGTGGCGCAGCACGGTCTCGTCGCCGCGGGTCTCGTGGCGGAACTCGTTCCAGACGAGGACCCGGATCGGGGCGCTCATGCGACCGCCACCTCCTTCTTCTCGGCGGCGGAGCGGTAGATCGCGTCGATCACCCGGCTGCGGTGCAGCGCGTACTCGCCGTAGTGGCCGCAGTAGCGGGGCTCGCCCGCGGGAGCCTCGGCTCCCGAGGCGATCGCCGCCAGGAACTCGGCGATGACGGAGCGGTGGTGCCCGGCCGGGACCGTCACGTCGGGGTGGGAGACGGTCGGCGCTCCGGCGACCTCGGAGTAGAGCGTGAGCGTCCCCTCCGTGGCGTAGTCGGCGATGTGCAGGCGCGCCCCGCCGGCCGAGCCGAGCAGCTCGACCTCGATGTCCTCGTGCACTTTCGAGTAGCTGGCCCAGGAGGCGTCGAGCTGGAGGGAGCGGCCATTGTCGAGGCGCAGCAGGGCGCTCGAGAAGTCCTCCACCTCGAAGGCGTGCGTGCCGGTGGCGGCGACGCCGTACGGGCGTCCGCCGCGGCCGGAGCGGCCGATCTCGCCGTAGGCGACGGCCGAGACGCTGGTGACGCGCGGCTCGTCGAGCAGGTGCAGCGCGATGTCGAGCACGTGCGAACCGAGGTCGATCAGCGGACCGCCACCGGCGAGCTCCTTGCTGGTGAACCAGGAGCCGATTCCGGGGATGCCGGTGCGCCGCTGCCAGCTCGCCCGGGCGTGGTAGACGTCGCCGAGCGGAGCGTCGTCGAGGTAGTCGCGGAGGAAGGCGACGTCGGCGCGGCGGCGGTGGTTGTAGGCGATCTCGAGCACGCGGTCGTGGGCGCGCGCCGCCTCGACCATCTCGGCCGCCAGCTCCGCGGTCGTCGCGAGCGGCTTCTCGCAGAAGACGTGCTTGCCGCTCGCGAGCGCGGCGACGGCGATGGGGTGGTGGAGGTGGTTGGGAACGCCGATGGAGACGATGTCGAGGTCGTCGCGGGCGACCAGGTCCTCCCAGTCGGCGGAGAGGTCGGGGACACCGCGGGTCGCGCCGAGCTCGTGGAGGCGCGCCTCCTCCTGGCCTGCGAGCGCGACGACGCGGGCGCCGGGAAGGGACTGGAAGGCGTCGAGGTGGGTGGTGCCGGCGAAGCCGAGGCCGACGACGCCGACACGGAGCTCGGACGTGTTCTCTGTCATCCTCCGAGACTAGTCGAATTGATTCGAGTGCTCGATAAACGCCCGGCCGCGCCCTCCCGGCGGCCGGTGCAGAGCGCGCCGGCGGGCGACGCCCGAGGGGACCGGGCTGGCAGCATGTCGGCATGGACACCTTCCGCGATCAGGACGCCGCCGCCGAATACGCACGCGGGCTGCTGCGGGGCGAGCGGATCCGCCTCCGCGCCGCCACCGACGAGGATCTCGCCGAGGTCGAGCGGTGGTGGAACGATCCCGAGACCGCTGTGCTCCAGCAGGCGTCGATCCTCCCCCGTCCGGGCGGCGCAGTGAACGACCTGCTCCGCTCCTGGAGCGCCAACGCCTCACCGGGGTCGGTCGGCTTCGCCGTCGAGGAGGAGGCCGACGGCTCGCTGGCCGGCCACGTGGCGCTGTGGGGAGGCGCCGCGCCGCAGCGCTGCGGGACCCTCGCCGTCGTCCTCGGCCCGTATGCGCGCGGCCGGGGGCTCGGGACGGATGCGGTGCGCACCCTCGTCCGCTACGCTTCGCCGAGCTGGGCCTGCACCGCATCGAGCTGCGGGCCTGGGCCTTCAACAAGAGGGCACGGGCCGCGTACCGGCGCTCAGGCTTCATCGAGGAGGGGCGCCGGCGCGACGCGCTGTTCCACGCCGGACGCTTCCACGACGAGATCCTGATGTCGGTACTGGCGCACGAGTTCCCGCACGCCTGAGGGCCGATGCCGACGGCCGAGGCGTCAGGCCCGGCCCAGTGCGCGACGTCCCGCCCGCCGAGCCCCGACAGCCCGACCGTCAGGTCACGTTGACGAGCGTGCGCTGCCAGCCGGAGGAGCCGTTCGGCGCGATCGGCGCGCGCTCCTCGATCTGCACGGCGCCGGTGCGGTCGACCGCCCGGACCGCCACGTAGTGCGAGCCGGTCTCGGCTTCCCAGTCGACGAACCACTGCACCCAGGTGTCGAGGTTGACGGGAGTCGAGAGCGTCGCCTCCTGCCAGTCGCCGTCGTCGATGCTCACCTCGACCCGGTCGATGCCGACCGTCTGCGCCCACGCGACTCCGGCGATCTTCGTGGCACCGGACGGGATCGCGGCACCGATGCGCGGGGTGTCGATCCGCGAGGACATCTTGATCGGCGCTTCGGCGGAGTAGCCGCGCGGCGTCCAGTACGCCTCGTCGGCCGCGAACGTGGTCACCTTCAGCTCGGTGAGCCACTTGGTGGCCGAGACGTAGCCGTAGAGGCCCGGGACGACCATCCGCACCGGGAAGCCGTGCTCGAAGGGCAGCGGCTCGCCGTTCATGCCGACCGCGAGGATCGCGTCGCGCCCGTCGTCGGTCAGCGCGCTCAGCGGAGTGGAGGCGGTGTAGCCGTCAGCGCTGGTCGAGAGCACCATGTCGGCGTCGCCCTGCACTCCGGCCATCGCCAGGACGTCGCGGATGGGGACGCCGAGCCACTTCGCGTTGCCGACCAGATCGCCGCCCACCTGGTTCGAGACGCAGGTGAGGGTCACGCCGTACTCATCGACGCCCATGTCGAGGAGCTGCTGGAGGGTCAGCATCACCTCCTGATCGACCATGCCGATGATCCTCAGCGTCCAGGTCGACGGATCGATGTTGGGCACGGTCAGCGCGGTGTCGACGCGGTAGAAGTCGGCGTTGGGCGTGTAGAGCGGGGTCAGACCCTCGATGTCGAGCTCGGCCCCGGCCGGCACGGCGAGGGTGGTGCGCGGAGTCGGCAGGCGCAGCGCCTCCCGCACGCTCGCGAGCGACGAGGTCGCCGCGTTGACGAGTCGGGCGCCGGTGCCGACGACCGCCGCGCCGACGGCCGCGATCAGGGCCACGCGGAAGAAGCCGCGGCGCTCGAGCGCGCCCGGGCGGGCCTCGGAGGCGGTTCCCCTCGCCTCCGAGGTGCGTGCCGCGCGCCAGCCGCGCAGTCGGGAGAAGAGCAGGTGCATCACGACGACGGCGACGACCAGGCCGACCAGGGTAGGCACCGCGGCGAGCGGAGCGGCTCCGGCGCGCGTGACGATCGCGGCGATCGAGAGCCCGCCGGCGATGATCAGCAGCACCTGCCCGAGCGGGGGGCGGAGCAGTTGCAGGACTCCGGCGATCGCGGCGGCAACGACAACGGCCGCGCCGACGCTCGCGAGCAGGAAGATCTTGTCGTTCTCGCCGAACGCCTCGATCGCGAACTCCTTGAGGGGTCGCGGCACGATGTCGACGATGAAGGCGCCGAGCGCGAGCACGGGACTGGCCGTGCGGGCGACGGCGAGGGCGACGAGTTCGGCGACGGCGAGGAGGACTCCGCCCGTCACGATGCCGGCGAGGGCGGCGAGCAGGAGGAATCGCGCTCGGTGCGCACTGCCCTGGCGCACGGGTGCCGCTGTCTGGTTCATGAAGGTGAGTGTTCGCCTCCCACCTGCCGATTCCCAGGGTGCCCCTGGTTTGGTCGTGTAAGCGTTTTTCTTCATAACGAACAGGTAACGCCCAGCCGCCCTCCCTCCGGTGTCTCGCGGAGGAAGGGGCGGACGGGTGTCAGCGGCAGGTGAAGGCGGGGTAGGCGGTCGCCACGGGAGTGCCGCCGGCGGTCACCGTCGCCGAACCGGCCGGTACCGAGGCGGCGCGGGTGGTGAACGCGTGCGAGGCGCTCCCGCCCGGCGCGACACCGCTGAACGGCGTCGAGCCCCAGCCGGAGGCGAGGGTGATCGCGGCCGGAGCCGTCGACGTGTTGCGCGCGGTCACCGTCAGCACCACCTTGCCCGCCACGCAGCGTGTCGCCGCCGCCGCCTCGACCGTCACCGCGGAGGCGCGGACGATCGAGAGCCGGTAGGTCACGCTGGTGCTGTGGTCCTGCGCCGACGACTCGATCACCACGCTCGTCGTCCCTGTCGTCGCGAGCGGAACCGTGCGGCGCACCGTGTCGTCGATCAGCACGCCGTCGACCGTCACCAGACCACTCCCGACTGCCGGGTCGAGGTCGAGCGAGACGCTCGTCGTCGCGGTCGGCACCGTCAGAGTCAGGTCGCGGACGCCCGCGGCGAGCGCCGGAGACAGCGTCCCCACGTCGGAGGCCAGGGTCGTCAGCTCGGCGGCGGTCGAGTACCCGGTCGCCTCGGTCGTGTACACGCCGAACACCCCGCCGACGTAGCTCGCCCCTGTGCCCTGGAAGCGGACGGTGACCACGGGAATCCGCTGCCCCTGCGCATCGAGGACGTAGGCGCCGCTCTGGTCGCGCTTGTAGCTGTCCTTCGCGGCGATGCCGTCGAGCACGGCCCGGGGGATCTCGTCGTACTGGACGTACCACTCGGTCGCGCCCGCGGCGCCCGAGACCACTTCGGTCTTGAGCTTCACGTTGTTGAGGTAGACGTCGAAGGTGCGTCCCGCGTCGCCGCCGTAGTAGCGGACACCGAGGTGGTTCTCGGACAGGCTCGGGTCGACGATCATGTCGTACTGGAAGAACGCGTCCGCCGAGCGCTGGCCGTCGCGGTAGCTCTCGCCGCGCCAGGTGCCGACCGACGACTTCGCGAACCGGTGGTTCTTGTCGGCCTCGCTGTTGTTGTTGTCGAACGAGGTGAGGGAGTCGATGGTCGTCTCGTCGACGCGCAGCTGCTCCTTCTGCGTGCGGATGAGCGCCTGGGCCGCGGCCGAGTCCGGCTCGATCAGGGTCAGGTAGGTCGCGTAGCGGGCGTTGTAGAGGCTGTAGTACGGGGTGAGCACCCGGGCCGCGGAGGCAGCGTCGACGTTCTTCATGCCGAAGCGCATCGTGGTGCGGCCGTTGCCGTCCGCGCCGTCGGGCAGGCGGACCAGGTTGTCGCGGATCGCCGACGTCCAGGTCGCGGAGTCCGCGACGACGATGGTCGAGTTCACCGACTTGTCGGCCGTGCCCATCCGCACCAGGACGCCGGCCACGTACGACGCCTCGACGTTCGAGCGGTTCAGCTCTGTCGCCAGCAGCACCGGTCCGTAGCGGAACGCGGCCCAGTCGGGGTTCTCGGTGTCGGCGACGACCGAGACCGCGGCGGGCAGCGTCCAGGTGAGCACATCGCCCGCCGAGACGGGGACGGAGACGTAGCCCGCCTCGGCCGTGACCGCGCGCGCAACGCCGTTCACGGTGAGCGTCGGAGCCCCGTCGATCCAGGAGGGGACGCGCAGCTTCAGGGCCGTGCCCGCGGCCACGGCTCCCCCGTCGAGCGCCTCGACCCGCAGGGTCGCCGTGTCGGTGCTCGGGATGTCCGCCGTCTGGGTCAGCGTCAGATTGTTCGCGGAGGAGCGGAGCACGGAGGAGCGGAACTGGTTCACGATCACCGTCCGGGGCTTCTCGAAGTAGATCGAGTCGCCGAGCTTGGTGAAGCTCTCGATCCCGGTGCCGTGATCGCACCAGAACTCGTCGTGCTCGTGCCCGAAGACCTTCGCGTAGCCCGCGGTCTGCGGCTGGAAGTAGGTGACCATGCCGGTCTCGGGGTTCTGCACCGAGAGGACGCCGTTGATGAACGCCTCCTCGTAGAAGTCGGCGTACCTCACGTCCTCCGTCACCTGGAACAGGGCCCGGGTGAGCTTGAGCATGTTGTAGATGTTGCAGCCCTCGGAGGTGGAGTTCTCGCCGTATCCGGTGGTCTGGCCGTTCGTCGCGTACTCGTACAGGGTGCCCGGCGCATGGAAGTGCTCGGACTGGCTGTTGCCCCCGTTGGCGTAGGTGTGCGATTCGTCGACCATCCGCCAGAAGTTCTCGGCGGCGCGCCGGTACATGTCGAGGTCGGCCTTCTCGGCCGTGGTCAGGGTCGCGAGGAGCGAGGGGTTGTCGCTGAAGACGGTGTAGCGCTTGAGCGCGCCGATCAGCTTGGGGATCGTCGTGTTCGCGTGCAGGCCGTTCAGCACGTCCTCGTTGTTCGCGAGCTTCCGGAACAGCGCCGTCTCGTCGAAGTACTCGGCAGCTCGCTTGTGCGCCGGCTTCTCGGTGATCTCGTAGAGGCGGTAGAGCGCCTCGTTCATTCCGCCGTACTCGGTGCTGAGCAGCTGCGAGGGGTTCGCCTGACGGCCGGCCCAGTTCGTGATCCACGAGCCGAAGCCGTCGGCGACGACGAGCGCCTTCTGCGAGAGCGCGTCGGGCGCGTACTGGTGGGCGTCGAGGAGGCCAGCGAGCACCTTGTGCAGGTTGTAGAAGGGCACGAGCAGGCCGTCGGATCCGCTCGGCAGGTAGCTCACCGGGAACGGCGAGACGTAGCCCGCGTTCGCCGGGTCCTTCGCCGCGTAGGCGTCCTGCACCTTCTTCAGGCCGTCGACCGAGGCGGTGAGCGTGGCGAGCAGCGCGGCCTTCGTGGCCGGATCCTCCGCGGTGGCGTACGCCTGCGAGAGCGCCGAGACGTAGTGGCCGAAGAAGTGGCCCTGGAACCGGGTGCCGCTCTCGCGCTCCCAGCCGCCGTAGCCTCCGGTCGTCGTCGGGGCGAGCCCGGCCTGACGGTAGAAGGAGTAGAGGAACATTTCGGGGTCCAGGCTCAGCAGGTACTCGACGGTCTGCTGCTCGCCGTTCTCGAGGTACGGGTCCTGCACCGAGACATCGGTGAGACCGGCCTCGAGGAGGTAGCCCGAGGTCGTGGTGCCGCGGGGCTGCACCTCGACGGTGACGGTCCTGGTGACGGCGGCGCTGCCTCCGTAGACCGCCGACCCGGTGACGGTGACCGGCGTTGCGGCACCGGTGGGCGGGGTGACGGTCGCGGTGCCGCCACTGAAGGCGAGGGCGGCCGGGTCCGAGGAGGACCAGCTGAGCTCGGAACCCTTCGCTCCGCGGGTGGGCAGCGAGAAACCGGTGCTGGTGGCGGTCGGTGGCGAGACGGCGTCGAGGTCGGCGCGGGCCACGGCGGCCGGGTCGAAGGAGGGATCGTGGGCCTTCGTCAGAGCGACGACGTCGGCCGTCGTGGCGACTCCGCTGTAGAGGGCGTAGTCGTCGAGCAGGCCGCGCAGATGGCTGCCGTTGTAGCCAGGGCCGTTGAAGCCGAGGGTCTTGGTGGAGGTGCTCTCGGCGCCGAGGACGCCGGTCGCGGAGCCCGAGGCGGCGTACTTCACCGCGCTGGGCTGCTGGACGCCGTTGCGGTAGAACGCGACGTCCTTGGTGCTCCTGTCGTAGGTGGCGACCACATGGGTCCACTGCCCGGCAGGGAAGAAGTCGGCGCGGGCGGTCTCGACCGCGACCTTGTACGGCTGCCCGGTCGACGGGCCGACCGAGAGCGCGAGCGGAGTGCCGTCGCCCTCGGAGCTGAGGTACCAGCCGTCCGAGTTGTAGGTGGTCTTGTTCCAGGTGAAGACCTGCTCGCCTGTCATCGCGGCGCTCGGCCGGTACCAGAACGAGACCGTGAGGTCGGCGGGCTGGAGGGCGGCCGCGGTGCCGAGGCTCACGGCGTTCGAGCCGGTGAACGCGAAGGCCTGGCCGCTGAGGCCGGTGCCGTAGGAGGCGGTGCCCTTCTGCATCCCCACGGCGGTGCCGCGGCCGCTGGTGTCGGCGAGGCTGCCGTCGAAGGGCAGCTCGAGCACCTTCGTGCTGTCGAGGGAGGTGGTGGGTGCCGCCTGAGCGGTCGGGCCGACCGCGAGCAGTCCCGCCGTCAGCGCCATCACCGCCGCCGCTGCGATCGCTGTCCGTCGTGTCGTCATCCTGGAGCCTCTCGTCGTTGAGAAGAGCGACGGCGTCAAATCGTGCCACGAGCTGTCGTCAGCGGAATGTTACCGTTAACACTCGGTTTTCGGAATGCCCTTGGAGCGCGGACCGAGCGGACACGGAGGCGCACTCAGTGCCGTACGGGCCGCCTCTCGAGCGCCGCCCGGAGGTACGGCGCCGTGCGGCTCCCCTCGGCGAGGGAGACCTGCTCGGGCGTGCCCGTCGCGACGACAGTGCCGCCCGCCTCCCCCGCCCCCGGACCCAGGTCGATGACCCAGTCGGCGTCCGAGACGATGCGCATGTCGTGCTCGACGACGATCACGGTGTTACCCGCCTCGACGAGGTGCTGGAGGTGCGCGACGAGGCGGTCGGCGTCGGCGGGGTGCAGGCCAGAGGTCGGTTCGTCGAGCAGGTAGAGGGTGTCGCCGCGCTGCGCGCGCCGCAGCTCCGAGGCCAGCTTCACCCGCTGGGCCTCGCCGCCCGAGAGCTCGGGGGCCGGCTGGCCGAGGGCGACGTAGCCGAGCCCGACGTCCAGGAGGGCGTCGAGGTGCCGCACCACCTCCGGCTCGGTCGCGAACGCCTCCCTCGCCGCGGTGACGCTCAGAGCGAGGACGTCGGCGATCGTCCGGCCGTCGAGCGTCACCTCGAGCGTCTCGGGGTTGTACCGGGTGCCGCCGCACGTCACGCAGGGCGCCTGCACCGTCGGCAGGAACAGCAGCTCGACCTCCATGGTGCCCTCGCCTTTGCAGACCGGGCAGCGCCCGCTGGGCTGGTTGAACGAGAAGCGACCGGCGCCGTAGCGGCGGCGCTTCGCCTCCGGAGTCGCCGCGAAGAGCGCCCGCACCCGGTCGAACAGACCCGTGTAGGTCGCGACGTTCGAGCGCGAGGTGCGGCCGATGGGGGTCTGGCTCACCTGCACGACGCGGCGCAGGCGCTCCGCGGGTCCGGAGGCGCGGCCGAGCGTGACAGCGGCCGCAGTGTCGAGCAGCGGATCCTCGGACTCGCGCTCCTCGTCCGCGGACTCGTTCTCGGCGAGGTCGGCGCGCAGGCTCGCCCGCAGCAGATCGGGGAGGGCCTGGTTGACCAGCGTCGACTTCCCCGAGCCGGAGACGCCCGTCACCGCGATGAGAACGCCGACCGGGAACGAGACCGCGAGGTCGCGGAGCGTGTTCCGGGAGACTCCAGAGAGATCGATCCGCAGCTCCGCCGTGCGGCGCTCGCGCACCGGCGGGATGCTGCCGGACTCGGGGAACAGGTAGCGCCGGGTGACCGAGTCGGAGGCGCTCCGGATGCCGTCGAGACCACCCGAGTAGACGACGGTGCCGCCTCCAGTACCGGCTCCGGGGCCGATGTCGACGATCCAGTCGGCCTCGCGGATCACCTCGAGCGAGTGCTCGACGAAGAAGACCGTGTTGCCCGTCGCGCGGAGCGTGCGGAGGATGCCGAGCAGCGCCTCCGTGTCGGCCGGATGCAGCCCGGCCGACGGCTCATCGAGGACGAACACGACTCCGAACAGGCGCGAGAGGACCTGGGTGGCGAGGCGCATCCGCTGGAGCTCGCCCGTCGAGAGGGTCGGCGTCGGCCGGTCGAGCGAGAGGTAGCCGAGACCCAGGTCGACGATCGGCGACATGCGCGCGATCAGGTCGGCGACGAGGCGCTGCGCGGCCAGCCGGGTCTCGGGGGCGAGGGCGGGCGCGCCCGTCGCGGTCCAGCCCGGCTCGAGCACCCGCTCGAGGAGGGCGCGGAGATCGTGGAGCGGGAGGGCGGAGAGCTCGGTGATGTCGCGGCCCTCGAAGGTGACGGCGAGCGCCTCCGGCTTCAACCGCCTGCCGCGGCAGGTGCCGCACACGACGCTCACCAGGAACGATCCAGCGCGCTCGCGCATCCGGGCGCTCTTCGAGCCGGCGAAGGTGTCGAGGACATAGCGGCGCACCCCGAGGAACGTGCTCATGTAGCGCGGTTCGACGCCTGCGGCGACGGCGGCCCGCACGTCGGCCGGCGAGCGGTCGGTGAAGATCGGCACCTGCGGCGACTCGTCGGTGTGCAGGATCCAGTCGCGCGCCTCCTCGGGGAGCGTCCGCCACGGCACGTCGATGTCGTGGCCCAGCGAGATCAGGCTGTCGCGCAGCTGCTTGCCGTGCCAGGCGGTCGGCCAGGCGGCAAGGGCGCCGTCGCGGATCGAGAGCGAGTCGTCCGGCACCATCAGCTCGTCGGGCACGTCGTAGACCCGGCCGATGCCGTGACAGGTCGGGCACGCGCCCTGCACGGTGTTGGCAGAGAAGTCCTCGGCGAGGAGCATCGGCGCCCCCTCCGGATACGTGCCGACCCGCGAGAAGACCATGCGCACGACGCTCGAGAGGGTGGTCGCGCTGCCGAGCGTCGAGCGGGCCGAGCCCGCGGAGCGGCGCTGCGGGAGGGCCACAGCGGGCGGGAGCCCGTCGATGGAGTCGACCTCCGGCACGCCGACCTGGTCGATCAGCCGGCGGGCGTAGGGGCGACCGACTCGAAGTAGCGCCGCTGCGCCTCCGCGTAGAGGGTGCCGAACGCAAGCGAGCTCTTGCCCGATCCGGAGACGCCCGTGAAGGCGACGAGGGCGTCGCGCGGGATGTCGACGTCGATGCTCCTGAGGTTGTTCTCGCGGGCTCCGCGCACGCGGACGCGGTCGAGGTGGGCGGGGGTTCCGTGCTCGCTCATCCCTCTAGCCTGCCGTGTGCGGGATGTGGGGCGGCCCGGGCGCGCTCCGGCGCGGCTGGTCGAGACGGCCCGGTGTGCGCCGAGCCGGCGTCGAGGCGGCGGGGCCTCAGCGAGGCGGCGGCGGCTCGGCCGTTCGCCCGAGCACCGGCGGACGAGCCGGGCGCTCACCCCATTACCCGGAGAACGAGGAGGAAGGGGATGAGGACATCTCCCTCGCCTCGCTCAGGGACGCCGACGGCCGGTTCTGCGCCACACAGCGAAGACGATGAGCCAGAACACCGCGTAGATCATCAGGACGGGAAGAAGCTCCCACGACAACCCTCGGGCAGTCACGATCTGCACCACGACGTGAACCACGACGACGGGAGCCAGCACGAGAGTGGCGAAGAGGGCCGGGGACATCCGTCCGTCGGCAGTCATTGGCAGCTGAATCCGGTCGGCCCCGCGAGGGGGTAGATCCGCATCTCGCGCCCATCCGGGCAGACCCCGTTGGCGACGACGATACCGACGATCATCGCGATCACTGCGGCACCCGCCCCACAGCCGACCCCTCCTGTTTCGGGACCGAGGAGAGCGCAGACGGACGCGATGAGAGACGCTGACGCTCCTGTCACCATCGCCTGCTGCTCCGCTTCGGTGAGTTGAATGTACGGCCACGGATCCGCGCCACCCGAGATCAGAACGCTGAACGGTACTCCGCGACTGAGAACTCGTGGCGCGTCGGCTGCTTCCGGTTGCCCGGAAACGGCACTGACGAACGCTCTCCCCACTGCACTGTGCAGTGTCTCCGCGGAGACCTTGCCGGGATCGAACCTGTTCGCCGGACGATCGTAGGCGGAGACCAACTCAGTGATCTGATCCGCCAGCTCCTGGTAGCTCGAGTCGGTCTGCTCGATCGACACGGGTGTCACGAGCGCTGACGGCCGATGACCTTCCGCGGCCACCGCCGACGGGGGGGGTGCGCCATCGCGACTGCTGTCAGCGCAGCCACGGCGACGACGAAACCGGTGCCGGAATTCTTCTTCACATCGACCCTCCTCAGTGCCGCTCGAAGCCAAGCGCCTCCGTGCGTCCCCGCAATCGACGAGAGTCGGGAAAGGATCTTTCTCCTCCCCCAGCCCAGATGCCTGGTCCGTCGGGGCTTGAGTCGGACGGTACTCATCCGCCTTACCGACATCCTTCTCATTCTCTTCAAGAACATTCATGACAGCGGCGACATCGCCGACCGGAGGCTGCGGGGCGTCACCTCCGGCTGCCGTGGTGCACCGTCGATGGGGAAGACCCGGCGTCACGGAACAGGCATCGGCCGAGCAGACGGAGGCGGCGCCGCGTGTCAGCCGAGACCGTGGCGGTGCGCGAAGGCGACGAGCTGGAGGCGGGAGGCGAGGCCGAGCTTGGCGAGGATGCTCGAGACGTGGCTTTTGATGGTGGACTCGCTCAGGTGCGCCGCCGCCGCGATCTCGGCGATGCTCCGGCCCTGCGCGGCCGAGGCGAACACCCCCTTCTCTCGGGCCGAGAGCACCTCGGGCCGAGAGCACCTCGGGGCGAGCGGCCACGGCGGGCGGCGCGTAGTCGCGGAGCGGGGCGTGCTGTCCGCCGCCGGCCACCACGGTCCGCCCGGCGGCGACGGCGCGCACGGTGCCCAGCAGCAGCTCGGTCGTCGCGTCCTTCATCAGGAACCCCGCCGCTCCGGCCGCCAGCGACTCGGCGACGACACTGTCGTGCTGGTGCGTGGTCAGGATGACCACCCGCGTGGCGACGTCGGGATCGCGGGCGATCCTCCGCGTCGCCGAGATGCCGTCGAGCAGCGGCATGCGCACGTCGAGCAGGAGCACGTCGGGGGCCTCGCGCCGGACGAGCTCGACGGCCGCCTCGCCGTCGTGCGCGGCGCCGGCGAACTCCAGCCCCGGCTCCGCGTCGAGGAGCATCTGTAGGCCCGAGCAGAACAGCACGTGGTCATCGGCGACGGCGATGCGGATCACGCTGCGGCCTCGAGCACGTGCGCCGGGATCGACGCGGTGACGCGGAACCCGCCGTCGTCCTCCTCCGCCGTCAACCAGCCGCCGGCGAGCTCGGCCCGCTCCCGCATGCCGTTGACCCCATGGTCCGAGCCGCTCGACTCCGCTCCGGAGCAGCCGCGCGACGCGACCTCGAGCAGCAGCGCGGACTCCTCCCAGACCAGACGCACCTCGGCGTTCGGCGTGCCGCCGCTGTGACGGAGCGCGTTGGTGAGCGACTCCTGCACGATCCGGTACACCGCGAGCTGCTGCCCCGGCGACAGGACGGCGCGATCGCCCTGCTCCTCGAGCACCACCGAGAGGCCGGCCGAGCGGAAGCGGTCGACGAGGTGCGGGAGGGAGTCGAGGTCCGGCTGGTCGAGCGCGTCGGGATCGGCTCCGAGCGACTCGATCACCAGGCGCACCTCGATGAGCGAGGCGCGGGCGACGTCGGCGACCGCCCGCAGCGACGCCTCCGCGCGGTCGGGTTCGGTGCGGACGAGGCGCTCGGCGCCGGTCGCCTGCACGAGGACGATCGAGAGCGACTGAGCCATCACGTCGTGCACGTCGCGGGCGATGCGCGCCCGTTCGGAGGTGAGGGCGAGCTCACGGTCCGCCTCCGCGAGCCCGTCCGCGAGGGCGCGCCGCTCGAGGAGGAGGGTCGCGCGGGCGCGGGTGACCCGCAGGAGCCGGCCCACGAGCCAGCCGACGCCGACGACGATCGCGCCGGTGGCGGCGGCCTCGATCCCGTTCGTCGTCGCCATACCGTGCAGGGCGAGCGTGCTGCCCGCACCGACGAGGGCGACGAGGAGGAGGATCCGACCGACCGTCATCCGCCGCTCCGACACCCGAGCAGCGGCGACCGCGAGCCCCGCGATGAGGAAGGGATCGGCGGGGACCGCGTCCGGCAGGAGGAACGGCGTCACCGAGGCCGCGCTCGCGACGGCGACGGCCGGCCAGGGCAGCAGCGGCCCGAAGGCGATCAGCGCGCAGACGACGTACTGCGGCCCGAACGCGAGAGGGCCCGTGCGACCAGGGCAGACGCCCGACCTCGCCCCAGATCCACAGCGCGAGGAACACCAGCGCGGTGGCGATGTCGAGGACGATCGGGGGAAGGCGGCGCAGGACTCGGATCATGCCGCGACCGTACCGAGGCACGGTGCTCCCCGGCGCGGGTCGGCGGTGCATTTCGTCCGAACGGAGGAGAGATGCGGGCCGTCCCGTGGAGAAGGCGAGGGGACGGCCCGCACCCGCCGAGGCACCGCGGCGGGGCGGTGTCTCGGCGAGGGCGAGCCGTCTCGGGGCGCGGACGCGCGTCAGCGGCTCAGCAGCTGCGCGCCGAGTACGCCGCGGTCAGCGCGCCCGCGGTGAGCGAGTCGGCCGGGATCGACGCCCGACGGGTGGTGAACGCCGCGGAGGCGCTGCCGCCGGGGGCGGCGATCAGCGTCGGCGAGGCGCCGAACGGCGAGCGGATGACGACCGCGAGGGGCGTCGTGCCCGTGTTCCGTACCACTCCCGTGATGACGGCCTTGCCTGCGATGCAGCGGGTGGAGGCGGTGAGCGTCGCGCTCGGCGCCGTCACCACCACGGTGGCGGTGACCGTGACGGCCGTGGAGCTCGACAGCCGGCGGTCGGCGGCGTTCCAGGCCGTGGATCCGCCGGCGCCCACCCACTGGTTGTCGTTCGCGCCGATCGTGCGGACGACCCCGGTGACCGAGTAGCGGCCGGGCGCGGTCTTCACCGCGGAGGTGTCCCAGGTGACGGGCTGCGAGGCGGTGCCGCGGCCGTAGGCGAGCACGACGTCGGCGCGGGCGGGCAGGACCGCCGCGGCGGCGGCTCCCGAAGCGACCGTCACCTCGCCGAGATCGGAGCGGACCGCGGAGGCCGCGTCGGCCGAGCGGACCTCGGCGTACTGCCCGGCGGTCAGCGAGACGACCCCGCCGTGCTTGGTCGAGGGCGCGAGCGAAAAGCCGGGATCGGTGAGCTGGGTCCAGCCCGCGTCGAGATCCTTCGTGACCATCGGCCGGTAGCCGGTCGAGGGGATCACGTCGACGTAGAGGTACCAGGTGTCCTCTCCGTGGTCCGTGAACACCGCGGGGCCCTCGACCCCTCCCGCGTTCCCGCCGGCCCACACCGCGCCGATGCGGTCCTGGATCGGCGTCCACGCGGTCGACGGCAGCCACCACGTCGCGGCCGTGGTCGACTCCATGTAGATGCCCCTGCCGGTGCCGTTGTCCTTCGAGATCCGGTAGGTCGTGCCGCCGTCCTGGATCAGCGTGGTGTCGATCGTGTCGGCGCCGGTGTCGACGAAGGTGCCGCCGTACGAGTAGGTGCCCTGGGTGAAGTCCGAGGTCGCTCCCCAGAGCACGCGCGAGGAGCCGGTTCCCGGCGTGTGCGCGGCAGTCGGGTAGACCGTGGAGGACCAGTAGACGACGAACGAGCCCCGGCCCGGCCCGTCGTAGTCCGGAACCCAGGTGGCCTCCGGGGCCCACATCATGCCGGCCTCGAGAGCCTTCGCCCCGGTCGCGTCGAGCGCGACGTCGAACTGGCGCAGGTCGCTCCACGACACGAGGTCGCTCGACTCCCAGACGTTCATCCTCGTGCTGCCCTGCGTGGTCCAGTGGCACCAGGTGGTGCAGGAGCCGGTGCCGGAGTCACCGCCGAAGACGCGGAGGTCGGTGGCGATGATGAAGTACTTCTTCGTCTCGGGGTTGTAGGTCAGGTACGGGTCGCGGACACCGGTGGTGCCCAGGTCGGAGGCGAGGATCGGCTTCCCGCCGTTCAGCGGATCCCACTTCTCGGGGTCGTCGCCGCGCGAGACGTCGAGGTAGATCTTCTCGGCGTAGCCTGCGCGTCCTCGACGAAATGCACCATCAGGTAGCCGTAGGGGGTGTCGACGCCGACCTGCGGCGCGACGGTCACGACGATCGAGCGGGTCTGCGCGACTCCGCGGATCGACGCCGTCGCGGTGAGCGACGCGGTGCGCGCGGCTTGGCCCGCGGCCGGGCGGTCGGCGCTGAGGGTGCGGCCGTCCGCCGAGACGCGCAGAGCCGGGTCACCGGAGGTCCAGGTCACCGCTCCCCCGTAGTCGGGAAGGTTCGCGGTCGAGTCGTCGACGGTGAGCGGAGCGACCGCGGCCAGCACCGCAGCGGCGAGCGGCGCGAAGGAGGAGGCGTGCGGCGTCGCATCCACGCTCGACACGGCCGCCACCTCCTGCCCGGTCAGGGCGCGGTCGTAGACGCGGAACGCCGACACCTCGCCCGCGTAGAACGGGTCGGGGTAGGGCGCGCGGCCGATCGTGTTCAGCGACTGGTCGGCCACGGACGAGGGCCGCAGCGCTGTGGGCGCCGAGGCGACCCGGACGCCGTCGACGAAGAACGAGAGAGTGCCTGCGCTGCCGTCGATCACCGAAGTGAGGCTGTACCAGCGGTCGGCTGCGAGCGCGGAGGCGCTGCGCGCGTTGATCTCGCCGCCGCCTCCGCCCGTGGTGATCGCCGTGCGCACCCGGTCGCGCACCGACGCGAACCAGTACTGGTTCGTGCTGTCGCTGCCGATGGTCCAGAGGAAGTGGAAGTTCGAGAGCATCGACGCGTCGGCGCGGGTCTCGATCGTGACCGTCGCCGAGGTGCGGCCGGACAGCAGGTTCGCGGGCAGCTGCACCCAGGGTGCGGTGGTGCTGCTCTTCGGCCCGCCGGTGAGGCGCAGCGACGTGCCGGTCCACAGGGAGTCGGTGCCGTTGCGGACGGTCGCGGCTCCCACGCCTCCGCCCGCCGTGTTAGCCACGGTGTTGCCGCTGGTCTGCGTGAAGCGGTAGTCGGCGAGCAGACCCTGCTGCGGGATCGCCGCCTCGGCGGCCTGGGCGGCGGAGGTCGGCGCGACAAGGCCCGAGAGCAGCATCGCGCCGAGGCCGACCGCGGCGAGTGCCGCCCGGAGCG
>NZ_LIIN01000062.1 GCF_001634385.1 Rathayibacter tanaceti | reverse complement strand
GTGCTGGAGAGCCGCCCGCCGTCGCTCGCGTACGTCGACGGCCGGGCGGAGGCGCCGGACGCCGCCGACCGCCGGGCCGGTTTCCGCGCAGCTCTGCACGAGAGCGGGGGAGAGGCTCCTGCAGTGCGGGAGGAGTGCGGGGACTTCACCCGCGCCTCCGGGCGGGCGGCGGTGGAGCGGCTGCTCGCGGCCGGGCTGCCCGACGCGATCGTCTGCGCGAACGACCAGATGGCGCTCGGAGTGCTCGACGGGCTCGCGGAGGCGGGGATCGACGTCCCCGCGCGGGTCCAGGTGACCGGCTTCGACGGGATCGAGGCCGGTCGGCTCGCGCGGCCACGGCTGACCACAGTGCACCAGCCGATGCACGAGCTCGGGCGGATCGCGGTGTCGACCCTCGTCGAGCGCCTCGCCGACCCGTCCCGTCCCGCGCGCTCGCTGATCCTGCCCGTCGAGGTGCTCCTGCGCGAGTCCACTCTCTGACGCGGCTGCGCTAGGCTCCGGCGCTCGTCCCTCGGACTCCGGTCACGCGCTCGCCCCTTGCGCTCCGCGATGTATGCGCATACATTCGGAGCGGGCCCCGCCGAGGCGGCCCGGAAGCGAGCCGGAACCGAGCAATGACGCTGAACACCAGACCCACCCGACGCCTGCGCGCGCTCGCCGCCGCAGCTCTCGCCGCCCTCGCCCTCGTCGCCACGAGCGCGTGCAGCATCCAGATCCGCAGCGCCCCCGATCCCTCGATCCCGGACGACACCATGCTGATCGCGGCCGACAACGGCTCGCCGCTGTTCGACCGCGCCTTCAACCCCTACTTCGTCAACAAGCGCGTCGGCGCGTTCTACGTCTACGAACCTCTCGTGATCCTCGACAACCTCACCGGGGTCGAGCACCCCTGGCTCGCCAGCGACGTGACGCTCCCGGATGCGCGGACCGTGCAGTTCACTCTCCGCGAGGGCGTCACCTGGTCGGACGGACAGCCGTTCACGGCCGACGACGTCGCCTTCACCTTCGATCTGCTCAAGCAGCATCCGGAGCTCGATCTCAACGGCGTGTGGACGCACATCGACTCGATCGAGACCGCGGGCTCCACGGTCACCGTGCACCTGCTCACCGACGACGTGCCCGCCGCGAGCATCATCGGAGTGACCCTGATGGTCCCCGAGCACATCTGGTCCGGAATCGAGGACCCGGCGACCTACCGCGATCCGGACCCGGTCGGCACCGGGCCCTACACGCTCGGCGCGTTCGCTCCGCAGCAGTACTCGCTCGACAAGAACCACGACTACTGGCAGGCGGACACGGTCGCCGCCGAGCACCTGGTGCTCCCGGCGAAGAACACCCAGCTCGACATCGCCACCAAGGGCTACGACTGGGGCTACTCCTATCTCTCCGACGTCGAGGGCTCGTGGGTCGCGGCCGGCAACGAGAACACCTACTGGTTCCCGCCGGGAGGCACGATCACGCTCTTCCCGAACCTCACTCGGGCGCCGTTCACCGACCTGCGCGTGCGCACGGCGCTCTCGGAGTCGCTGGACCGCGACCGCATCGCGAGCCTCGCGACCGAGGGCTACATGCAGGCAGCCGGGCAGACGAACATTCTGCTGCCCAACCAGGAGGACCGGCTCGACCCGGGCCTGCCCGACAGCGGCCGCGTCGCTCAGGACACCCAGGGCGCCCTGGCCCTCTTCGCCGAGGCCGGCTACACGCAGCAGGACGGCCGTCTCGTCGGCCCCGACGGTGCGCAGCTCTCCTTCACCATCACGACGGCGAACGGCTACACCGATTGGCTCCGCGCGGTGCAGGAGGTGCAGAAACAGTGGGGCGCGATCGGCATCGACGTCACCATCTCGGCTCCGCAGCCCGCCGCCTACCAGTCCTCGCTGGCCAACGGCGAGTTCGACATGGCGATGGGAGGCATCGGCGGCACCGGCGACCTCTACCGAGACTTCGCCACGGTGCTCTCGAGCGACTTCCTCCAGCCGATCGGCACCCAGACCACCGGGAACTACCAGCGCTTCAGCGACCCGGCGGTCGACGCGCTGCTCGCCGAGCTCAAGACCACCATCGATCCGGAGCAGCAGCGTGAGCTCGGCTACGAGCTGCAGCGCGTGGTCTACGACCAGGTGCCGGTGATCGCGATGTACTACGGCGGCTCCTGGGGCCTGTTCAGCGATGCGAAGTTCACCGGTTGGCCCAGCGCCGAGGATCCGTACGCGTCGCCGAAGACCTACGATTCGACCCCGCTGCTCATCCTCACGCACCTGGAGAAGGTGTCCGGATGAGCCGCTGCACCCCTCCCACCCTCACGAGAACGACAGGGGGCGCTCGATGACGAGCACCGCACCACTGGCCTCCCCGCAGGCGGCCGCGGCCGCCCGCGACGACCGCCCCGTCGGCCGGGGCACCGCCCGCTACCTGCTCACCCGGCTCGGCCTTTTCGTGCTCACGCTCTGGGCCGCGGCGACGGTGAACTTCCTCCTGCCCCGCCTGATGCCGGGGAGCCCGACCGACGCCGCGCTCGCCAAGCTCGCGCAGAACGGGCCAGTGACGGAGGCGACCCGCGCCGCGATCGAGGCTCAGCTCGGTGCTCCGGGCGGCAACCTTGTCGAGCAGTACCTCGCCTACCTGGGCCAGATCGTCACCCTCGACTTCGGCGTCTCGTACACGTTCTCCCCGCAGACTGTCGCGGAACTGGTGTGGACCGCCCTGCCGTACACGCTCGTGCTCGTCGGGGTCGTGACGGTCGTCGCTTCGTGATCGGCACACTCATCGGCGTCCTCGCGGCGTGGAAGCGCGGCACCTGGCTCGACGCGCTGCCCACTCTGGGCGGCTCGTTCCTCAGCGCGTTCCCGTACTTCTGGACGGGCCTGCTGCTGCTCTTCTTCGCGGGCTACGTCTTCCGCTGGTTCCCGACCTCCGGGGCGTACGGTCCGACGCTCGTCCCGGCTCCGACCGGCGAGTTCGTCGTCGACGCCCTCTTCCACGCGGCGCTGCCCGCGCTCACCCTCCTGATCACCGGGCTCGGCGGCTGGATCCTCGGCATGCGCAACACGATGATCTCGACCCTCGGCGACGACTACGTCACCTTCGCCGAGGCGAACGGGCTGCGCGCCCGCACGGTGGCGCTGCGCTACGCCGCGCGGAACGCCGTCCTGCCCAGCATCACCTCCTTCGGTCTGGCGCTGGGCGGAGTGGTCGGCGGCTCGGTCCTCGTGGAGCAGGTCTACGGCTACCCGGGCGTCGGCTACCTGCTCTACAACGCCGTCACCAATCAGGACTACCCGCTGATGCAGGCGCTGTTCCTGATGATCACCGTGAGCGTCCTCGTGGCGAACGCGCTCGTCGACGTCCTCTACGGGGTCCTCGACCCGCGGACCAGGAAGTAGGAGGCACCATGTCCGACACCGTCTCGGTGCACACCCAGCGATCGTCCGGCCCCGTGGCCGCCGCTCCCGGCTCCTGGCGGGTCGTGGGGCGGACGGCCGCGACCGTCTGGTCCGACTCCCGGGCCCGCGTGGGCCTGGTCCTGCTGGGCCTGTTCATCCTCGTCGCCGTCGCCGCTCCGCTCCTCGCCCCCTACTCCGCCACCGACAACAGCTTCGAGCGCAGCGCCGACGCGAGCACGGCGCACTGGCTCGGCACGACCGCCGCGGGGGAGGACGTGCTCAGCCAGCTCCTCGTCGGCGCCCAGACCAGCGTCACGGTCGGACTCGTCGCCGGCGCACTCTCGACCCTCGTCGCCGTCCTCATCGGGCTCTCCTGGGGTTACGCCCGCGGCCCGGGCGCCGACGTCGTCGGCTTCGTCGTCAACCTCTTCCTCGTCATCCCGAGCCTGCCGCTGATGATCGTCATTGCTGCCTACCTCTCCGGAGGCGGCATCGGGATGATCATCGCGGTGGTCGTGATCACCGGGTGGGCGTGGGGCGCTCGCGTCCTACGCTCGCAGACCCAGTCCCTCCGCTCGCGCGACTTCGTCACGGCGGCGCAGTTCAGCGGCGAGAGCCCGTTCCGGATCGTGTTCCGCGAGATCCTGCCGAACATGACGTCGTTGATCGTCGGCACCTTCTTCGGAGCGGCGACCGCAGCGATCCTCGCTGAGGCGGGCCTGGAGTTCCTCGGCCTCGGCGACACCACCACCGTCAGCTGGGGCACCATGCTCTTCTGGTCGCAGAACTCGAACGCCCTGCTCACCGGGCAGTGGATCCTGCTGTTCGCACCTGGCCTGTGCATCGCCCTGCTCGCCACCTCGCTGACCCTGATCACGTTCGGGGTCGACGGCATCTCGAATCCGCGCCTCAAGGAAGGAGCGTCGCGATGAGCGCCGCCGCCGGCCCGATCCTCCGCGTCGAGCACGTCTCGATCGACTACGGCGAGGGTGAGGGCGCCACCCGCGCCGTGCGCGACGTGAGCATCGAGCTCGCGGAGGGTGAATTCGTCGGCCTCGTCGGCGAGTCCGGCTCGGGCAAGTCGACACTCGGCTTCGCGCTCACCCGGCTGGCCAAGCCGCCGGCGCGGCTCGTGGGCGGGCGGATCCTCTTCGACGGCACCGACGTGGGAGCCCTCGCCCCGGAGCAGCTGCGCGCGCAGCGTCAGGGCGGCTTCGCGATGGTGCTGCAGTCCGGGATGAACGCGCTGAACCCCGTCCGCTCGGTGCGCCACCACTTCGTCGACATCTACCGGGCTCATCGCCACGTCGAGCCGTCGCGGTGGGAGGCGCGCTCGCGCGAGCTGGTCGGCAGGGTGCAGCTGCCCGAGTCGGTGCTCGACCGTTATCCGGGCGAGCTCTCCGGAGGGATGCGGCAGCGGGTCTCGATCGCACTGGCCCTCTCGCTCGAGCCCCGGCTGATGGTCTTCGACGAGCCCACGACCGCACTCGACGTGCTCGTGCAGCACGCGGTGATGGACACGATCATCGAGCTCCAGCGGGCGGAGCGCTTCACCGCCGTCCTGATCTCACACGATCTGGGCGTCGTCCTCGAGGCGACCGACCGCGTGCTCGTCATGCACGACGGCCGGATCGTCGAGGACGCTCCCTCGCTCGACGTCCTCCAGCGCCCCTCGGCCGAGTACACCCGCATGCTGCTCTCGCACTACGCCGATCCGCGTGCCGAGGTGATCGAGCTCCCCGGACTGCGCGAGCGCGCGGCGCGGCCTGCGGGCAGCCCGGTCGACGCCTCCGCGGTGACGGCGCTGCACGTCGAGTCGGTCTCGAAACGCTACCCCGGTCCGCGACGCGGCGAGCCGGAGGTGGTCGCCGTCGACGACGTCTCGTTCGAGCTCCCCGCCGGGCGCTCGCTCGCCCTCGTGGGCGCCTCGGGGAGCGGCAAGTCGACCCTCGCGAAGCTGATCACCGGCGTCGAGAAGCCGACGTCCGGCGAGCTTCGTCTCGGCGAGCAGCGCATCGACCGGATGCGCGGGAGGCAGTTGCGCACGCTCCGCAAGGACGTGCAGATGGTGTTCCAGGATCCGTACGCCGCCCTCAATCCGCTGCACACCGTCGAATACACGCTGACCAGGCCCGTGGAGAACTACACCGGGCTCTCGAGGGGCGAGGCCCGCGAGCGCGTGCTCGAGCTGCTGCGCACCGTCGGGCTCGCCCCGGAGGAGGAGTTCGCGGCGAAGCTGCCCCACCAGCTCTCGGGCGGGCAGCGCCAGCGCGTCGTGATCGCTCGGGCGCTCGCCTCGGAGCCGCAGGTGCTGATCGCGGACGAGCCGGTCTCGATGCTCGACGTGTCGCTCCGCGCAGGCGTGCTCGCGCTGCTCGAGGAGCTGCGGGAGTCCCGAGGCCTGAGCCTGCTCTACATCACCCACGACCTGCTCTCGGCCCGACTCGTGACCGATGAGGTGATCGTGCTCAACCGCGGTCGCATCGTCGAGCGCGGAGTCACCGCCGAGGTGCTGCGGCACCCGCAGGACGAGTACACGATCGCCCTGCTGGACGCCGTGCCGAACCCGGAGCGGGCGCGCGCCTGACCGGCGCCGCCCCGCCTCCTCCCGACCCACCCGACCACGACTGAGAGGCCGCACTGTGCTGACCTTCCCCGACGGCTTCCTCTGGGGCGCCGCCACCGCCGCGCACCAGATCGAGGGCAACAACATCAACAGCAACTGGTGGGAGGAGGAGCACCGTCCTGGCGCGAGCATCGTCGAGCCCAGCGCAGACGCGGCCGACAGCTATCACCGCTACCGCGACGACATGCGCCTCGCGGCCGAGCTGGGGCTGAACTCGTACCGCTTCAGCATCGAGTGGGCGCGGATCGAGCCGGAGCGCGGTGCCTTCTCCCGGGCCGAGATCGGCCACTACCGCCGTATGGTCGACACCGCCCACGAGTTCGGACTCGAGCCGATCGTCACGCTGATGCATTTCACGGTGCCGCGCTGGTTCGCCCGCGACGGCTTCTGGCGCGCCGCCGACGCTCCTGAGCTGTTCCAGCGCTACACCGAGGCTGCGCTGCCGGTCGTCGCCGACGGCGTGCGCTACGTCTGCACGATCAACGAGCCGAACATCGCGGCGATGCTCGCGGGCGGCGAGGACGCCGCCAACCTCGTCGCCTACGGGCTGCCGAACCCGGACCTCGCCGTCGCCGACGCCCTGCTCGACTCGCACCGCCGCTCCCGCGACGTCCTCGCCCAGCTGCCGGGCGTGCTCTCCGGCTGGACCGTGGCGACGCAGGCCTTCGCCGCCGTCGAGGAGGAGGGCGCAGAGGAGATGCTGCGCGAGTACGGCCACCCGCGCGACGACTGGTACCTGGAGGCGGCGCGCGGCGACGACTTCGTGGGTGTGCAGGCCTACACCCGCACCTTCATCGGTCCGGAGGGGCCGCGCCCTGTGGCCGAGGGTGTCGAGACCACGCTCACCGGCTGGGAGTACTACCCGCCCGCCGCCGCCGACGGCATCCGCAGCGCGTGGGAGCTCACGGGCGGAGTGCCGGTGATGGTGACCGAGAACGGAATCGCGACCGCGGACGACTCCCGCCGCATCGACTACACCCGCAGCGCTCTGGAGGGCGTGCACGCCTGCCTCGAGGAGGGGATCGACGTGCGTGGCTACCAGCACTGGAGCCTGCTCGACAACTACGAGTGGGCGAGCGGGTTCCGCCCGACCTTCGGCTTGATCTCCTGGGACCGCGAGACGTTCGAGCGCACGCCGAAGCCGAGCGCGCACTGGTACGGAGGAGTCGCCCGGGCCGGCGCCCTCGACGCCGAAAGCTGACGCCCGCCCGGCGACGCCGAGCCGGGAGCGGCGTCGGCGGCACGGGCACCGATGCCCTAGCGTTCGAGGGGTCCGCCCCCGACGCGAAGGAACCGTATGTCCGACACCGCCGCCCCCGCCCTCTCCCGCACCGCCGTCGAGCGGAGCTGGATCCTCGGAGTCTCTCTGATCGCGATCACGCTCGGAGTGATCGCCGTCCTCATCCCGGGTCCGACGCTGCTGACGATTGCGATCGTCTTCGGCGTCCACCTGATCGCGGCCGGCGTGTTCCGACTCCTGCTCGCCTTCACCGCCTCCCGCCTCGAGGCGCGCGTGCGCTGGCTCGCCGGGCTGCTGGGCGTGCTGATCCTGGTCGCCGGCATCCTGTGCCTGTCCAACCCGTTCCAGTCGCTGACGGTGCTCGGTCTCGTGATCGGCCTGGGCTGGATCCTCGACGGCGTCTCGAGCATCGCGAGCGGTCGCACCCTCTCGGGGCCGGCCTGGCTGCCGATCGCGGCGGGCATCGCCTCCGTCATCGCCGGCGTGCTGACGATCATCATGCCGGTGCTCGCCCTCAGCTCCTTCGTCACAGTCGCCGCGATCCTGCTCATCATCGTCGGAGTCTCCGGCCTGCTGCTCCTCCCCGGGCGCACCCCGCGGGCGGAGGCGTGAACGTGCCGGGGGCCGATCCCGCTCTCGTCCCCGAGCTCCTCGTCACCGACCTCGGCCGCAGCCTCGCGTTCTGGTGCGGGCCGGGCGGGTTCCGGATCCGCTACTCCCGGCCGGAGGAGGCTTCGCCTTCCTCGTTCTCGGCAGCGCGCACGTGATGCTCGAGCAGGCGGGCCTCGGCCGCAACTGGATCGCCGCTCCGCTCGAGCCGCCGCTCGGACGGGGGATGAACCTGCAGCTGAGCGTCGAGGACGCCGCCCGCGTGGCGGCGGCGCTCGCCGAGGCGGGCGTCGCCCTCTTCTCGCCGCTAGAAACCCGCTGGTACCGGGTCGGCGAGGAGGAGGTCGGCGTCCGGCAGCTCGTCGTCGCCGATCCGGACGGCTACCTGCTCCGCTTCCAGTCCTCGCTCGGTCGCCGGTCCGCCGCCTCGGTCTGACCCGTCGGCCGACGCGCCACCATCCGCTCGGCGCGCGACGTCATGCCAGAGGTGGATGCCGCCACGGTCCGCGCCTGGTTCGATCGGAGCCATGACGCAGCACCCCGCCACGGGCACCCTCGAACAGGCCGCCGCCGCCGACCCGAGCCCGGACCCGGGCGCTGCCGCCGCCGAGGCCCGACCGGAGCCCCTCGTCCGTCCGGCCGACCTCGTCTCGGCGCTCACGGGAGTCGCCCTCTGCTTCTTCTCGCTCTTCGTCTTCGCGGTCACGCACTGGCAGTACTTCGGCCCCGATGTCGACGACGCCAGCATCCTGGGCTGGCTCGCGCCGCTGGTGGCCGGAGTGGTCTGCCTGCTCGCCTCCGTCGTCTCGGTCGCGGTCCGCGTCTCCGGCCGTCGCGCCGAGCGGGCATGAACGGCCACGGTCGGCGGGTCGCCGAGCAGCTCCTCGCCCAGGCCGGCTGCCTCCGTGTCGAGAGCCCTTGGGTCTCGGGCCCCGAGTCCGCGCTGTCGGTCGACTTCGCCGTGCTCGCCGAGCACGCCGGCGCCCTCGACCTCTCGGAGGAGGCTGTCGCGCGCATCGCGCACTCGCTCGCGACCGGCCGCCCGGTCGATCTGCGCAGTGCCTTCGGCCATCTGACCCGCGACCACGCCCAGCTCGTGATGACCGCGGTCGCGGTCGCCGGGGGACACGACCGCGAAGGCTGCCGGGTCCGTGTGGACGGCGGCGACCGCTGCGTCGAGAGCGTGCCTCCGCTGGCCGCCTGGCCCGCCTGACGGTGCGCCGAGCGCGCCGCCGCCCGCGTCGCTACGTCCTTTCGGAGGTGCCCGGTTTAGGGTGTCCGTGTGCAACGAGTCGACGATTTCCCAGGAGCCGGACCGGTGGAGACCTCACCCGAATCCGGTGACCAGGGGCAGGAGTCCTCTCACGTGCTCCCCCCGAATTCCACGTCACCCGTTCAGGTGACCAGCGGCGAAGCCGGCTACCAGGGCGGCAACGCCGCCGATCCGGTGTGGCAGTCGTGGCGCGACGAGCTCGCCGCAGTCGGCGGCCCCTCGCCGCTGGTGCACTTCGTCGACTCCCCTCGCACCCGGATCGAGCTCTCGACGACGCACCCCGGGGGCCTGCCGCCGTTCATCTCGGGCAAGACCACCCTGCTCTCCTCCCTCATCCGCGATGAGCTGGCCCTGCGCACGGCGAAGAGCGCCGCCGGAGCGATCACCGACAAGGGCATCGAGTTGCGCTCGGTCCGCGGCATCGAGGGCGTCCACCTCGCCATCGGGCTCGCCCAGTGGCGCGCCGGCGACACGGAGTTCACCGCTCCCGTGCTGCTGCGTCCGCTCGCGATCCGCCGCTACGGGCGCGACTTCGAGCTGAAGCTCAAGGGCCAGCCCTACTTCAACCCGCAGCTGGGGCGCGCGCTCAAGCAGCAGTTCGGCATCACGATCGACCCCGAGCAGTTCGTCGCGCTGGCGGTGCAGAACGGAGTCTTCAAACCGCAGCCGGTCATCGACCAG
This sequence comes from Rathayibacter tanaceti, assembly GCF_001634385.1. Lineage (GTDB taxonomy): Bacteria > Actinomycetota > Actinomycetes > Actinomycetales > Microbacteriaceae > Rathayibacter > Rathayibacter tanaceti. Next base: position 7,590 of record NZ_LIIN01000062.1, on the reverse strand, counting down.
CTCCGCGGTCTCACCTCCCACCTGCCCTGGTTCGCCGTCCACCCCCGCCTCGTGGTCTCGAGCTTCGCCGACGTCGCCGGAGACATGCTCCGCGACGCCCGGATGCTCGAGCACCCGGTGCTCGACGCGGTCGCCGGAAACCCGGCCGCCAAGCGTGCGCTGCAGCAGTCGCAGAAGGTGGCGTCGATCATCCCGCAGGACGAGCGTCCGCCGGCGACCGACAATCTCCTCCTCGACGCCGACGCCGAGCAGGAGCAGGTGATCGCGAACATCGCGGCCGGCAACTCGCTCGTCGTGAAGACGCTCCCCGGCACCGGCGGCACCCAGACGATCGTCAACGCGATCGGCGCCCTGGCCGCCCAGCACAAGCGTGTGCTCGTGGTGAGCGCGCGCCGGTCGAGCCTCGACAGCATCCACCAGCGCCTGCTCTCGGCCGGCCTGGGCGGCGTCGCCGTCGGCCCGCGCACGCTCCGCCGCGACCTCATCCAGTCGATCGGCCGCAACGAGAAGGCGTCGCGCCCCTCGGTGAGCGAGATCGACGACGCCCTGCTGCGTCTGCGGAAGGTGCTGCTCGACTACCGCGGTGCGCTCTCGCGTCGAGACGAGAGCTTCGACGTCTCGGCCCTGCAGGCCCTCGAAGAGCTCGCGCGCCTGTCGCAGCTGCGCACGCCTCCGTCCACCACCGCACGGCTCGACCGCCGAGCGGTCACCGCTCTCGCCCACAGCCGGCCGGACGCGACCCGCATGCTGATCGAGTCGGCGCGTCTCGGCGAGTTCCGCTACGGCCCGGGCGACTCGCCCTGGTACGGCGCCCAGTTCGAGTCGACCGCCGACGCCGAGATCGCCCACGAGCTGGCGAAGCGCCTGCACCTGCGCGATCTGCCGCGCCTGCTCGACCGCGGCCAGGACGTCATCGGCCAGACCCGGATGCGCCCGTTCGAGTCCGTCGCCGAGCTCGGCATCTACCTTCGGCTGCTCCACGACGTCCGCGAGACGCTCGACAAGTTCCAGCCCGCGGTGTTCGACCGCTCGATCCAGGACCTCATCACGGCCACGGCACCCCGCCGCGAGCGTCCGAGATGTCGTCGACCAACCGGCGCCGGCTGAAGAAGCTCGCCCGCGAGTACCTGCGGCCCGGAGCGCACGTCACCGATCTCAACGCGGCTCTGCGCCGTGTGCAGCAGCAGCGCACCCTCTGGCAGCGCTACGCCGTGGCCGGTACCGTCCCCGAGGTGCCGGTCGGCGTCGCCGACGTCCAGGTCGCCTACCAGCAGGTCTCGGACCAGCTCGGCCGCCTCGACGAGCCGCTCGGACGCCGCGGCACGAATGTGCAGCTCGCCTCCCTCCCGCTCGCCGAGCTGGCGTCGATGATCTCGGGTCTCGCCGAGGACAGCGAGGTCCTGGCCAACCTCCAGGAGCGCACCACCCTGCTGGCGACGCTGCGTGACTGGGGCCTGGATCCGCTGCTCTCGGACCTCTCGCGTCGCCACGTCCCGCCCGAGCTGGTTGCCGGCGAGCTCGATCTCGCCTGGTGGCGCTCGGCGCTCGAGATCATGCTGGCCGACGAGCGCGCGCTCCTCGGCGGCAACACGGGCGTGCTCGACCGCCTCGAGGCCGACTTCAAGCTCGTCGACGAGGCGCACGCCGCCTCCAGCGCCGAGCTCCTGGCCTGGAAGCTCTCCGAGACCTGGAAGATCGGGCTCGTCGACTGGCAGCACGAGCGCGATGCGCTGCGGGCGCTGCTGCGCACGGAGTCGGCGACGACTCCGCAGGAGCTGCAGAAGGCGGCGCCGCACCTCTCGCGCGTGCTCGCTCCTGCCTGGCTCGTCTCGCCCTACGAGGTGCACCGGATCGGCACCGAGACCACCTTCGACGCCGTCTTCCTCGTCGACGCCGGCGCCACCACGCTCGCCGAGAACGTCGGAGCGATCCGACGCGCCAAGCAGGTGGTCGCGTTCGGCGACCCGGTGACGCAGACGCCCACTCCGTTCGCCCTTCGCGTCGACGAGACGCCCGAGTTCGGCTCCACCGCCTCGCGCACCGATGTGGAGGCGCTGCACGCGCAGTCCGCGCTGGCGCGCCTGGGCGAGCTGCTCAACACGGTCACGCTCACCCGCAGCTACCGCGCCGGCGGCGAGGATCTCGCCGAGCTCGTCAACCGGCGCTTCTACGGCGGACGCATCGACTCGCTGCCGTGGGCGGGCTCGTTCCTCGGGCACGACTCGCTCCGCTTCCACTACATCGCGAGTGGGCACGGCATGCCGGAGAACGACTCAGGAGCTGTGGAGTCCGTCGACGCCGAGGTCGCGAAGGTGGTCGAGCTGGTGCTTGAGCACGCCGTCATCCGGCCTCGGGAGTCGCTGATGGTCATCACCGCGAGCCCGCGCCACGCCGTGCGGGTGCAGCAGGCCGTGCTCACCGCGTTCGCCAAGCGCACCGACCTCAGCGACTTCATCCTCGGCGACCGGCCCGAGCCCTTCGCCGTCGTCACCCTCGAGCAGTCGGTGGCGCAGAGCCGCGATCGGGTCATCTTCTCGATCGGCTACGGCCGCACCCCGCATGGCCGCCTGCTCTCGAACTTCGGTGCTCTCGCCGAGCCGGGTGGAGACCGTCTGCTCGCCGTCGGCATGACCCGGGCGCGTCGCTCGATGGACATCGTCTCGTGCTTCCGCCCGGGCGACATCGACGAGTCGCGCATGCGGTACGGAATGGTCGCCCTGGCGCAGGTGCTCCAGGAGGCCGAGGACCGTGTGCAGCCCAGCGATCGCGACGACTACTCCGAGCCGATGCTGGTCGATCTGGCCGCGCGCCTGGAGCGTCGCGGGCTGCGGGTGAACGTCGGGCACAAGGGCAAGCTGGCCCTGGTCGCCGCGCACGGAACTCGCGCCGTCGTGGTCGAGACCGACCGCGATGTCAGCACGCAGAGCCTGCGCGTCTCGCTGCGCCTGCGTCCCGAGCTGCTGCGCCGTCTCGGCTGGCACTACCTCCGCGTGCACAACTTCGAGCTGTTCGCCGACCCCGAGGCGGTCGCCGCGCGGGTGGCCGGGCTGATCGGCGCCTCCGGTGACGAGGCATCCGCCGAGGGGGACGCGGCTCCGACTGCGCCCGCCGCTGCGGCGACCTCGGCCGAGACCCAGCCCGTCGAGCCGCTGCCGCGCGAGTGACCGCGGCCTGCTCCGACACGCCGGCCGGCGCGGACAGGCCGCTGCGGCGCACCCGTGGCGGTCGGCGTGCCAGCCTGCCGGCGAAGCCGGGCACCGACCCGTCGCCGCACGATGCGCCCGTGCCCGATCCGGAGGCGCCGCTCACCCGCCCGGACACGGGCCCCAACGATGCTCGGCTGCGCCAGGACGTCCCGCCGCACTATTGACGTGTGTCCCGTCGTCCCCTCACCCGCCTCGGTGGGTCCGATGCGCCCCGACGCGGCAGGCTCAGTCCGAGTGCCGTCCGGAGTGCGCGCCGCCCCCCGGCACCGCGCTCGGTGAGCAGGTCGCGGATGTCGGCGAGCAGCTCCAGCTCGGTGGGCGCCCTGTCCTCGGTGGGAGCGCCGGCGGCCTTCGTGGCGAAGGCGGCGTCCTTGAGGTGGTTGATCGGCAGGACGAACGCGAAGTAGAGCACGAATGCGACGATGAGGAACTGGATCAGCGCAGAGACGACACTGCCCCAGGCGATCACGGACGCGTCCTGGCCGTTGCCCGCCGCCCGAATCTCCCAGGTGAGGCTGTCGAGCGAGGAGGCGTCGAAGAGCAGGCCGATCACCGGGTTGAAGATCCCGGTCACCAGCGCGTTGACGATCGTGGTGAACGCGGCGCCGATGACGACCGCCACAGCCAGGTCGATGACGTTGCCGCGGAGGATGAACTCCTTGAAGCCGTTGATCATGGTCTGTTCCGTTTCTCTCGGCGGGCGGCTGCCGCGCGGTCGGAGGCTGGGTCAGCTCGTGGAGGACGAGCCGGAGGAGGACGAGCCCGAGGACGACGATGACGAGCCCGAAGATGTTGAGCCCGAGCCCGACGAGCTCGAGCCCGACGAGCTCGAGCCCGACGAGCTCGAGCCCGACGATGACGAACCCGACGACGCTCCGGACCCGCCCGCCGACGTGCCGGTCGCTGCGGGTGCCTCCGACCCTCCGCTCGACGAGTCGCTCGCGCCCGACGCGCGAGAGTCCGTGCGGTAGAAGCCGGAGCCGTTGAAGGTCACTCCGACAGCACTGAAGACCTTGCGCAACGCCCCTCGGCAGCTGGGGCACTCCGTGAGGCTGTCGTCCGTGAACTTCTGCTGGATGTCGAAGGCGTTGCCGCACTGCGTGCAGCGGTAGGAGTAGGTGGGCACAGGAGCTCCTCGAGAGCGGGTAGTGGAGGGGGAGGCGTCAGCCGCGGAGGTCGACGACGCCGGAAGGGGTCACGACTCCGTCGACGGCCTGGTCGTGGATCTCGCTGGGGACCCGGTCGACGAACTCGCTGTCGAAGACGACGGCGTAGACCGGAGGGCGCTTCTCCATCGAGCCGAGGGTCTTGTCGAAGTAGCCGCGGCCCCAGCCCATGCGCATGCCCCGACGGTCGACGGTGGCGGCCGGAACGACGATGAGGTCGACGTCGTTGATCGCGATGGGGCCGAGCAGCTGCCCGACCGGCTCCGGCATCCCGAAGAGCCCCTGGGTCTCGGTGTGCCCGTCGCCCACCGCCCAATCGAGCAGACCGTCATGACGCGAGATGGGGAAGAGGACCCGCAGGCCGGTGCTCTCGGCCCAGCCGAGGAAGGGACGGGTGCTCGGTTCGTCAGGTGCCGAGAGGTAACAGGCGATCGAGCGGGCGCCGACCCGCGTGGCCAGCTCGATCAGGTGGGTGGTGATCTGCTCCGACGCCTGCTCTCGGACTGTCGAGGTCTGCGTACGGCGGCGCTCGCGCAGCTCGGCGCGCAGCGCCCGCTTCTCGTGCGTGATGTCGGCTGGCATGCGCTCAGTCTAGATCCGGGGGTCGCGCGGCTCCCGCCTGCCGCTGTGAGGGAGACTCCTGCGCAGGCACCCCGGGAGGGGGCCCGGCGCCGTCCGCCGCCCTCAGTGGCGCGAAACTCCGGCGACTCCCGCCGCCGCTAGGATGACGCCCCATGGGCACTCGAATCCGCAAAGCCGTCATCCCCGCCGCCGGTCTCGGCACCCGCTTCCTGCCGGCGACCAAGGCCATCCCCAAGGAGATGCTGCCGGTCGTCGACAAGCCGGCCATCCAGTACGTCGTCGAGGAGGCGGCCGACGCCGGGCTCCAGGACGTGCTCGTCATCATCGGGCGCAACAAGAACGCGCTGGCCAACCACTTCGACTCGGTCCCCGAGCTCGAGCACAACCTCTCCAAGAAGAAGGACGACAAGAAGCTCGAACACGTCAAGTACGCGAGCGATCTCGCGGACGTCCACTTCGTCCGGCAGGGGGAGCCGAAGGGCCTCGGCCACGCCGTCTCGCGTGCCCAGCGCCACATCGGCGACGAGCCCTTCGCCGTCCTCCTCGGCGACGATCTCATCGACGCCCGCGATCCCCTCCTCTCCCGCATGATCGAGGTCGCCGAGAACCGCGACACCACGGTGGTCGCACTGCTCGAGGTGGACCCCGACCAGATCCACCTCTACGGCTGTGCCGCAGTCGAGACGACCGACGAGGACGACGTGGTGCGCATCACCGGACTCGTCGAGAAGCCCTCGAAGGAGGACGCCCCCTCGAACCTGGCGATCATCGGCCGCTACGTGCTCAAGCCCGATGTCTTCGGCGTGCTCGAGAACACGGCGCCCGGCAAGGGCGGCGAGATCCAGCTGACCGACGCGCTCGAGCGGATGGCGCAGGACCCGGCCGAGTTCGGTGGCGTCTACGGCGTCGTGTTCCGCGGTCGCCGCTACGACACGGGTGACAAGCTCGACTACATCAAGGCGATCGTGCAGCTCGCCTCCGACCGCGAGGACCTCGGGGTTGACCTCAAGCCCTGGCTGAAGGACTTCGTCGCCGGTCTCTGACGCCGCACCACGACGCCTCCGGGAACGGCCGGGACGCTCCGCCACGGTGGACGTCCCGGCCGTTCGCCCGTTCGTCGCTGCCGCAGACCAGCGCGACCGTCCAGCCCTCTCCCGGGTCGGCGCGGAGCAGTAGGGTCGCATCATGCCGTTGCCGATCCCGACGCTGACTGAGGGTCGTGTCACCGTCCGCCCGATCCGGGTCCGCGATGCGCGACCGCTCGAGCGAGAGCTGATCGCCAATCGCGCGTGGCTGCGCCAGTGGGAGGCCTCCGATCCGCGCGGCGGAGCCGCCTTCGACGTCCGCGCGAGCATCCGCTCGCTCCAGCAGAACGCGCGGGCCGGCGGGGGAGTCCCGTTCCTCATCGACTGGGACGGCGAGCTCGCCGGACAGCTCAACATCTCGAACATCGGCTACGGCTCGCTCTCCTCCGGCTCGATCGGCTACTGGGTGGCCGAGCGCTTCGCCGGGCGCGCCATCACCCCCATCGCTGTCGCCCTCGCCACCGATCACGCCTTCCTCGATCTCGGCCTGCACCGCATCGAGATCTGCATCCGCCCCGAGAACCGCCCGAGCCTGCGCGTGGTCGAGAAGCTCGGCTTCCGCTACGAGGGGTTGCGCCGCCGCTTCATCCACATCAACGGCGACTGGCGCGACCACTTCTGCTTCGCACTCGTGGCGGAGGAGGTGCCGCGCGGCGTCCTGCGGCGCTTCCTCGACGGCCAGGTGCCGCACGATGTGGGCGTGCCGAGCGACGCCGACGTCCGCGCCTCCCACCGCTCCGGTCTCTCCGGTCCCCCCGACGGTGCCGGTCTCCCTCCCGCGGGCGGCCGGCTCCTCCGCGATCCGTACGGACACACCTACCCGTAATGACGGCCGGGAGCGCCCTGTGCTCCTAGCGTTGGTCGCATGAGTAGCGACTGGTTGGGCGGAGGCGTCGTCTGGGCGCTCGCCGCCGTCCTCTGGGTCGCCTACCTGATTCCCACGTGGATGCGCCGGCGGTCGTACAACGCGACCGAGCGCAATGCGGTGAGGCTCCAGCAGACTCTGCGGATCCTCGCCGAGACGGCAGAAGTACCCGAGCACGTGCGAGCGGAGGCGACGGCCCGTGAGGTCGCGCTCCAGCAACGCCGTCTCCGGGTGACCGAGACACGACGACGAGCCGAAGAGAAGGCACAGGCGATGGAGCTGGCACAGGCGGAGAAGGCAGCGCGCGAGGCGCTGCGACGGGCGACAGCGGGCGCGCGGCGGAGCACGAGGCGCTCTGCCCTGCGCTGGCGCCAGGGCGCGGCGCTGACGGTGCTGGTCGGACTGCTCGGCGCGCTGGTCGGCCTCGTGATGCTGCCGTTCGGCGGCACGGGGGCGGTGCCGCTGGTCGGGCTGCTCCTGCTGGCCGCGGGGCTCGGCACGCTGATCGTGCTGGCGCCCGGCCGGTGCCGGGCCGCCGCTCCGGCCGCGGTCGCGACGACCGCCGTCACGGCCGAGCGGCGCCGCGCGGAGGTCTTCGAGGCCGAGCTCGACGTGGAGGAGGCGGACGACGCCTCCGAGGAGCTCGTTGAGGACCGCGCGAGCTGGACGCCGCAGCCGCTGCCGAA
>NZ_LIIN01000061.1 GCF_001634385.1 Rathayibacter tanaceti | reverse complement strand
TGCTCCCGCCGCCGCACCCGCCCGGCCTGCGGCACCGCCGCGCCCCTCCTCCGTGCCGGCCGCCGCCGCGCTGCCCGTGATCGCGAAGCCGCCCATCCGCAAGCTCGCCAAAGACCTCGACGTCGACCTCCTGGAGGTGCAGGCCACCGGTCTCGCCGGCGAGGTCACCCGCGACGACGTCATCCGCCACGCCTCCCAGGCCAGCGTCTTCCGCAACATCCAGACCCCCGCGTGGGGTGACGACCGCGAAGAGCGGATCCCCGTCCGCGGCGTCCGCAAGGCCATCGCCGCCGCGATGTCGGCCAGCGCCTTCACCGCTCCGCACGTCAGCGTCTTCGTCGATGTGGACGCCACCCGCACCATGGAGTTCGTGAAACGGCTCAAGAACTCGCCCGACTTCGCCGGAGTCAAGGTCTCGCCGCTGCTCATCATGGCGAAGGCCATCATCTGGGCCGTCCGCCGCAACCCCACGGTGAACTCCGCCTGGACCGACACCGAGATCGTCGTCCGCCACTACGTCAATCTCGGCATCGCCGCTGCGACTCCGCGCGGCCTGCTCGTCCCCAATGTCAAGGACGCGCAGTCGATGAGCCTCCTCGAACTCGCCCAGGCACTCGAGAAGCTCACCCTCGCGCCCGCGACGGCAAGACCACAGCGGCCGACATGCAGAACGGCACCATCACCATCACGAACATCGGTGTCTTCGGCATGGACACGGGCACGCCGATCCTGAACCCCGGCGAGGTCGCGATCATCGCCCTCGGCACGATCAAGCAGAAGCCGTGGGTCGTCGACGGCGAGGTCCGCCCCCGCTTCGTCACCACGGTCGGCGGCTCCTTCGACCACCGCGTCGTCGACGGCGACGTCGTCAGCCGTTTCGTCGCCGACGTGGCCAGCGTGCTGGAGGAGCCGGCGCTGCTGCTGGACTAGATGTCCTGCCCGGGGACGTTGCTGAGTCTGCTGATGGGTGGTCCCGCGATGGCGGTGTGGTGTCGGTGGTGATTGTCGAAGTGCAGCCAGTGGGGGGAGCGTTGCTGCGTTGGGAGTCTGACGTGTAGTGGCGGGCGTAGGCCCAGCCGCCGGCGAGGGTGCGCCGGAAGCGTTCGATCATGCCGTTGGTCTGTGGCCGGTAGGGGGCGCCCGTCGAGTTGTGTGTGAGTGCGTGGTCCTCGGGGGTGCAGAGGTCGCGGTCGATTCGTGCGGGAATGCGAAGGAGAGCTGTTCGAGTGCTTCTCTCCCGTTCACCCTCGCCCCGGAGGCGTCAGCCCTGCGTGCGCGGCGGCGCCGAGCTCTCTCGCAGGACGAGTTCCGGGCGCTCGGAGGAGAAGATCGCGCCGGTCTCTCCGTCCATCGCGCGCAGCAGGAGGCGGAAGCCGCGTCGGCCGAGGCCCGCGAAGTCCTGGCGCACGGTGGTGAGGCTCGGGGTCCACATGCGGGCGAGCGGGTGGTCGTCGAAGCCGACGACGCTGATGTCCTCGGGGACCCGCTTGCCCGCCTCCGTGATGCCCTTGATGACGCCCATCGCGATCTCGTCGTTGCCGCAGAAGACCGCGGTGACGCTCGGATCCTCGACCAGCAGGTGCGCGAGGCGGCGTCCCGACTCCGGCTCCCAGGACGCCTCGAGCGGAGTAGGGGCGGTGGCCACGCCTGCGGCCTTGAGCGCGCGGCGCCAGCCGGTCGTCCGTCCGTCCTCGCGGCGCGACGGAGGGACGCGCACGTGGTGCACGGTCGCGTGGCCGAGCGACAGCAGGTGCTTGGTGAGGGCCTCGGCGGCGTGCAGCTCGTCGAGCACGGCCTGCGGCACGGTGCGGCCGCGGACCCCCGAGAGCGCCACGACGGGCAGATCGGGCGGGAGCGCGGCGAGCATCGCGACGCCGGGCGGGTCGAACTTCAGGACGGCGATGCCGTCGGGGCTCTGGTTGAGCACCAGCGAGAGTGCGCGCTCGACGTGCTCGGGGTCGGTGGTCTCGACCACCGTGATGGTGACGGTGTAGCCGCCGGCGCGCGCCTCCTCCTCGATGCCCCTGATCGCCTCGGCGTAGCCGTACTGCGAGGTGTTGCCCGCGACCACCGCGATGGTGCGCGAGCGGCGGGTGACGAGGGTGCGCGCGGCGGCGCTCGGGCGATAGTTCAGCTCGGCGATGGCGGCGAGGACGCGCTCGCGCTTCTCGGGGGCGACCCGGGCGGCGCCGGTCAGGACGCGCGAGACCGTCGGCACCGAGACTCCGGCGAGCCTCGCGACATCGGCGATGACCGGGGTCTTCGTCGTCCTCTCGCGTGCCACGCCGTCCCGCTTCCGTCCTCGGCCGTCTTGGAGGTGGACGGCGAGCCACGGCGGAGCGGGTGCCGCCGGAGCTTCGTCGCGCGCCCCGGACGACGTCACTTCACCGCGCCGCTCGTGATGCCCGAGATGATCTTGCGCTGCGCGAAGACGAACACCAGCAGGAGGGGCAGGCTCATCAGGATGATATAGGAGAAGATCAGATGCCAGTTCTGCAGGTACAGCCCCGCGCTGGCCACCTGATAGAGGTTCAGCGGCAGCGTGTCGAGCCGCCCGCCGACCACGAAGAGCGCGTAGAACACGTCGTTCCAGATGTAGAGGCAGATCAGGATCGTCGCGGTCGCGAGCACGGGCATCAGCAGCGGCAGGATGATCGTGAAGAACACCCGGATGGGGCGCGCGCCGTCGACGCGGGCCGCCTCCTCGAGCTCGGCCGGGATGGTGCGGACGAAACCGGTGACGAAGAAGATCACCGTCGAGAGGTACATCCCCATGTACACGCCGACCATGCCCACGGCGGTGCCGGCGAGGCCGAGCTGACGTAGCAGGAGCACGACCGTCACCACGGCGGGCGGGAGGACGATGCCGCTGATCGCGAGCGCGTAGACGAGAGCCATCCCGCGGCCGGTGCGGCGGCCGAGGATCCAGGCCGCCATCGAGCCGAGCACCAGCACGCCGAGCACCGAGGGCACCATCACGAGGACGCTGCCGAGGAACGCCGGCACCATCCGGCCGTCGGTGAAGACGGTCGCGACGTTCTCGAAGAGCTGCCACTGCGAGGGGGCGGCGAGGTTGGGGTTCAGCGCCTCCGCCTGGGTCTTGCCCGCGGTGCTGACGATAAGCCAGAACGGCACGCCCAGCAGCAGGACGACGGAGGCGAGCGCGGCGGCGGGCTGCGCGAAGCGGCCGAGACGGCGGGCCGGCCGGGATGGTGCGGACGGCCGGGATGGTGCGGACGGGCGGGACACGGTGGTGGCGCTCACAGGACGTCCTCTCGACGGCGCAGGATGCGGATGACGGGGAAGGCGAGCACGGCGACGGTCACGAAGAGGAGGAGGCTCATCGTGGTCGCCTGCGCGAACAGGCCCTGCCCGAAGGTGCGGAAGATGAAGATGTTGAGCAGCTCGGTGGTGCCGCCCGGGCCGCCCTCGGTGGTGGCCTGCACGATGTCGAAGCCGTTCATCGAGCCGAGCAGCGCGGTCGCGACGTTGAAGGTGAGAGCCGGGGCAATCAGCGGGAAGCGGATGTCGCGGAAGGTCTGCCACCACGAGGATCCGTCGAGGCGCGCGGCCTCGAGCACGTCGCCCGAGATGGTCTTGAGGCCCGCCAGGTAGATCAGCATCGAGAGGCCCATCCACTTCCAGGAGTGGATCAGCGCGACGACCACAATCGTCCAGGTGGTGTCCCCGAGCCACGCGATCGAGACGCTCTGGCCGGTGACGAACGAGAGGATGTCGTTCAGCGCGCCGTCGGGCTTGAGCAGTGCTTGGAACACATAGCCGACGGCGAGGGCCGACATGATCACGGGGATGAAGAACATCACGCGGGCGAAGCGGTTGACCCGGGTGTCCTTCTCGAGGAGCAGCGCCAGGATCAGCCCGAACAGGTTCTGGAAGACCGCGACCAGCACGGCGTAGACCAGGGTCACCCGCAGCGCCTGCAGCAGCGTGCCGCTCTGGAACAGGTCGACGAAGTTCGAGGTTCCGACGAACCCGATCGCCGACTTGAAGCTCGACCAGTCGGTGAACGCGTAGACGAAATTGAACAGGGTCGGCACAAAGAAGAAGACGACCAGCACCACGAGCGCCGGCACGAGGAAGACCAGCGGGTGGTCGGAGCGGCGGACTCGGGGCCGCGGGGCCCCGGCGCGGACGCTCGTCAGGATCCGCGGTGTCGCGGTGGCTCGGGTGGTGGACAACGCACTGCCTTTCGAGAGAGGGAATGGGGGCCCCGCCGCGTGACGGGACCCCGCGATCGGCGGCTAGAAGCCGGTGGCTCCCTGAGCCTTGGCGAGCTGGGCGAACTGGTCCTGCGTGGCCTGCGCGACCTCCTCCGGGGTCTTGGTGCCCTGGATCATGTCGGCGAGGTAGATGTACAGGTCGGGGTTCGCGATGGCCAGGGCCTGCATCGAGCCGACCGAGTCGCCGATGGAGTCGCTGACCGAGACGAGCGCGGTGGGCACGCTGTCGGGAGTGGTGACCGAGGGCATGAGCGAGATGGTGTCCTCGGCCGTCACGAAGTCGGAGTAGCCGTCGCCGAGCCAGTAGGAGAGGAACTGGCGCGAGGCCGCCTCCTTCTTCTCGTCCCCTGTCGCGAAGGCTACGAGCGCGTTCGACTGGTCGGGGATGACGGTGCCGACGTTTCCCGAGGGTGAGATCGGGAAGAAGCCGATCGTGTCGTTCAGGGTCTCGGTGTCCGACAGCGACTGCAGCTGGCCGAAGAACGAGTTGACCTGCACGACCATCGCCGCGTCTCCCGCGAGCAGGGCCGCGCCCTGGTCCTCGAAGGTCGCGGTCGTGATGTCGTCGTTGAAGAGGCCCTCGTCGATCAGGCCCTTGTAGGAGTCGATCGCGCCCTGGATGGTCGGGTCGGTGAAGGTCTCCTCGCCCGAGTTGACGCGATCCCAGAGTCCGTCCTTGGCGGCGTCGGCGAGCTGCACCTGCACCCACCACTGGGTGGCCCAGCGGTCGCCGCCCATCTCGTAGAAGGGGGTGACTCCCTTGTCCTTCAGCTGGCGGCCGAGCTCGACGAACGAGTCCCAGTCGGTCGGGACGTCGGTGATGCCGTTCGCCTCGAAGACCTTCTTGTTGTAGTAGACGCCCTCGACCGCGGGGGTCGAGACGAGCGCGGCGTAGCGGGTGTCGTCGAGCAGGCCGGTGATGTCCTTCAGCGACGGATCGACGTCCTCGAGCCAGGGAGCGCCGTCGAGGTTCTGTAGGTTCGACGAGGCGTTGAGCGCGGTGAGCTGCGAGGCGGTCGGCTGCCAGAAGGCGAGGTCGGGCTTGTCGCCGGTGGCGACCTTGGTCTGCACGCCCTGCTCGTAGGGGTCGGGGATGGTCTCGATGTCGACCGTGGCGCCGGTGAGCTTCTCGAAACCGGCCACGACCGACTCCGGGACCTTGTTCGAGTTCTGCGCTGCCCAGATTGTCAGGTCGGTGCCGGAGAGGTCGGTGTCCTGAGCGGGCCAGTCGGCGGGAGCGGCCGAGCCGCCTCCGCCGCCGGCGCCGGGGTCGCTGCATCCGGCGAGGAGCAGGGCGGATGCCGCGGTGAGGACGACGGCGCTGAGGAGTGACTTCTTCATCGAAATACTCGAGCTTTCTCTCGTGGCGAGGGGACGCCGGGTCGGAGTCGACCCGGCGGCGGGTGGGGGTTCAGGAGGGACGGAGGGACAGTCGGAAGGTGCGCGCGGAGGGTCCGGTGCCGGCGGGCCGGACGCGGAGCCGTCCGGTGCCGGGGTCCCACTCGGTGGCCCACGCGGTGAGGGTCGCGGGGAAGACGACCGAGACGTCGAGGTCCTGCCCGATCCGCTCGGGGAGGTGCAGCACGACGTCGTCGGCACCGCTGCGGCGCCAGACCGACACGAGGTGCTCGGCGTCGGTCCGCAGTGCCAGGGCGACCGCGCCATCGGTCCAGCCGGGCAGGCCGAGCGGCCAGCGGGGAGTGGACGAGGCGATCGTCCCGCGGAGCGTCTTCGCCGCGGTCACGGCGTCGTGCACCAGGGCGAGCTGGGGGTCGGTCATCTGGTTGAGGTAGCCCGAGAGGTAGAAGCGGCCGAGCAGGCCGGTGACGAGGCAGAAGGCGATCTCCTCGTCGTCCATGTCGGCCTGCGGGTAGGCCCAGCTGGCCGCCTGCTCTGGCAGGAGCATCATCGGCGCGGCGGCCGCGATCGGCGGATACAGGCGGAAGTCCTGCTGGTCCGAGGTCGACTGCATCTGCAGTCGCGACATCACGGCCCAGTCCTGCCGCATCGCCCCGGAGGAGCAGCTCTCGATCACGAGGGTCGGGTGCCGGTCGAGCAGGGCGTCGAGCCAGGCCAGGTAGGCGCGGTTGTGGCCGAGCAGACCGTCACCGACGGAGTCGGAGGCGACGTCGGTACCGGGGCCGGCGTCGATGTTGTAGTCGAACTTGAAGAAGCCGACGCCGAAGTCGGCGACCAGACGGTCCACCGTCGCGTCGAGGTGGGCGACGGCCGCCGGGTGGCGCAGGTCGAGGTGATAGCGCTCGTGCTCCTCGACGCGGACTCCGGAACGCTGGAGGAACGCGTCGTCGGGGAGGCGGCCGGCCATCGGGCTGTCGACGCCGATCACCTCCGGCTCGAGCCAGAGACCCGGCACGAGGCCGTGACCGTGGATCCGCTCGACGACCTCGCCGAGGCCGCCCGGGAAGCGCTTCGCGGACGGCTGCCACTCGCCCACGCTGCTCCACCAGCCGCTGGGCACGCCGCTCTCGTCGTACCACCCGGCGTCGATGCAGAAGATCTCGGCACCCGCGGCGGCCGCGGCGTCGATCAGCGGCAGCAGCTTCTCGGTGGTCGGATCGCCGTTCAGGGTGTTCATGTAGTCGTTGAAGACGACCGGCATGGCGGCGTTGTCGGGGTGCGCGCGGCGACTCGCGCGGCGGCTGCGGGTGAGGGCGTCGATGGCCGCATCGGCGTCGCGGCCGAGAGCGAGCGTGACGGGGACGGAGCGGAACTCCTCTCCCTGGGCGAGGGGCCGGATCCAGCCGTGATCGCGGTCGGTCGGGCCCGAGAGCGCGAGCGTGCCGCCGTCGATGTCCTCGCCGACCTCCCAGCGCCAGGCACCGTTGTGCTCGATCTGCCAGACGAGCGCTGCGTCGGGCGCGGCCAGGCCGCCGACGGGGAGGTCGGAGCCCGTCGACCAGCTGCCCGCCGAGACCGCACCGACCGCGCCGCGCGGGTCGTGGCCGGTGATGTCCTCGCGGAGGATGACGAAGCCGGAGTCGCGGACAGGCCCGCTGCGCCAGCGCCCCTCTCCCAGCCAGTCGTTCTCGCCGCGCAGCAGCGACCAGCGGGTGAAGGCGTCCTTGCCGGATGCTCCGGGCTGCGCGCCGAGGTCGGCGCTCCACGAGGCGACCGAGCGGACGACCTGCGGCGTGAGGGCGCGGACGACGACCTCGGAGGTGACGGCCGCGACCCCGGGGACCTGCCGCAGGATCGCTGTGGCCGCGACGCCGAACGAGGTGGCCTCGGTGTCGATCTCGAGGATCTCCACCCCGCCGACCGAGCTCTCGCGGTGAGCGGTGTAGCGCAGGGCGGCGCCGATCCGGGTGTGGGTGAGGCGCGAGGTGGCGGGATCGTGCCCGGCGGCCGCGGTCGTGATCTCGAGGAACGGGGCGACGTGCGTCGCCTCCAGGCGGACGTCCGCGGCCTCGAGGGCGACGAGGGCGACCGGGGATCCGGGCGAGCAGTCGAAAGTCAGTCGGAGTCCCTCGCGGGTCCCCCAGGTCAGCTGCTCGGGCACAGGAGCTCCTCGTCGTCGCGGAGTGGGAAGGGCGTCGCCCCGGATCCGGGGCTGGGACGATACTGATACCGATTTCACGAAAGCGCAAGCGGGTGGTGAAAGCGTTATCTGACAGCGATCACGCCGACCGTCTCGTCTTCGCTGCACACCTGGTGCCCGGCTCGTGATATCGCTATCGTGCACGCATCGCCTCCTGTCACCTCTGGGCGATAGCGATTTCATCTTCCTTCTCAGCGTTGAGGACACCATGCACGCACCCCACCCCTTCTCGAGGCGGATCACCGCCTCGATCGCCGCTCTCGTCGCACTGCCCGTCCTGGCAGCCTCGACCCTGGTCGGCGGCGGCCCCGCGGCAGCCGCGGATCCTCCTCCCGCCCCCGCCGTCCTCTACACGTTCGATCGGAACCCCTCGGGATCCACCATTGCGAACGAGGGCTCGCTCGGCTCGGCCTTCGACGCCCGGGTCCGCAACGCCCCGTCGCTCGCCCGCGGCACCGGACCCGTGGCCGGCTCGGGAGCCTCCGGAGTCTTCCCCGGCGGCGCGCAGCTCATCGCAGGCCGCCGCCCCCTTTCTCGACATCCCGGCCGGACTCTTCGCCGACACCTCGGCGATGACCGTCTCGACCTGGGTGAAGTGGGACGGTGCGAACGCCGGACAGCTCCCCTGGTCGTACATCATCGGCAGCGACGCCCTCCCCCGCGACAACTGGGGGCTGTACCACGTGCCGAACGAGGGCGGGCAGTCGAAGGCGGCCGCCAACACCGGCACCGAGGTGAAGGCGGTGTCGTCGACTCCGCTGCCCACGAACACCTGGGCGCAGATCACCACGGTCGCCACGACCGACTCGGTGTTGTACTACATCAACGGCTCGCTCGTGCGGACGGAGGCGGTCGCACTCGACTTCGCGAAGCTCGCCTCGCCCTCCAGCACCCGCTCGGGCCTGATCGGCCGCGTGCCGTGGGCGGGGCCGTACGCCGCCTTCTTCGGCGGCCAGTTCGACGACTTCGCGATCTACCGCACCGCCCTGACCGCCGAGCAGGTCTCGGCCGCCTACCTCGAGGACGCCGGCGCGATCGTCTCGGTCGAGCGTCAGAGCTTCACCGCGTCCACCGCGGCGCAGGTCGCACCGACGCTGCCCGCGACCGTGAACGTCACCCGCGAGTCGGGACCGGCCACCGCGGCGATCTCGTGGGACGCCGTCCCCGCCTCCGCCTACGCCACCGCGGGCTCGACGTTCACCGTGAGGGGCACCGTCGCCGGCTGGTCGACGCCGTTCACCACGACCGTGACCGTCACGGCTCGGCCGCCCGAGCCGATCGCCGTCGACTTCTCGCAGGACACGGGCGAGTTCCGCGGAGGCGCCTCGGGCACTCTCTACGGCCTCGGCGACGAGGGATCGCCCACCCAGGCGCTCGTCAACGGCGCTGCCATGACCAACGTGTCGCAGAAGCCGCCGTTCGGCACGCAGCACCCGGGCGGCGACGCCTTCACCGTCGAGAAGACCTTCTTCGACAAGTACGGCGAGGACCTTTACCTCTACACGCAGGACTACTACCCCGACTGGCCCTACAACGGCGGGAGGCGGCCCGGTGACGACCGCAGCTACGTCCGCGACGCGAGCGGACGCCTGACCGACGACTTCACCACCGCCCCGAACGGCGTCTGGGACTACCTCGAGGTGCTCGAGATCGTGGTCGACGAGGTCGCCCGCGAGGCGGAGAACCCCGAGAAGTACGTCTTCATCCCGTTCAACGAGGTCGACCTCCAGTGGCTGAACTCGGACGACCTCTACAACCGCTTCATGCACGTCGGCAACCAGCCGGGCAGCTTCACCCCCGGCGGAGCGACGGACTGGGCGGCCGCCTGGAAGGTCATCACCGACACCTATGCGAAGCACGGCCTCGAGCGTCCACAGATCGCGGGGCCCGGAGACGCGGCGTGGCGCGGAGAGGGCAACATCACGACGTTCCTGAACATGGCTCGCGCGACCAGCACGGTGCCCGACATCTACGTCTGGCACGAGCTCCGCGGCTACCAGTGGCTGCCCGACCGCGCGTCCGACTTCCGCCGTTACGCCGCCGAGGTCGGCATCGCCGCCGCTGACATCCCCTCGATCAACATCACCGAGTGGGGTGCCAGCACCGACATGAGCTCGCCCGCCAATCTGCTGCGCTGGTTCGCCGGCTTCGAGGCGGCCAAGATCGACGCTCAGACCGCGTACTGGACGGCGTCGGGCACGCTCTCGGACAACCAGGCGAAGGTCAACGCCGCGAACGGCGGCTGGTGGCTCTTCAAGTGGTACGGCGACATGACCGGGTCGCGCACGGTCGCGGTCACCGCGAACCGCGAGAAGGCGATCGCCGCCGTCGATCGCGAGGCCGACCGCGCCCAGGTGATCGTCGCGGGGATCCCCGACGGTCGCGACGGCGCCCTGACCCTGAACGGACTGGACGCCGCGACCTTCGGTTCCTCCGTCGACGTCGAGGTCCGCGAGGCCGTCGTCAGCGGCACCGACGGCATCGCCGGGACCCCCCGGGTCGTCCTCGCCGACGACGCCGTCGCGGTGGCGAACGGCCGCATCGAGCTCCGGATCCCCTCCGCGAACTCCTCCAGCGCGTACCAGGTCGTCATCACCCCTGCTTCGACGCGCGATGTCGAGGCGGCGGCGGCCGAGCAGGGCGAGCGCCACGTGATCGAGGCGGAGGCCACTCGCCTCACCGCCGCGGCCGTGCGCACTCCCGACGGCTACCGGGCCTCCGCCGATCGCGACGTCTCGGGCTTCGCCTCCGCGGGCTCGCGCGCCGACTGGTCGGTGACCGTGCAGGAGGCGGGCCTCTACCGCCTGCAGATCGTCGGAGCGACTCCCGGCACGGCCGCGCAGCACGCGGTCTTCGTCGACGACGCCTTCTCGACCCTCGTGCAGTACGGGGCGAACGCGATCAAGCCGGGCAACGTCCGCACCGTCGCCCGGGGCAGTGCGGAGGTGTACGTCGCCCTGAGCGCCGGCACCCACACGGTCGGGCTCCGCACCAGCCAGGACGGCACCACCCTCTTGCCCGGAGCCGGCGTCGGTGGCGGCGTGACGCTCGATCGCCTCGAGCTCCTGCGCGTCGGCGACACCACGAGCACCGAGTCCGTCGAGTACCCGGCGACGACCTTCCGTCTGATCGACGGAGCGACGCTCTCTGGCGGGCGGCTCTCGCTCGAGGCCGGCGAGCGCGCCGATCTCTACCCGTCGACGTTCGAGTCGGGCTACTACGACCTCGTCGTCGACTGGGACGGCGCCGCAGGAGCGCAGCTGACCGTCGACGTGAACGGTCGCCGTGCGGCGGCGTTCACCCCGCAGGCCGGCGCCTCCACTGTCCGCGTCCACCTGCCCGAGGGCATCTCGGAGGTCGAGCTCGCCGGCACCGGTGCCCGCGTCGGTTCGGTCGCGACGACGCGCGCCGTCGAGGGCGATGCCAGCATCGTCCGCGTCCAGGCCGAGGATCTCGCCACCACCGACCTCGACGGCACCGCGGAAGTCTCGGGCTTCGGCGGTGCGCTCACCAACGGCTCCGGGACCGGGTACGTGACGGGTCTCGGCATCACCGACGCGGACCCGGCGAACGAGGGCACGCTCACCGTCCCCCGGCTCCCCGGCTTCGACGAGGCCGGCGCCTACGACGCGATCGTGCACTACTCGAACGACGACATCGAGGGCACCCACGACTACAACCCGCAGGTCGTCGATCTCGGGCTGCAGGCCGAGGAGGAGGGGACCGCGGGTCTGGTGGGTCGCACGACCTTCCGGTACACCTACTCCTCCACCAACTTCTGGGAGGCCGTCCTGCCCCTGGACCTCGCGACCGACTCCGGTCCGGTGACCTTCGGCAACACCCGATCGACGCTGTTCATCGACGAGGGGCCCACGGGCAGCACGAGCGACGACACGGTCCTGCCGGGCTACGCGATCGCGCCGGACGTCGACTGGATCGACTTCGCACCGTTCGTCCTCGACGAGCAGGAGGCCGCGCTGAAGGTGGTCAGCACCGCCACCGCGCGCTGCATCGCCGGCAAGCCGGTCGTGACCGTCACCTCCGTGAACCAGGACTCTGTGCCCGTGAGCGTGGCCATGACCCTGGGGACGACCACGAAGTCGTTCGCCTCCGTCGCGTCGGGCAAGGCCGCGACGCACGCGTTCACCACTCGCCAGCCGGTGCTGCCGGCCGGCGAGGTGTTGATCGCGGTGGCCCGAGCGGGAGGCGGCGCCGGAGCGCACATCCAGACGGTGGTGCCCCCCGGCATCACCTGCCGGTAGGCACGGGAGCGCCCTCTCCTGACGACGAGGACCTCCCGGTTGAGCGGTTGCTCGATCTGACGCAGTGGTCCGCCGGCGTGGACAACTTTGTCGCCCCGTACATCCAGGGCACGTTGCCGGAGTGGCAGGCCGCGATCGACGCCGGCTCCGCCCCCGCAACGGTCGCGTGTGCATTCCAGTCGGTGCCGCCGCATGCGCGGCCGCCATCCAGAAGGTGAACGAAGACATCCAGGACCACGACCTGAGCGGCGCCGAAGGGACATGCTTCCGCTCCTACGTCATCACCAATCAGGCGGTGCCCGTCGTCTGCTGAGTCCACCGTTCAGTGGCGCTGGTCACCTCGGCGGCTACCCGCGAAACCGTATGCTCGAGGGGATGAATCATGACGAACCACGCTGGGCACCCTGAAGTCGGTACCGTCATTCATCAGAGAGTCGCGCTCATCGGGCTCGGCGTGATGGGGATCATCACCATGGTCTCGGTCGTCGTCGGACTCATCGATTCGACCCCTTCACGACCCTGGCTGTCGTTCGTGCTGACGATCGTCGTCGCCGCTCTCGCGCTTGGCCTTCTGCCGCGAATGCGCGCATGGCGCACGATTCCGTGGGTGTCGCTCGCCATGGTGGCCGTCATCGCCGGGGGCTTCATCACCTCCTCCTCCGCCCTCATCGGGCTCGGTGCGCTCCTGTTCGTCATCACGGCCAGCGTCCACGAAGCACGCACCCGGCGATCGACCGACACCGGCCGCTGACACCATCGCCGCGATGGCGAGTGCCTCGCCGGCACCCGCCATCAGGCGCGGGATCGCGTGCAACTTGCTCTCGACGAGGTGCACGACGCTCGGGAGGTGAGCTGCTCGTCGCCATGACGGGAGCCGGGCGACCCCCGCCGCCGCCGTCCTCCACGCCATCACCCGTGGGACCTGGACAGTGTCAGCCGAGCCGGAGGCGGCCGCCGGTCACGCCGTCAGCGCGACCGCCGTCCACGACACGGCCGGGAGCGTCAGCGTCAGCACGCCGTCTGCGAGCGCTGCCGGCATCTCTCGCAGCCGCACGCGGTCCTGGTCGTCGCGGGTGTTCTTCGCGTAGGGGTCCTCGTCGAAGAGGGCCACCGCCTCCGCGACGGTGCCGACTCCGAGCCCGCTGACGTCGACCGTCACCTCGAGTGCGTCGGTGGTCGAGCGGTTCACGAGGAACACCGCCGCCCGGCCCTCGTCGACGGTGGCGACGGAGTCGACCAGCGGCGCGTCGCCGTGGCGGGCCGTCGCGTAGGTGCCCACCTCGATCCGCGGCTTCAGCACCGAGCCGGAGGCGAGGCGCGCAGTGGTCGAGAACGGGAAGAAGGTGGTCTGGCGCCACGCGGCGCCTCCCGGCTCCGTCATGATCGGCGCGATCACGTTGACGAGCTGCGCGAGGGAGGCGGAGGTGACCCGGTCCGAGTTCTTCAGCAGCGTGATCATCAGGTTGCCCAGCACGACGGCGTCGGCGACCGAGTAGACGTCCTCGAGCAGGCGCGGGGCGTAAGCCCATTCGCGCGTGCTCTGGTCACCCTCGGCGTCGGCCTTCTCCTGTGCGTTCCACTCGCTGAGGTACCAGACGTTCCACTCGTCGAACGAGAGCTTGATGTCCTTCGTCTTCTTGAGCTTGAACTTCACGTGGTCGACGGTCGCCGCGACCGTCGCGATGAAGTACTCCATGTCGAGCGAGGAGGCGAGGAACGAGCCGAGATCGCCGTCGTGCTCCTCGTAGTAGGCGTGGCACGACACGTACTCGACGTCGTCGTAGGTGTGCTCGAGTACCACGCGCTCCCACTCCCCGAAGGTCGGCATCGACGAGCCGGACGAGCCGCAGACGACCAGCTCGAGCGACGGGTCGGCGATCTTGAGGGCCTTGGCGGTGCGGGACGCGAGCTTCCCGTAGTCGTCGGCGCTCATGTGGCCGACCTGCCAGGGCCCGTCCATTTCGTTACCGAGGCACCACATGCGGATGCCGTACGGTTCGGTCCCGCCGTTGGCGATGCGCTGGTCGGCGAGAGCGGTGCCGGCGGGTCCGTTGGCGTACTCGAGCACGTCGAGCGCCTCGAGCACCCCGCGGGTGCCGAGGTTGACGGCGTACATGATCTCGCTGCCGGTCAGTGCCGCCCACTTCGCGAAGTCGTCGAGGCCCACCTCGTTGGTCTCGAGCGAGTGCCAGGCGAGGTCGCGGCGGCGGGGGCGCTCGGATCGCGGTCCGACTCCGTCCTCCCAGCGGTAGCCCGAGACGAAGTTGCCGCCGGGGTAGCGGATCGTGGTGGCGCCGAGCTCCTTGACCAGCTCGACCACGTCGAGGCGGAAGCCGTCCTCGTTCGCGGTGGCGTGGCCGGGCTCGTAGATCCCGTCGTAGACGCAGCGGCCGAGGTGCTCGACGAACGAGCCGAAGATCCGCGGGTTGACGGGGGCGACGATCGCGGAGGGATCGAGCGTGATCCGGGCCGAGGTGGTGGAGGGGACGGCGCGGGGAGCGTCGGTCATGACTGGGCCTTTCTGAGGCGGTGACGGGCCCCTCCTGTTCTGGAGGGGAGGGGTGCTCTGGTGGGTGCGGTGGTCATTTGACTGAGCCGATGGAGAGTCCGCCCTGCCAGTACTTCTGCAGGGTGAGGAAGGAGACGATCAGCGGGATGACCGAGATCAGGGCGCCGACGATCACGAGGTTCCAGAGCGACTGGCCGCCGGTGTTGACGGAGGCCTGCGTCTGCCAGGTACCCAGTCCCACCGTGACGGGGAACAGCTGGGAGTTGGAGAGCATCACCAGCGGCAGGAAGTAGTTGTTCCAGGTCCCCACGACCGAGAGCAGCAGTACCGTGACCAGCGCCGGGCGCAGCAGCGGGAGGGCGACGCGGAAGAAGACCGTGATCTCGCCCGCCCCGTCCATCCGCGCCGCGTCGAGCATCTCCTCGGGCACCGCGTCCTGCGTGTAGACGCGCATCAGGTAGACCGCGAACGGGTTCAGCATCGAGGGCAGGATGACGGCCCACATCGTGTTGGTGAGCTGGGCGGCGCTGAACATCACGAACAGCGGGATGACCAGCGCGGTCGCGGGGACCATCACGGACCCGAGCACCAGCGAGAAGAAGGCGTTGCGGCCCTTGAAGGCGTAGGCCGCGAAGCCGTAGCCCGCGAGCACCGACAGCACCGTAGCCCCGAGACCCCCGGCGAAGGCGTAGAGGAAGGAGTTGCCGAGCCACTTCCAGTAGAGCCCGTTGGAGTAGGTGAACAGCGAGCCGATGTTCGTGAAGAACTCGAACGAGTCGCCGAACCACAGTGGGCTGACGGTGCCCGAGAAGAGGCCGACCTGGTCCTTCGTGGAGGCCACGACGAGCCACCAGAAGGGCAGCGCGAAGTAGACGACGAAGGCCAGCAGGATCACGTGCGGGAGCAGCTGGCGGCCGCCGCGGCGGCTGCGGGCGCGGAGGGCGTCCTCGCGTCGCTGGACCCGGCCGGCCCTTTTCGGGGCGAGTTCGAGAGTGCTCATGAGAGTCCGTTCCTCCTCTTGGTGGCCATCAGGAACAGGTACGAGCCGATGAACACCACGAGGCCCAGCGCGAACGAGATCGCGGAGGCGTAGTTGAACTGGTTGTAGGAGAAGGCGAGCGTGTACGCGTAGATGTTCGGCGTGTAGGACGCGTCGATCGAGCCGGACGCCAGCGAGCGCAGGATCTGCGGCTCGGTGAAGAACTGGAGGGTGCCGATCAGGGCGAAGACGAGGATCAGCACCATCGAGGAGGAGATCATCGGGATCTTGATCCGCAGCGCCGTCTGGATCGCACTCGCGCCGTCGAGACGGGCGGCTTCGTAGACGGCGGGGTCGATGCCCTGGAGGGCCGCGTAGATGATGATCATGTAGTAGCCCGCCCACTGCCAGGTGACCACGTTGACGAGGCTGCCGAAGATCGAGTCCTTGCCGAGCAGGTTGGGGGCGTCGAGGCCGAACCAGCCGAACACCTCCGAGGCGGGGCCGAACGACGGGCTGTAGAGGAAGCCCCACATCAGCGCGCCGATCACGGCGGGCACTGCGTACGGCACGAAGATCATCAGTCGGGCGAAGCGCGAGAACCGTGAGGTCAGCGCATCCAGCACCAGCGCTGCGATCAGCGAGACCAGCATCTGGATGGGGATCAGGATCAGCGCGAACCGGACCACCAGCCCGACGCCCTCGAGGAAGAGCGGATCCGAGAAGGCCTTCGCGTAGTTCGCGAACCAGACCCATTCATTGCCGGTCGCGACGGTCTTGTTCTGCAGGCTCAGGATGAACGAGTAGATCAGCGGAGTGATCAGGAAGACGACGAGGAAGACGCCGAACGGCGCGACGAAGACCCAGCCCCAGCGGGCGCGGCGCGCGGCGACGACTCCGGTGCGGGGCTTCTTCGAGGGGCGTTCTGCGGTGGCGGCGGGTGCGGGGACGACGAGGTTCGACATGGGTGCTCCTTCGAGACGGGGCGGCCGCCGCCCGGGTGGACGGCGGCCGCCGGTCGTCAACCGACCGTGTAGCCCTGGCCGGCGGCGTAGTCGCTGACCGCGGTCTGGTAGGTCGCGAGCGCGTCCTCCACGCTCGACTCTCCGCTGTTGACCGCATTCACGGCCTCGGTCAGCTTGTCGTAGGCGAAGTTCTGGAACGGCGAGACCTGGAAGCCCTGGTACTCCGTCGCGGCGGTGAGGAAGACGTCCTTGTTGATCTGCTGACCGCCGAAGAAGTCGTACTCGAGGTTCGCGAAGTAGTCCGACTCGAGGATCGGCTTCCAGAGCGGGAACAGCGCGCCCTTCTCGATGCCGATCTTCCAGGCCTCCTCGGTGCCGAAGATCTCCTTGGCGACGGTCGCAGCCGCTTCCTTGTCGGCGGCCTGCGCGGTGACGGCGAACGCGGATCCGCCGATGTTGATCTGGGTCGGCTCCTCGCCCTCCCACTGGGGGACGGGGGCGGCGCGCCAGACGGCGTCGGGGTCGGCGCCCTCGAAGCCCTGGAGGTAGCCGGGCAGCCAGGCCGCGGCGATGACCGAGGCGTAGGTGCCGTCGACGAGGTGGGTGTTGTAGTCGGTGGTCGAGCTGTCCTCGGTGCCGACGAGGCCCTCGCTGACCAGGTCGTTCCAGTAGGTCATGACCTTCGCGCTGGCGTCGTCGTCGAGATCGATCGTGACGTCGGTGCCGTCGACGGTGTACGGCACCGAACCGGCCTGCGCGAAGAGCGCCTGCTGGTAGGCGCGGCCGTTGCCTGCGTAGTCGGTCATGAGGGTGGTGGAGCCGGCGTCCTTGAGCGCCTGCGCGGCGGCGGCGTACTCCTCCCAGGTGGTGGGCACGGGGATGCCGTACTGGTCGAGGATGTCCTGGCGGTAGAGCATGCCGACCGGGCCGCCGTCGACCGGGATCGCGTAGGTGGCGTCTCCGCTGGAGACGTCGGCCCAGGCTCCCTCGGAGTAGTTCTGCTGCACGTCACCCGCGCCGTACTCGGTGAGGTCGACCAGCGCGTCCTGCGGGATGTAGCTCTGCACGACCTCGCTCTCGAGCATGACGACGTCGGGGCCCCGAGCCGGCCTGCACGGCGGTGGTGAGCTTGGTGTACTCGTCGTTGCCGGCGCCGGCGTTGCTCCAGCAGATCTGGACGTCGTCGTGGCTGTTGTTGAACAGGTCGACCACGCCCTCGAACTCGGGGTACCAGGCCCACATTGTGACGACCTTCGCGTCCGGATTCACGACCGTGTTCTCGCAGCTCGCGGCCTCGCTCCCGGCGGAGCAGCCGGTGAGAGCAGCGGCGGAGGCGCAGACGGCCACCCCCGCGGCCAGCAGTCTCGTCGAATGACGCGTCATTGCGTTTCCTTTCGGATGCGGCCGTCGTCGGCCGGAGGAGGAGTCCCACGCGGGGAGCGGGGAGGTTCAGCAGCGCGTCTCCACCATTTCTACAACGATGGAGACAACGTTGTAGAGACGATGATGCGCAGTCGCCGCGGCGCTGTCAAGAGCTGCTCGCGAGCTGTGGGAGGCGTCCACTCAGCCGGTCGTGCTCCAGTGGCGGGGTGGGAAAGATCGACGCGTGCCGCCTCCTCGCCGACCGGGTGGAGGCGCTCGCCGCCTCAGAACCCGCACCCCGTGCACTGATCCGCGATCTGGCGCGCGATGTCGCGGGGATCCGCGGCGGGCTGCTCGGCCCCCTCGATCTGCTCGGCGGCGGGCGCAATCGGATCCGCGGCCGCGGCTTCGCCGAGTCCTACGACGACGACACTCGAGGCCAGTCGAGGCACTTCGCGGGTGTGGCCGGGGCGGATCCTGGTCTGGCAGGGCATCGCAATCGTCGCGTGGACGACGATCATCGCCGTGATCATCAGCGGAGTGCTGTCGACGGTGGGCTGAGCGTCGTGGGGCGGC
>NZ_LIIN01000060.1 GCF_001634385.1 Rathayibacter tanaceti | reverse complement strand
CCGGCTGAGGGTGCGCCAGCCCCACGGCCCCGACGTCGACGCGTCGGCGTCACGGACTCCGGACTCGGTGCGCGCGGCGGAAGCGCGGCGCCCCTGCGGAGCCTGAGCGGCGCGCGAGGACGCGGAGTTGACGTGCTCGGCAGCCGCTGCGGTCCGGAACGGAGCGGCCTCGGCCGGCTTCTCCGGCTGCACCGCCGGCTCGAGGTTCCACGCGTAGGAGTCTGCGGTCTCGCGCCAGAGCTCCTCGTCGCCGCCGTCGTCCTCGGGGTCGTCGCGCGGGGCGACGATCTCCTCCCAGACGGGCGGCTCGTCCCAGGTGGCACGCGGGTCCGGCCACTGGTAGACGGCGGGAGCAGCGGGCTCGCGGGGAGTCGGCGGGGTCGCGCCCGCGGGCCGTCCGTCGATCGGCTGCTCCGAGGGATCGCGGAGATCGGGTGCTGCCGGAGGATCGGCGGATGGCTCGGTCTCGGGCAGCGTCGGGAGGGTGGGGGACGCGTGCCCGGGCCGGCGGGCGGCCGAGTCGTCCTCGGCGTCGGCGGTCGGCGTCTCGGGATCGTCATGGGGCTCGCCGGATGGGCCGGCCGCAGCCTCGGTGCGGGGCAGCGGGGACCGCGTCGGAATCGGATCCGCTGCGGCGAGGTCCTGCATCGCGGCTGCGTCGGCCTCGACGGGTTCGGTCCCCTCCGGAGTCTGCTCAGCGGGAGGCGTCTCGCTCTGGACCGGCTCTCCGGGCCAGAGTCCGACCGGTGCCGCGGGGGGCACGACGGCGGGGTGGCGCCGCGGGGTCGTCCGCCGCCTCCGAGGCCGACGCGTCGGCGGGGATGTCCGGTGCGGCCGACGGCTCCGGGTCGGCGGTGAGGGGCACCTCGGGCGCGGCGGGAGGCTCTACGGCTTGCGCGGGCGTCCCGGGCTCCGGGGCCGCTGGAGCCCGGCGGGGCGAGTCGAGGATGCTCTTGAGCCGCCCGCCGCTCAGCTGCTGGAGGAGCCACTCGCTCCCGCCGACCTGGCGCTCGGGCTCGTGCGGTTCGGTGCTCTCCGCGTCTGGGGAGCCGTCGCGCTCGCCGTCGTCGACCATCAGCTCAGGCCGAGGTCGGCCAGACCGATCGCGGCGAAGTAGGGGTACCCGGCGTCTTCGATGATCTCGCGCGCACCGGTCGCCCGGTCGACGACCACGGCGACGCCGGCGATCTCGGCTCCGACCGTCAGCAGCGCTTCGATGGCCTTCAGCGGGGAGCCGCCGGTGGTGGAGGTGTCCTCGACGACCACGACGCGCTTGCCCTCGAGGTCCGGGCCCTCGACCTGGCGGCCTCGGCCGTGGTCCTTCGGCTCCTTGCGGACGACGAAGGCGTCGTAGGAGAGGCCGCGGACCGCGCCCTGGTGCAGGATCGCGGAGGCGATCGGGTCGGCCCCCATCGTCAGACCGCCGACCGCGTCGACGCGCTCGATCGGCTCAATGAGGTCGAGCATGACCTGGCCGATCAGCGGAGCGACGCGGTGGTCGAGGCTCACCCGCCGGAGGTCGACGTAATAGGAGGCCTTCTTGCCGCTCGTCAGGGTGAAGTCCCCGTGGAAGACGGCGTCGGAGCCGATGTACTCGATGAGCTGCTGGCGTGCGTCGGTCACGCGCCTACTCTACGGTGCGGTCCCTCCGCCGCCCGGAAGCGCGGCCTCGGCGTCGCGCTCCTCCGCGGCGTCGCCGCCTCCGCGGAACTGCGTCATGTAGAGGTCGTAGTACGCACCGCGGCGCTTCAGCAGCGCCTCGTGCGCTCCCTGCTCGACGATCCGGCCCGACTCCATCACGAGGATGGTGTCGGCATCGCGGATGGTGGACAGGCGGTGCGCGATGACGAACGACGTGCGGTCGGTGCGGAGCGCGTTCATCGCGTGCTGCACCAGCAGCTCGGTGCGGGTGTCGACCGAGGAGGTGGCCTCGTCGAGGATCAGCAGCGACGGGTTGGCGAGGAACGCGCGCGCGATCGTGATGAGCTGGCGCTCGCCCGCCGAGACGCTGCCTCCGTCGGCGTCGAGCACCGTGTCGTAGCCGTCGGGCAGCTGGCGGACGAACCGGTCGACCATGGTCGCCTTCGCCGCGTCGAGGATCTCGTCGTCGGTCGCGTCGAGCCTGCCGTAGCGGATGTTCTCGCGGATGGTGCCCTGGAAGAGCCAGGCGTCCTGCAGCACCATGCCCACCCGCGAGCGCAGGTCGCCGCGCGCGAGGCTCGTGATGTCGACGCCGTCGAGCAGGATGCGTCCGCCGGTGAGCTCGTAGAAGCGCATGACCAGGTTGACCAGCGTGGTCTTGCCCGCTCCGGTGGGGCCGACGATCGCGACGGTCTGCCCGGGCTGTGCCGAGAAGGTCAGTTCGTCGATCAGCGGCTGCTCGGGGTCGTACGAGAACGAGACGCGCTCGAACTCCACCCGGCCGTCGGTCCGCTTCGGGAGCGACGCCGTGGCGGTCTCGGGCTCCTGCTCGTCGGCGTCGAGCAGCTCGAAGGTGCGCTCGGCCGAGGCGACCCCCGACTGCAGC
Source organism: Rathayibacter tanaceti (assembly GCF_001634385.1). Lineage (GTDB taxonomy): Bacteria > Actinomycetota > Actinomycetes > Actinomycetales > Microbacteriaceae > Rathayibacter > Rathayibacter tanaceti. Next base: position 16,548 of record NZ_LIIN01000060.1, on the reverse strand, counting down.
ATGTTGGCCATGCTCGCCAACTGGGTCACCGGCTGGGTGAACTCGCGCGAGTACTGGATGAAGGCGGTCGCATCGCCCAGGGTGAGCTGCCCGGAGGCGACCCGCAGGCCGCCGACGACGGCGATCAGCACGTAGGAGAGGTAGGACACGAAGGTCATCGCCGGCATGATCATGCCCGAGACGAACTGTGCGCCGAACGACGCGGAGTAGAGGCTGTCGTTGCGGCGGTCGAACTCCTCGAGCATCTCCCGGTCGCGACCGAAGGCGCGGACGATCTCGAGGCCCGAGAACGTCTCTTCGATGTGGCCGTTGAGCGCGCCGGTGTTCTTCCACTGCGCGGCGAACAGCCTCTGCGAGCGGGCACCGATCACTCCGGCGATCACGGCCGAGAGCGGGATGGAGATCAGGGCGATCAGCGCGAGCTGCCACGAGACGATGAACATCATCGCCGTGATGCCGATGATCGTCAGCACCGACTGCACGAGCTGCGAGAAAGCCTGCTGGAGCGCGGTCTGGATGTTGTCGACGTCGTTCGTGACGCGCGACATGACGTCGCCGCGCTGCCGGGTGTCGAAGAACCGCAGCGGGAGCCGGTTGAGCTTCGCCTCGATGTCCTGGCGGAGGCCGTAGACGACGCGCATCACGATCCCGTTGAGGATGTAGCCCTGTGCCCACATCAGCACCGAGGCGATCACGTACATCAGCAGCACGATGACGATGAGCCGCCCGAGAACCACGAAGTCGATACCCGCGCCGGGCACGATGTCGGTCTTCGAGAGCATGTCGGCGAAGGTGTCGTTGCCCGCGGCCCGCTGCTCCTGGATGATCTGCTCGAGTGGGACCCCGGGGGTCAGCCCCGAGCCGATCACGCCGTTGAAGATCGCGTCCATCGCCTGCCCCAGGATCTTCGGGGCGATCACGGTGAGGATGACCGAGAGCGAGACCAGGGCGACCACGAGGATCATCCGGGCGCGCTCCGGCCCGAGCAGGGCGAAGAGGCGCTTCGCCGACGGCCAGAAGTTCTGGGCCTTGCGGGCGGGCGGCCCGTCGCCGAACATCCCTCCGTCGCCCTCACCGGGCTCGAACTCGGGCGCGGGCGAATCGGGCTCGGGCGAATCGGGCGCGGGCGAATCGGGCGCGGGCGAATCGGGCTCGGCCTCGGTGGCTGCGGTCTCTCGTGCGCGCGCCATCTCAGGACACTCCTTCGACGCTCAGCTGGGATTCGACGATCTCGCGGTAGGTCGCGTTCGTCTCGAGGAGCTCGTCATGCGTACCGCGGCCGACGACGCGGCCCGCGTCGAGCACGACGATCTGGTCGGCGTGGCGGATCGTCGAGACCCGCTGCGCGACGATGACGACGGTCGCATCGGTGGTCGCTTCGGCGAGCGAGTCCCGGAGCCGGGCGTCGGTCGCGACGTCGAGCGCCGAGAACGAGTCGTCGAAGAGGTAGACCCGCGGCCGGGCGACGAGGGCCCGCGCGATGCAGAGCCGCTGGCGCTGGCCTCCCGAGACGTTGGTGCCGCCCTGCGAGACCGGCTCGTCGAGGCCGTGCTCCTTGCTCCGTACGAAGTCCTCGCCCTGGGCGATGCGCAGCGCCTCCCAGAGCTCGGCGTCGGTCGCATCCGGCCGCCCGAAGCGGAGGTTCGACGCGATCGTCCCCGAGAAGAGGTAGGGGCGCTGCGGCACGAGGCCGATCACCTGAGCGAGCTGCGCGCGGTCGAGCGAGGAGACGGGCACGCCGTCGATCGTGACCGAGCCCTCCTGCGGGTCGAACAGGCGGGGGACGAGGCCGAGGAGGGTCGTCTTCCCGGCTCCGGTGGAGCCGACGACGGCCGTGGTGCGGCCGGGCTCGGCGACGATGTCGATGCCCGCAAGAACCGGGCGCTCGGCCCCCGGATAGCCGAAGGTGACTCCCGAGAACTCGACGCGCCCGCCGGTCGGCGCGGCGACGCCCCCCGCGGGGGTGGTGAGGCTGGTGCGCGCATCGAGGACCTGCTGGATGCGCTCGGCGCAGACGACGGCGCGCGGGATCATCATCACCATGAACACCCCCATCATCACGGCGGTGAGGATCTGGAGGAGGTACTGCAGGAACGCGGTGAGCGAGCCGACCTGCATCTGGCCGGCGTCGACCCGCTGGCCGCCGAACCAGAGGACGGCGGCGGTCGCGAGATGCAGGATCATCATGATCGCGGGGAACATCAGGACGAAGACGTTGCCGACCTTGATCGACACCTCGGTGATCGCCGTGTTGGCCCTGCGGTACCGCTCGGACTCGAACGGTTCGCGCACGAACGCGCGCACCACGCGGATGCCCGTGATCTGTTCGCGGAGGACGCTGTTGATGCCGTCGATCCGGTCCTGCATCAGGCGGAACAGCGGCAGCAGCAGGAACACCAGGAAGCCGACCACGACGAACAGCAGCGGCACCGACACCCAGACCAGCCACGAGAGACCCGCATCCTCGCGGAGGGCGAAGACGATGCCGCCGACGCACATGATCGGCGCCGACACCATGAAGTTGAGGGTCATCAGCACGAGCATCTGCACCTGCTGCACGTCGTTCGTGCCGCGGGTGATGAGGGTGGCCGTGCCGAAGCCGCCGACCTCGAGCCCGCTCAGCGAATCGACGCGGCGGTACACGTCGCGGCGCAGGTCGCGGCCGACGGACATCGCGGTGCGCGCTCCGAAGTAGACGGCGCCGATGGCCGCGGCGACCTGGACGAGGCAGACGCCGAGCATGGTCATGCCGGTGGCCCAGATGAAGTCGGTGTCGCCCTGCCCGATGCCCTGGTCGATGATCTCGGCGTTGAGACTCGGCAGGTAGAGGGCGGCCAGCGTCGCGACGAGCTGGAGCACGACGACCGCCACCACCCAGCGCAGGTAGGGCTTCGCGTAGGACGACGCGAGACGGAGCAGGATCATGGGTCCTCCGGACGGGGGGCGGAGCAGGAGCGGGGTGCGTGAGTGGGCGAGACGTGAGTGGGCGAGAGGGGACGGGAGGCGGGCTCCGGGAGCCCCGCGGTCGGGCGGCGGGCGAGACCGCGAGGCGTGTCCGGAGGCGATCGAACGGCGCGGATCGCGGCCGCCACCGAATGGGTCAAGTCAACCATCGACCACCGACATCCGTTCCGCAATCCGCCGTCGGGGGGAGGGCGCGCAGGAGACGCGCCGGTGGCGGCTTCTAGACTTCCGGGATGCGCATCGCCACCTGGAACGTGAACTCCATCCGGGCCCGCGCCGGCCGCGTCGTCGACTGGCTCGTGCGCGAGGACGTCGACGTGCTCGCCATGCAGGAGCTCAAGTGCAAGCCCGAGCAGTTCCCGCACGGAGCCTTCGCGGATGCCGGCTACCACGTCGAGATGGTGGGCCTCAGCCAGTGGAACGGAGTCGGCATCGCCTCCCGCCTGCCTCTGGAGGACGTCGAGGTCGGCTTCCCCGGCATGCCCGGCTTCGCGAAGGAGCCGGCGGCCGACGGCAGCCTCCCCCTTGAGGCGCGGGCGATCGGCGCCACGATCGACGGTGTGCGCGTCTGGAGCCTCTACGTCCCCAACGGCCGGGCCGTCGAGGATCCGCACTGGCACTACAAGCTCGAGTGGCTCGCCGCCCTGGAGGCGAGCACTCGCGACTGGCTCGCCGCCGAGCCGGGGCTCCCGCTGGCGCTGATGGGCGACTGGAACGTCGCTCCGCTCGACAGCGACGTCGGCGACCCGTCGCTGGGGCCCGGATCCACGCACGTCTCCGTTCCGGAGCGCCGGGCCTTCGCCGCCTTCGAGGCGGCGGGCCTGCGCGACGTCGTCCGCCCGCTGGTCCCCGAGGGCTACACCTACTGGGACTACAAGCAGCTGCGCTTCCCGCGCAACGAGGGCCTGCGGATCGACTTCGTCCTGGGCTCGACCGCATTCGGCGAACTCGTCACAGGCGCCTCGATCCACCGCGACGAGCGCAAGGGAGACGCGCCGAGCGATCACGTGCCGGTGCTGGTCGACCTCGACCTCGAGACGACGCTCGACGACGATCGCCCGATGATCTTCTGATCATGGCCTCGTCGAAGAAGAAGCGCGCGCAGGCGCAGGGCTCGCCGCGGCCGCCGGCTCGGCGCCCCGTGGCGCCACGCACCTCCGCCGCCCGAGACGACCTGCGGACGGAGGCGTACCGCTCGGTCCGAGAGGTGGTCGCCGCGGGCAGGCCCCGCCGCCGCCGATGGGACCTCGTCCTCTCGGTCCTCGGCTGCCTCGGGCTCGGGCTGCTCGCGGTCGTGCTCGGCTACCTCGCCGCGATCCTCGCCGTCTTCCCGGCCCAGTGCGAGGGCCAGAACTTCGCGTGCGACTTCGATCGCATCGACTGGGGCGTCTCGATCGCGCTGATCGGCCCGCCCGTCATCGCGCTCATCGCCGTCGGTGTGACGGTCGTGCGCTACCTCGTCGGCCGCCGCGCGTTCTGGATCCCGATCGTCGGCTTCGCGCTCTGCACCGGCACGGCGTTCCTCGCCTCCTGGCTCGTCACCAGCTCGATCCCCGGCTCAGCGCTGGCTAGGTGTGATGTCCGGGGACGTTGTTCGGGACGTACCGCTCTGCGTGCACGCGGACGTCGACTCCGCGGTGTCGCATCTGCGCGAAGGCACCGGACGCGACAACATGCTCGACCGCTCCCGCCGCGGCCGCTATGCCGGACCCTCCACCGCGCTCGGCCAACGCGGCGTCGCCCTGCAGCAACGCGCGCAACCCTCCCGCGACCTGCGCACCGTGCTGCACGAACACGGCTGGGATCGTGAACGCATGGCCGCCGCGGTCGCCGGCATCGACGAAAACCAACCGTCCCTGTTCTAGCGGGAGCCGCAACGCAGGAGGCCCCGAGCGTGATGCTCGGGGCCTCCTGCGTTCAGTGCAGCGCGAGGGCTCAGGAGTGTGTGAGCTGGCTGACGCGCTGCTTGCTGATGCGGAGCAGACCGGCGGCGTCGCTGTTGCTGATGTCGCGCGCGCAGGAGCTTGATGGCCTGGCGGGCGAGGTCGCCGCCCTGCTTCGCGATCTCTTTCGACTCCGCGTCCTTCGCCTTCGCCGCCTCCCATGCGGCGCGTGCGTCCTCGGGGATCTCGATGGTGAGGTCGATGGTGACCGACGCAGCGTCGACGTCGAGCCAGAGCGCGGCGAGGTCGTGAGCCATGGGGTCGATCTCGCGCACGTGTCGAGCCTGCGTGACCGTCTCGAGGTCGGGGAGAGCGATCGTCCACCACTGTCCCTCGCGGGTGGCGATCGCGCGCACGACGCGGGTGCTGGTCTGGGTGCTCATGATGTTCTCCTGGCGCCATTCGTTCGGTGCGGATGGGATCTCTTTGATGATCTGCCGGACGACGCCCGGCGACACCTTGCCTCCATGGGACGGGATCGAGAGCCTTCCCGTCCTCACTGGCCCAGATCTCGTGACTACCCGAGATGCGCTTGATGGACCACCCCAGATCCCGGGTGCTCGAGCGGACCAGCCGGTGGGTCATGGCGCCGCGCACAGCAAGGAGGCCGCCGATCCTCTCGCCGGCGGCCGGGGTAAGGGAGGCGAGGTGCTCGTCCTGCTCTGCCAGCGGCGGCTTCTTCGGTCCTGCGACGCGGATCCAGTAGGCCTCGGAGAGGTCGTAGACGGCGTTCAACGCCCAATTGGTTGCGACGAGGACGGCACCTTCGTCCTTCGTGTGGCTCAGCTCGCGAAGGAGTCTCGTCGCCCAGATGAGGGAGAGCAGGCGTACGCGATAGTCCTCAGCCCGCTCAAGGGCGCTTGGGACAGGATCCTCGAACGGCTGCTTGCCCAGGCGGACGCGGAAGGGCTGATCGAGTGGTCGGTGTCGGTGGACTCGACGATCGCTCGCGCGCATCAGCACGCGACGAACCTCACCCGTGTCACGGGGGGCTTCATCGAATTACACGAATTCGAGCATCGAGCCGCCTGATCACACGATCGGCCGCTCCCGAGGCGGGCTGACGACGAAGACCCCCACCTCGTCGACGGCGCCGGACGACCCCTGGTCATCGCGTGCACCGCCGGACAGGCCGGCGATTCGCCGATGCTCCCGACCCTGCTGGCTCAGTTACGCGTCGCCCGCCCGGGTCCTGGCCGGCCGCGAACGACGCCCGACACGTTGCGCGGCGACAAGGCCTCCTCGCCCCGAGCGATCCGCTCGCTCCTGCGACGCCGCGGGATCACGACCGTGATCCCGCAGCCCTCGGATCAGATCGGCCACCGCACACGCTGCGGCTCGAGGGCGGACGTCCGCCCGCGTTCGACGCCGATGACTATCGAGGCCGCAACGTCGTCGAGCGAGGATTCACCCTGTTCACGCAGTGGCGCGGCCTCGCGACCCGCTACGACAACCTCGCCCTCGCCTACCGAGCCGCCGCCATCCTCCACGCCATCACCCTCTGGACCCGCACACTGTCAGACACGCCCTCGGCGCCGAGGCCGGGCCGGGGGTCGAGGTCATCCGCAGGACGGCTCGTCGCTCAGTGTCACCGCCGTCGGGTTGATCATCGGAGTGACGCGCACGGCCTGGTCGGCGAATCCCGCTGTCTCGCCGGCCGAGAACGTGATGGTGACGGTCGTCGACTCGCCCGGCGCGAGCTGCACACTGGCGCGCGCGACGGGTCGGCCGAGGTCGCCTCCCGGCTCGTACACCAGTGCGCGCTCGCCGAGAGTGTCCGACCACCGCGTCTCCGACTTTGCTGTCGTCGTGCCGGGGGGACCGTAGACGTAGACGTTCGTGAGGAAGTCGCCGCGCGGGAACCGACCGGTGCCGTTGTTCGCCGCCACGTACGGGGGGAGTGTCCGGGCCACGGCCGGCGAGATGGTGTTCGTCAGCGTGACCGTGGTGGTGAAGGTCGCTCCTGAGGCGGCGCAACGGTCGGCGCTCGTCTGGGTGACGGCCGTCTGCAGGTAGTAGTCCATCTTGGAGCCGATCGACGCGTCCTGGAAGAAGACGCCGGTCGTCGTGCTGTCGGAGTTCGCGGTGGGCAGCACCCCGGCGATCGGGGTCGGAGCCAGAAGGGCCTGCTCGTCGCCGTCCGCGCTGTAGGCGAGGATGCGGCTCTCGTCGACCGCCTTCACGATCGCGGGCAGCATCTTCGTCGGCTCCATATCGCCACCGAGGATCTTGCCGAGGATCGTCGCGCTCGCCTCCGAGAAGAACTCGTCGGTGCGTTCACCGACCACCGAGGCCGGATAGCGGAAGTAGATCTGGTTGAGCAGGATGGAGACGGCGTTCTCGCTCGTGAGCTCGGTGCCGTCGGTGAGGGTGACCGGGCCCGTCGAGCCGAGAAGGTAGGAGAGCGCGACCGGGTCGATCGCCAGGACGCCGTCGATCTTCTGGTCGGGGAACTTCTGCGCCCAGAACTGTGAAGCGATCGACGCGGCAGTGGGGAAGTCCGGACGGCTGGTGGAGACGTTGAAGGTCGTCGCGAGGTTGCTGCCGAAGGTGTCCAGCGCGCTCTTGTCGACCGTCACGGGATCCAGGTTCCTGAAGTCGGTGCTGGCCTGCTGTTGGCCGATCGAGATCATGCCACCGTCGACGTCGAGCTGCATCACCGACGAGGCACCGCCGCCGAGCGCCTGCGCCTCGGCCAGGTTCTGGAACAGCACGAGGTAGTGGCGCGGGCCGGAGGCGCCGAGTGAGTCCGGGAGGATCGCCGTGAGCGGCTCCACCTGGGCCATCGCCTCGGTGGCGGTCTGGAGCTGCGGGGCGAAGGAGTCGAGGGCCGACGAGACCTGCGGCACGAGCGGGCTGCGGTCGATCCCACCGACGCGGGTCTGCGCCTGGTCGACGACGCCCTTGGCGACGGTGATCTTCTGGGAGAGCTCGGTGATCGCACCGAGGTCGACGCGGCCGTCGACCGGCTTGAGGATGTCGAGCGAGGTCGTCGACAGCGGAGTCACGATCTTGCCCGAGACGTCGTCGGCGATCTCGGTCGCCGCACGGACGGCCGACAGGTTGGGGCCGAGGTAGGGCACCACCTCCATGATCCGCCACACCGGGTCGTCGGTCTCGTTGCGGGCGTCGCCGGTGAGCGCCGCGATCTGCGAGGCCGTCGCCTCGGCTCCTCCGGTATCGAACGACGTGAGCTTGTCGGACACCTGCGACACCAGCGGGATCGCCTCGGTGAGCTTGTCCCGGACCGTCATCGCCTTGTCGTACGTGCGCACGGCGAGCAGCACGGCGACCACGGCGGCGATGAGCAGGACCAGGAGGACGGTCAGCGTGATCCAGAGGCCCCGACGACGACGGCGCGATCTGCCAGAGGCGCGGCGGGAGGAGGACGTCGTGGTGCTCATTGCAGAGAGCCTAAGCGATGCTCGGCGCTGTGCGACGGCGCGCGCGCCACGACCGACTGTCCGGGACGAGGGGCGCGCGGGGCCCTCTGGATCAGCCCGGCGGCCCGGCGATCAGCCCAGAAGGAGCGAGACGACGATGAGCACCGGCACCGCCGCGACCGTGGTCACCAGCGAGGTGTCGCGGGCGACGGCGATGCCCCGGTCGTAGCGTGAGGCGAAGGTGAAGATGTTCTGCGCGGTCGGCAGGGCGGCGGTCACGGTGACCACGAAGAGGTGCTCGGAGTCGAGGCGGAAGACGAACAGGCCCAGCAGCAGCGCGACCGCCGGCATCACCAGCGACTTCAGCACCGAGGCGACGATCACCTCGATCCGCGACGCCCCGCCTCCAGGGGCCGCTGCCCGCGCAGCGACATGCCGAACGCCATCAGCACCAGCGGGATGGAGGCGTTGCCGATGATCGAGAACGGCTGCAGCACAGGCTCGGGGACCTCGACGCCGGTGACCGCGACCACGAGGCCGAGGGCGGAGGCGATGATCATCGGGTTGCGCAGAGGCTGGGTGAGGATGGCGCCGACCGAGGTCCGTCCGCTCGTCGAGACGTCGAGGAGCGTGAGGATCGTCGGCGCGAGCACGGTCAACTGCATCAGGAGCGTCGGCGCCACCCACTGCGGGTCTCCGAGCACATAGATCGCCACGGGCAGGCCGATGTTGTTGGCGTTGACGTAGGAGGAGGCGGCGGTGCCGACCACCGTCTCCGCCAGCGGACGACGGAAGAACAGTCGCGAGGCCAGCACGTAGAGCAGCGCGACGGTCACGACGGTGAGGAACGACACCAGCAGGAACGACGAGAACAGCACGGTCACGTCCGCCCGCGAGAGCACGGTGAACAGCAGCGCGGGCGTGGTCACGAAGAACGCGATGCGCGAGAGCACGAGGCGGCTCTCGGGGGGCACGATCCGGAACCGGGCGATCACGTAGCCGACCGCGATGACCACCCCGATGATGGAGAAGCCGGTGAGCACTCCCTCCACGGGGCACTCCTCTCGTCAGCGGCCGGCGCGGGCGCGGCGCGGCGACTCCACCCTAGGCAGTCGCCGGAGGGTGCAGCCGCGCAGTCCCCAGAGCGTGCAGCCGCCGGAGGGTGCAGCCGCCGGAGCGCTCAGGAGGCCCCGGCGAGGTCGAACGCCCAGTCGGCGTAGAGGCTCGGCGGATCTCCCGCCTCGACCACGTCGACGCGATCGAAGCCCACCTCGACGCAGACCGCGCTGTCGTCGGAGTCGCCTACCGGCACGAACGCGTGAACGAAGCGCGGCGCGGGGAACGCCGCCGCCTCCGCCAGCAGCAGGCGCACCGACTGCGCGGTGATGCCCCTGGCGTGCGGAGCGATGCTCCAGGCCGCCTCGTAGGCGACCACTCCTCGCGAGGCGCCGTACCAATAGCCGATGGAGCCGACGGAGACGCCGTCCAGCTCGACCACGTAGAAGAACGCATCGCCGTCCGCCCAGCCGCGCAGGTAGCGGTCGTGGCGCACGAGGAGCTCGCTCTCGCTCTCGAGTCCGCCCCCGGTCTCCGCGAGCATGTCGCGGAGGAGGGAGGCGTCCACCTGCGGCCAGGGCAGCAGACGGAGGTTCTCGAGGTCGTGGTCGATGCTGGCTGTCGTGCGGTCGCTTCCGGGTTCGGGTCCCGTCACGCGCTCCGATCCTCTCTCTCAGGATGGCTCGCCGATCCCGCCGCGCCGTCAGGGTGTTCGGCGTGGTGTGTCGATCGGTTGTCTCCGCACTCGGGATGCAGAAACGGCGTCGCTCCATCATCGACCCGTTCAGCGAGCCATGACAGAGCATCAAGAAATCTAGACCCGGACGGGGGGTCCGGATCTGCGAGCGGGCTGGGCGGGGCCTGACCGTACCTGTCGGGGGATGGCGCAGACGTGCGCGTCGCCGTCGACCGCGCGGCGTCATTCCGCCGGGACGCAAGAAAAGCGCGCGCGGGAGACCATACGCTCGACGCAGAGCCGTCTCCGGCTCGTTCCACCCAGGATCACCAGCGTGAGGAGGATCACCATGTCGCAAGCCGTGCAGAGCACCGTCGTCGGAGAACCCGAGGTCGTCGAGGACCGCGTGGAATCGTCCGCCGCCTGGCTCGACCTCAAGGCCGCCGCATCCGCGCTGCATCCGCTGCAGGCGCAGGACGGCTCGCTCGCCGATCCCGTGCACCTGGATCAGGCCCGAAGCGAGGTCGCCAGGGTGATCGCCGGGATCCGCGCCCTCTCTCCCGTGTTCCCGCACGACTCCGCCTACCTCGATGCGCTCGTGGGCGACTTCGAGCGGTGGAGCACCGACGGTCTCGGAGTGCCGGACTTCCTCGACTCCCTCACCGCGTTCCAGCCGCAGCTCGACCGCGTCGACGGGCGCCGCCACCTGGTGGTCTTCCCGATGTACACGCAGAACGGCAGCCGCGAGCGGCACGTGGAGGCCGTCCTGGTCGAGGTCGTCTGGCCGCGCTTCGTCGCCGAGCTGGAAGCGGGCGAGTACTCTAACGCGCTCTTCGTCCCCGTGCGCTTCCTCGACTTCACGGAGGGCTACGACACGGACAGCGCAGTGCTGTTCCCCGAGACCGTCGCCATGCGCACGATCCCCTCCTTCACCTGGGGTGCGATCTTCGCCGACCGCGAGGCCGCCCGCTTCAGGCGAGTGGTGACCTCGGCCGCGGAGATCACTCGGCTCGAGCTCCCCGAGGACGCCCGGCGCCTGCTGGCCGACCAGCGCCTCACCGAGGAGGCCTTCGTGATGTGGGATCTCATCCACGACCGCACTCACATGCGCGGCGACCTGCCCTTCGACCCGTTCATGATCAAACAGCGGATGCCGTTCTTCCTCTACTCGCTGGAGGAGCTGCGCTGCGACCTCACCGCGTTCCGCGAGTCGGTGGCGATCGGGAGACGCCTCGCCGCGCTCGATCACCGCGACGCCGAACAAGAGGCGCTCGCCGAGCGCGCGCGCTTCGTCCAGTACGCGATCCTCTTCGACCGGCTCTTCCGCTTCCCCCTGACCGGATCACGGACGCGCAACTACGACGGCCTCGGCGGCCAGCTGCTCTTCGCCTGGCTGCACCAACACGGCGTCCTGCACTGGACCGACACGCGCCTGGCCTTCGAGTGGGACGGCGTCGCCGACGTGGTGGTCGCGCTCTCGGATGCGATCGACGAGCTCTACTGGCGTTCGATCGACCGTCCGAAGACGGCGCACTGGCTGGCGGCGCACGCGCTGATCTCGGCGACGCTGACTCCGCACCCTGCGTCGGCCTGGGCGCGCGGCCTGCCGGACGACGTGCTGCTCGGCGCCCCGCGCGGCCTGACGGACGCGGTCCTCGACGACGAGTTCCCTCTCTCGATGTTCTACGAGGCACTCGGCAAGAAAATGGGCGACGTGATCGCGTCGACCAGGGGCATCACCGGGCGCGACTGAGGCGCGGCGCGGTCGGAGCGGTGCGCATCGGAGGCGCCCGCCCGGCCGCTCCCCGTCGACCGTCGGTTAGCGTGGGGCCCATGTCCTCAGGTGCCGGCGCAGATCCGTTCGCCCCGGGGTGGACGCGCCGCGCGCCCCGCCGCCTGGGCTACGTGCAGGACACGATCGGTGCCGGGATGCTGCTGGTGGCGACGCTCGCCTCCGTGGCCCTCTACACCTCCGCCGGGTTCCCCGACGCAGCGCACCCGATCGTGAGTGCGCACTGGGCAGTCCTGATGACACTCCCGCTCGCTCTGCGGCGTCGGTTCCCGGCCACCGTGGCGCTCGGCATCTCCGCGGTCTACACGCTCGGGCTCGTGCTCCAGGTGCCGGAGTCGCTGTTCAACCAGATCTGCCTCTTCCTGGCGCTGTACACGGTGGGAGCGTGGGGTCGCGATCGCCGCGCGGCCCTCGTCGTGCGGGTGGTGATCGCCATCGCGCTGCTCGGCTGGCTGATGGTCTCGCTGGTCACCGGTGACTGGCTCGGCCGCGCGGTGCCGAGCCACGACTCCGCCGGGCTGCTCTCGCCCTACGTCGCGGAGTCGGCGCTCGCCGTCGTGTCGAACCTGCTCTACTTCGGCAGCGCCTACGTCTTCGGCGAGGCCTCGTGGCAGTCGGCGCGGCAGTTGGAGGCGCTCGAGGCCCGCACGGCCGAGCTCGATGATGAGCGGGAGCGCTCCTCGCGGCAGGCGGTGTCGTCGGAGCGGCTGCGCATCGCGCGCGAGCTGCACGATGTGGTCGCGCACCACGTCAGCGTGATGGGAGTGCAGGCCGGTGCAGCGCGGCGGGTCCTGGCGCGCGACCCCGAGAAGGCGGCCGCGTCGCTCAGTGCCATCGAACGGGACGCCCGCTCGGCGATCGAGGAGCTGCACCGCATCCTGATCGCACTGCGGGCCGAGGACGCCGCACCCAACCCGCTCACCGACTCCGCCTCGACCCGCGGGGTCGCCCAGCTCGAAGAGCTGGTGGCCGCCTCAGACGGATCCGGACTGCCCACCGCGTTCCGCACCCTCGGCACACCCCGAGCGATCCCCGCCACCGTCGGGCTCAGCCTGTACCGGATCGCCCAGGAGTCGCTCACGAACGTGCGCAAGCACGCCGGGCCGGGCGCCCACGCCGAGGTGCGCCTCCGCTACTCCCCCGACGCGGTCGAGCTCGAGATCGCCGACGACGGAGGCAGCGGTCCCCACCCGGGTACGCCGGCCTCCTGCGGACTGGGTCACACCGGGATGACCGAGCGCGCCGCAGCGGTCGGCGGCACGATCGAGATGGGGCCGCGGGGCGGAGGCTACCTCGTGCACGCCCGAGTGCCGCTCTCGCCCTCCCGGGCGGGCGTCGAGGAGCCGGGCGTCAACCCGGTAGCGTCGACCGAGACGCCGTGGGGGCGCCACGAGCGAGCGAGCGGGGGCCGCACATGACCGAGCAGATCCGCGTCCTGCTGGTCGACGACCAGGAGCTCGTTCGCGCAGGCTTCCGCATGGTCCTCGAGTCGGAGCCGGGGATCGAGGTCGTCGGAGAGGCCCGCACCGGCCTCGAGGCGATCCAGCGCACCCTGGAGTTGCGCCCGGACGTGATCTGCATGGACGTGCAGATGCCCGGCCTCGACGGCCTCACGGCGACCCGCGAGATCGTCGCCGATCCCGGGCTCCGCTCGCGGGTGCTGATCCTGACCACCTTCGACCGCGACGACTACCTGTTCGACGCGCTCTCGGCCGGAGCGAGCGGGTTCCTGCTCAAGAACGCCTCGCCGGAGGAGCTCGTTGAGGCCGTGCAGGTGGTCGCCCGCGGCGACGCGATGCTGACGCCCGACGTGACCCGCCGCGTGATCGAGCGCTTCGCCGCGCAGCCGGCCCGGCCCTCCGCCGAGCCGCCGGGACTCGCCGAGCTGACCGACCGCGAGCGGGAGGTCCTGGTGCATCTCGCGCGTGGCTGGTCGAACGCCGAGATCGCCTCCGAGCTGTTCGTGGGCGAGGCCACGGTGAAGACGCACGTGTCGAAGATCTTGATGAAGCTCGCGGTCCGCGACCGGATCCAGGCGGTCGTCTTCGCCTACGAGCACGGGATCGCGGTGCCGGGGCGACCGTAGGGCGCACCCGATGTGGACGGGTACGGCCGGTGGAGGCACCGCTGCGGCGTTCGGGGCGGCCTGCGGTGGAGGCCCTCAGCGCCGGGTCGGCGAGGCTCGCGGCGGGATGCGTCGGACGAACTCCATCCGGATGTCGGGCACGATCTTCCGGTCGAGCACGACGGTCATGTAGCGTCCGTCGACCCGCGCCCCGATCACCACCACGTCCGGGTCCGTGTCGACGCGGTAGCCGCGCATCGCCTCGCCGTCGACGATCACGGGGACGCCGCGCACGACGTCCTCGTCGCGAAGAGCGGCAGCAACGACCGGCATGCCGCCGCGGCGGCTGCGCACCCGACCCGGGAAGGTGTTGCGGAGCACGTCGCCCATGTGCGCGGCGAGCCGCGACTCCAGCGGCCTGCTGCGCTCGGCGGGGATCGGCACGGAGGTGCGGACCGCCTCCCAGAGCACGGGATACCGCATGCGCGTCACCTGATCGACCATCCACGGCGGGAGGTGATCGTTCTCGGCCCGCTCGATCGCCCGCTTCTGCTCCGCGGTCAGGGGGACGTGGTTGACCGGATCGGCCCGGCTGCGCGGGTTCTTGAAGAACGAGTACGAGAGCGAGATCTCGACGAAGCGACCGAGGGCCATCGTCTGCGCCGCAGCGAACTCCTCGAGGCGCGGCTGCGGGGCGAACGCGAGGACGGGGTCTCCGAAGCGGGCCGCGATCTCGTCCACCCCGGGAGGGGCGGGCATGTCGCGAACGGCTCCCGAGGTGTCCATGCGCATAGGTCAAGAGTGGCCTGCCTCTCAGCCGATACCAACTTCTTGACGACAATCGGCCGTCGGGTCGTCGTCAGTTCACCTGCCCGAAACACGCGCGGCCCGCGGAGGGCACGGAGGGCGCCGGGGCTCCTCCGGGCGAGGGCCTGCGAGGATGGAGGGATGAGCGCTCTGCACGATCCCGACGTCCGCGGCTTCGCCTCCGACAACTACTCCGGAGTGCACGACGAGGTCCTCGCCGCGATCGCCGCCGCCAACGGAGCGCACCAGATCGCCTACGGCGAGGACGTCTACACCGAGCGGTTGCAGGAGGCGTTCCGCCGCGAGTTCGGCGAGCAGGCCGAGGCGTTCCCGGTCTTCAACGGCACGGGCGCGAACGTGACCGGGCTGCAGTCGATGCTGCCGCGCTGGGGTGCCGTGGTCTCGGCGGGCACCGCGCACATCAACTCCGACGAGGGCGGCGCGCCCGAGAAGGTCGGCGGCATCAAGATCCTCACCGTCGCCTCGCCCGACGGCAAGCTCACTCCCGCGCTGGTCGACGAGGAGGCGTGGGGCTTCGGCGACGAGCACCGCGCCCAGCCGCTCGTAGTCTCGATCACGCAGTCCTCCGAGCTCGGCACCGTCTACACGCCGGAGGAGGTGCGAGCGCTCGCCGATCACGCGCACTCCCGCGGCATGCGGCTGCACATGGACGGCGCCCGCATCGCGAACGCCGCCGCCGCGCTCGGCGAGCCGCTGCGCTCCTTCACCACCGACGCGGGGTGGACGTGCTCTCGTTCGGCGGTACGAAAAACGGCATCCTGCTCGGCGAGGCGATCGTCGTGCTCGATCCGGAGGCGTCCAGCGGGCTGACCTTCCTCCGCAAGACCAACATGCAGCTCTCGTCGAAGATGCGCTTCATCTCGGCGCAGCTGCTCGCGCTGCTCGGCGACGGCGACGAGGAGGAGCCGCTGTGGCTGCGCTCGGCGCGTCACGCGAACGCCATGGCGGCGCGGCTGCGCTCGCAGCTCGAGGAGGCGCTCGCGGCCGGTCGGATCACCGGGCTCGCGTTCACGCAGCCGACGCAGGCGAACGCCGTGTTCGCGACTCTGCCGGCGGGCGTGGCCGACCGCCTCCGCACCGCCTACCGCTTCTACGACTGGAACCCGGCCACCGGAGAGGTGCGCTGGGTCTGCTCCTTCGACACCACGGAGGACGACATCGACGCCTTCGCGGCCGCGGTCGAGCGCGAGCTGTCGGCATGAGGGCCCGCCTCGCCGTCACCGGCCTGGCCCTGCTGGCGGCTCTCGCCGGCTGCACGTCGGCTCCACAGCCGGACGCCGCCACCACGGGGAGCCCGACCGCGACGTCCAGCGGCACTCCGACTCCCTCGGCCGGCACTCCGACGGCCTCGGCGATCGCGTCGAGTCGGCTGGGCTGCGACTCGCTGCTGCCCGCCTCCCGCGCCGCGACCGCCCTCGGCGTGACCCGCAGCACCCTCGAGGGGAGCCGGGAGGTGTCGGTGCGCTCCTCGGGCGAGCTGATCCGGGAGGCGGCGGAAGAGAACGGCGGTCTGCTCCGCTGCGCATGGTACGACGAGGACGCCTCGATCACGGCGACAGCGGCAGAGGGCGCGGCCGACGCCTTCGTCGGACGGCCGGGCGTGCGGCTCGCGACCGACGTCGAGGCCTACGGGTCGTGCACCGACGGCAGCTGCGACGTCGACCTGCTCGCCGACACCACCTGGGTGTCTCTGCAGCTGCGCGGCGCCCCCTCCGACGTGGACCTGGTGGCGCTCGCGACAGGAACGGCGGCCGGTGCGCGCGGCACGCTCGACGAGCCGGTGACCGCGACAGTGCCCGCCTGCGCCGAGATCCTCACCGCCGAGCAGCTGGCCGGCACCG
>NZ_LIIN01000059.1 GCF_001634385.1 Rathayibacter tanaceti | reverse complement strand
GATGGCGGCCAGCGCGGCGACTGATCCGTCGGTCCCGACCGCCAGCGACGGCCGCTCGCCGCGGCGCTGAAGAAGGCCTCGAGGCCGCCGCTCGCACCGGTGGCGGCGAGCCAGTCGGGCCCCGCTGCTCGGATCGACTCGGCAACGGCTGCGGCCAGCCGCCCGCCCTCGTCGCGAACCGCTGCGGCGTCGAGGCCGGCCGCCGTGCCGGTGAGCACGAGCGCGTCGAGTGCCGGAACGAGCGTGCTCACGAGGCGCTCGGCGGGGTGAGCGAGCCGGGTCCCGATCCGGAGGCACCGGGCTGAGGTGGCGCATCGAGCCCGCTCGGTGAGAGCGCGGACTCCGTGAACTTCTCGGCGAGGAACTGCCCGTGCGCGATCAGCGCCGACGCGTCCTGGCGAGAGACCGCATCCGAGATGCGGTCGAGGGTGCCTCCGAGGAGGTCGAGCTGGTCGCAGAGGATCATCAGCGACGTCTTCCCCCTGTAGACGGCACGTCGGTCGGCGAAGTCGCGGGGCAGCCGAAGGTACCCCTCGACCGCCTCCGGAAGGTAGCTGGTCGCCGTAGCGACGACGGTATGGCCCTGCCGACTCATCCCGCCCAGTCGATCGAGGCGCGGCACCATCTCGCGCACGGTCTCGTCCACCCGCTGGATGCGGGCGGCCACGATCCCGGGAACCCGCCCGTCGGTCCGGCTGCGGACCTGGTCGAGGGCGGCGAGGATGTCGTCGCTGCTCGGCGCGCGCGGCAGGGCGGGCACGGTCTCCTCCGGCTGCTCCGGAGCGCCGCCGAACAGGCGGGACAACCAGCCCATCGGTTAGCGGCCGAGATCGAGCGAGGACGTCGCGTCGATGTCGGAGTTGCTGCGGCGGGCCCGCTCGACGTACTCGCCGGCCTTGGCGGTCTCGGTCTGGAGCACCCCCACGGTCTGCGCCATGCTGTCGAGCGCCTTGATCTTGAAGTCCGAGATCGAGTCCATTGTCTGGTAGATATTCGCGAATGCGGCCTGCAGCTGTGGCAGCCCGACCGTGGCGGAGGCGGCCTGCGACTGGATCGAGGCCGACTGGTCGGCGAGCATGCGCGAGGTCGCCTCGATCATGTTCGACGTCGTCGTGTTGAGCGCCGTGATCTGATCGAGCACGAGGCGCTGGTTGGCCAGCGCCTGCGCGACGATGACCGCCGTGCGCAACGCGGAGACGGTGGTGGTGGTCGCGCGGTCGACGCCCTTGATCAGCTCCACATTGTTCTTGATCACGACATCGATCGCGAGGTAGCCCTGGATCGAGACTGCGAGCTGCGTCAGCAGGTCCTGGTGCTTCTGACGCGCATAGAAGAGGACGTCCTCGCGCAGGGCCTTCGCCCGCTCGGGGTCCGTCGTGTCGAACTCGGCGATCCTCGCCGAGAGCTTCACGTCCAGTCGCTCGGCGACGTAGATGTACTCGTTGAGACGCGTCATCGTCTCCCAGAGGTTCTGCTTCTCGAGATTCAGCGCCGCGTTGTCCTTGCGCAGCTCGTCCTGCCCGTCGTAGAGCGCCTGGATGATGGCGTTGAGGTGCGTCTGCGCGCTCTCGTACCGGCGGAAGTAGTCGGTGATCCTGTTGCCGAACGGGATGAAGCCGAGGATCTTCTTCTGCACGTTGTCCTCGGACGGATCGAGATCCTCCACGGTGCGGCGCAGCTCGAGCAGGGTCTTGCCGATCGTGGAGCCCTCGGAGAGGCCGCCCTCCTTGAGAGCCCGCACCGGCGTGCTGAGCAGGCGGTTCGAGGAGTCGGCCGCAGAGCGGATGTCGGCGTCGCCCATCGTGCGGATGTCGTTCGCCCGAGTCGCGAACTCCGGGCTCCGCGCCTCCGCGGCCAGGAGCGTGTCGAGGAAGCCGTCCACCTTCGCCTCGAGACCGGGCAGCGCCTGTTCCGGGACCTTCGGTGCGATCGACGGCGCAGAGGTCGTCGGCACGGCCGCCACCGGCTCGGGAGGCGTCAGCGAGAGAGCGTTCTGGACGGGCGGCTGCAGGGCCTCGGTCATCGGGATCCTCACCGTTCCTGGCGCTCGGCGCCGACTGGGATGAACGTCCGCCCAGCATATCCCGGGCCTCCCGCGGGATCCCCGGGAGGACCGCTCACGGAGGAGTCAGCGCGAACGGATGCCTGTGGAGGAGCCTTAGCCTGGAGTCCGACTGCTCGGCGTGCAGGGCCGCCGTCCCTCCGGACCGCCCCGACACGCCCGCGGGCGAGGCGGCACACCGTAGCGGCGGGCTCGCAGCGCACAGGAGCACCATGGGCAGAGTGAGCCCCCTCGAACCCCCGACCCGCTCCGCCCCACCACTCGGCGGACCGCGCATCCTCCGGCAGCGCTGGACCGAGGCGGCCTTCCTGCACTGGCGCGTCGCCCCCTCCCTCGTCGCGCCGCACCTGCCGAGCGGCGTCCGGCCCGACGAGCACGACGGCTCGTCGTGGATCGGTCTCATCCCATTCCGGCTCTCGCGCACGGCGTTCCTCGGCGGGCCGCGGGTGCCGTGGCTGGGCACCTTCCCCGAGGTGAACGTGAGGCTGTACTCCGTCGACGAACAGGGGCGACGCGGAGTCGTCTTCGTCTCGTTGGAGGCCTCGCACCTCCTCCCCGTACTCACGGCGCAGGCGGTGTTCGGACTGCCCTACCGCTGGGCGAGGATGAGTATCGAGCACCGCCACGGCGCGGTGATCTACGAGACGATCCGCCACGCCGATTCGGCGGCTCGCTCACGGATCGTCGTGCGCCCGACGCCGGGGACGTCCACGGCCGAGGATCCGCTCGCCTCCTTCCTCACGTCACGCTGGGCCTACCACGAGCGGCACCTGGGATCGACCTGGTACGGGCGCAACCTGCACCGGCCCTGGCCTCTCCAGCAGGCGGAGCTCCTGGCCCTCGACGACGGCCTGCTCGACGCGGCCGGATTCCCGGGTCTGGCGTCGCGGGCGCCCGATTCAGTGCTGTACTCGCCGGGCGTCGAGACGGTGTTCACGGTGCCGCGACGGATGTGAGCCGGGAGCGGCCCTTGTGGGGGGTCGCGCCGTTCTCGTCGATCGGAGAGGATTCGCGGTACTTCACCGCACCGCAGCTTCCCCGGGGGGACGACAACCATGGAATTCACCGAACGCCTGATCGCTCTCGCGACCAAAGTCCGCCAGCAGCGCGAGATCATCCAGACCGAGGAGGCAACGAAGAACGCCTTCGTCATGCCCTTCATCTCGACGATCCTCGGCTACGACGTCTTCAATCCGCTCGAGGTCGTCCCCGAGTTCATCGCCGATGTCGGCGTCAAGAAAGGCGAGAAGATCGACTACGCGATCGTCCACAACGGCGACGTGCAGATGCTCATCGAGTGCAAGAAGTCCTCCGAACCGCTCAGGATCGAGCACGCCTCACAGCTCTTCCGGTACTTCGCGGTGACCAACGCCCGGATCGCGATCCTGACGAACGGTGAGGAGTACCACTTCTACACGGACCTCGACGCTCCCAACCGGATGGACGCCAAGCCGTTCCTCGTCCTCGACCTGACGGACATCGACGAGACCCTCATCCCCGAGCTGACGAAGCTGACGAAAGAGGTCTTCGACCTCGACTCGATCATCAACGCAGCGGGCGAACTGAAGTACATCGGTCAGCTGAAGCGCGAACTGGGCGCCCAGTTCGCTTCGCCGAGCGACGAATGGATAAAGTTCTTCACCCTGCGCGTATACGACGGCGCCTACACGCAGAAAGTCCGCGAGCAGTTCTCCGCGTTGGTGTCCAAGGCTTCGAAGCAGTTCCTCAACGAACAAGTGAACGAGCGGCTGAAGACCGCGCTCGGGGCACCCAACTTCCCTCGGACGGAGGCGATCGCGGCCGAGCAGAGCCTCACCAGCCAGGCGGTCGTGGAAGAGGAGCTGGAGGAGCAGAGCGAGATCGAGACGACCCTCGAGGAGCTCGAGGGGTACCAGATCATCAGAGCGATCGCCTGCAGCGAGGTGAAGGTGCACCGCATCGCGCAACGGGACGCCAAGTCGTACTTCGCCGTCATCCTCGACGACAACAACCGCAAACCCGTCGCTCGCCTGCACTTCAACCGTAAGCAGAAGTACCTCGGGACGTTCGACGCAGAGAAGAACGAGACGCGCCATCCGATCTCGTCGCTCGACGAGATCTACGAGCACGCCGAGGCGATCCGAGAGACCGCCCGCGCGTACGCCTAAGCGGGTGCGGGTTCCTCCACAGGGAACAGTTGGCGCGGTTGTCCGATGATCGGAGGAAGTCGACGCGCTGGACCGGCCGACAGGTGATTCCCTGTGGGCATGGATGCCCACGCGCCCGGAACCGAGCGACAGCACGACGTGCTCAGACGCACGCTCGAGCAGGCGTACGGTCGGCACTCGGAGAGGTCGCGGGCGGAGGCACTGCGCTACCGAGCGATCGAGGAGACGCGAAGGGCGGCGACGACGGCCGAGAAAGCTCTCGTGGGCGAGCACGTGGGCGCGGGAGGAGCGGAGGCGGCCCGACGAGCGCTGATCGCTGAGCTCGCGACAGGCCTCCGAGTGTCGGACGCACACGCGTCGACGCTGATCGACGAGGCGCGGATGCTGGTGAACGAGCTGCCCGCGACGCTACGAGCGCTGGAGGACGGGCGCCTCTCCCCCGAGCACGCGACGGTCACCGTCCGGGCCGCCATCGACGTGCCAGCGGAGGTGCGCGCGCGGTTCGACGACGGCGCCGCAGCGATCGCCGAGACGTGCACCCCACCACAGCTGCGGCGGAGTCTGCGGTCCCTGCGGGAGCACCTCCATCCGCAGACGTCGACGCAACGGCATCGCGACTGCGCTCGCCGCCGGAGTGCCTGGGTCGAAGGACTCGACGACGGGATGGCCATCCTGCACCTGTACGCCCCGGCTCCCGATGTCCTCGGCGCGTTCGACCGACTCGACCGAGCGGCTCGCTCGCTCGCCGACCTCCCCGACGAGAGCCGGAACCTGGGGCAGCTTCGCGCCGACGTCGCTGCGGCCCTCCTGCTCGACGGCGAGACTCCGGACGAAGCGGGATCCACGCGCATGCCGGCAGGGATCCGACCGGAGATCGCGGTGACGGTCCCCGCGATGAGCCTCCTCGGCCGCTCCGAGCAACCGGCAGTACTCGACGGGTACGGTCCGCTCGACCCGCAGACCGCGAGACGACTCGCCGCGAACGCTCCCTCGTTCATCCGCCTGCTCACGCACCCGGAGACAGGCGCAGTCCTCTCGGTCGGCCGCGACTCCTACCGGGTCCCCTCAGACCTCAGGCGACACCTGCGGCATCGCGACACGACCTGCCGCTTCCCGGGATGCACTCGCAGCGCTCGGCGCGCCGACCTCGACCACACCACCGACTGGCGGCATGGCGGAACGACCTCGTCGGACAACCTCGCTCACCTGTGCCGCCACCACCACCGGCTCCGCCACACGAGCGCGTGGACGAGCCAGCAGGAGGCCGACGGAACACTGCACTGGACGAGTCCGACCGGACGACGACACACCACGACGCCGGCAGCACCGGAAACCGGCGGGGCCGGAGAACGGGTGGACACTGGCTGAAGCAAGATGCTCCTGATTACACGGGCGCGCCGTGAGCGTCGGTGCGCTCGAAAGAGTCGCGCTGTCGCGAGGGGACTGCGTCCTAGGGTCAAGGGCCCCGACCGTTTCGACGCGCGCGCGTAGCGTGGACGTCGCGGCTCGGCGAGGACGAGCCCACGACATGCAGGGAGTAGCGGTATGACGGCAGCTAGGAGCGGGAGCGATGCGACGAGCGGGACGACCGCGGTCCTCTTCGACATCGACGGGACTCTCGCCGACACGAATTTCCTCCACGTCGAGGCGTGGTCACGAGCGTTCTGGCAGTTAGACCTCGCGGTTCCGGCGTGGCGTATCCAACGCGCGATCGGGGCGGACTCGTCCGAGCTGCTCGGCATGCTCCTGCAAGAGGACGTGTCGGACGACGTGCGGTCGCAGGTCAAGGCACTACACACTAAGAACTACGCCGAGACGACAGCTCGGGTCGTGGCACTCCCCGGCACTCGGGAGCTGGTCGCGACGCTCGTGGGCCGCGGCGTCCACGTGGTTCTGGCGACGTCGGCACCACAGAACGAACTCGACATCCTCCTCGACGTACTCGATCTCGGCGGGTCCGTGCATGCGGTCACTAGCGGTGCAGATGTCTCGACGGCGAAGCCCGCGCCCGACGTTATCTCCATCGCCCTCGACCGCGCCGGAGTCTCTACCGACCGCGCGATCATGGTCGGCGATGCTACCTGGGACGTCCTGGCTGCCGATCGCGCCGGCCTGGCGACCGTCGGAGTGCTCTCCGGCGGAACCGGGGAGCACGATCTCCGGGAGGCCGGCGCGATCGCCGTCTACGAGGATGCGGCAGGCATCCTCGCTGGTCTCGACGACGGGCCGCTGGCGAGGCTTCTGGGCTGAGGTCGGTCAGCGGGTCAGCTGGTGGGCCGCCCGCGCATCACGAGGAACGTCACCCCGATTGCGGCTATGACGGCGACCAGCGCTCCACCGATCCAGAGCGCGTCGCCGAGCAGCGCCGGATCCGGTCCCGATCCGGCTCGCGCTTCGTCGGCCGTCTCTGCCGGATCATCCGGCACAGCAAGGGTCCCGTTGCAGTCGGGGGCGGAGGACGCGCCCTCAGCGAGCGTGACGCCCTCGGCCGGCGCCCAGTCGAACGCGTACTGACCGGAGACCGGGTGTCCGTCGGTCGACACGACCTGCCAGGTCACTTCGTACGCGCCGGCCGGGCCGAGCTCGAGCGGCATGGTCGCTTCGGGTCCGACCACGCTGACGCAGCCGTCACCGTAGTACAGCCCGTCGGGGCCGACCACGCGCAGAGCGGCGGCAGCGCCGTCGTTGCCGAGTACCAGCAGGTCGTCGTTCGTCGTCAGAACGAGCGATCCGGGCTGCTCCGTGACCGTCGAGTCCGCGGCGGGTGTCGTCGACACGAGGTAGTTGTGCGCGCTGGCGGGCCCGGCCGCCGCGATCGAGCCGAGTAGCCCGATCGCGGCGGCAGCGACCACAAGCCTGGGTCGGCTCACGCGGACGCCTTCGCTCCGCGACGGCGCGAGGCGAGCCCGACGGCCACACCGACGGCTCCGACGACGAGACCGCCGACTCCGAGGATGCGGGCGATCACATCGTCACCGCCCGACGTCGTCGTTGCGGCGGAGGCCGTGGTGGTCACCGCGTCGTCACCATCTCCGTCGTCGTCGCCACCGTGGTGACCGGACCCAGCCTCAGCAGCCGTGACAGCGACCGTCGGAGCAGGAAGCTCGGGTTCGTCCTGGCCCTCGACCGTCGGCTGGTCCCATGAGGTCGAGCCGGTCTCGCAGGTCTGCAGGACGGGGAACTCGAGCGTGGATCCGGCGGCGTCCTCCGGCAGCTGGAGCTGGAGCGAGACAGTGTCGCGGTAGCCGTCCGCGAGCGGCGTCTTTGCCGTGTAGACGACGTCGGAGACGCGCTGGGTCGCCGTGTTGCCGTCGGAGTCGGCCGCCGGGTCGGCGATGGCGACCTCGTTCTTGACGACGTCCCAGTTCGGGTTGACGGTCGGGCTGACGGAGTTGATGCCCTCGGGCATCGTGATGGTGAGTCCCGTCGTGGGCGAACCGTCGCAGCCGTGGGCGAGCGAGAAGGTCACGACCGTGTAGGAGCCGGCGGCAGTGCTGCTCGCCGCTGCGGTCACGTGCGCGCTCGCGGCCGCCGGGGCGGAGAGTGCCAACGCGATCGAGCCGGCGGAGACGAGTGCGCCGCTGCCGACGAGACGGAGACGGGAGAACGAGGAAGGGGTGGAGGAGGTCATGAGGGTCGAGTCCTAGGAGAAGGGCCGGCATGTCGCCGGAGGTCAGGACGCAGCGCGGGATCGCGGTGCGCACGTGCGCCATCCACCGCCTCCGACGGGGAGCGGGCTCAGACAGCGCGGAGTGCACTCTTTGGTGGGCCGCGGTGTCGGAGGACTGACAGCGCCGTGTCGAGCGCTCGAGGTTCGAGGGGCCCGAGGACTCCGACGAGGGCGACGCCCGGACGTCTGGGCGACGGCAGAGCGGAGGATCGGGTGACGACCCGCACGACGACGCGCTCGAGCTGTGTGCCCAGCGTCCAGAAGAGCCGTTCGCCGTACAGCAGGGCCGCGATCGTGAGCACCGCCGCGACGCCGTGCGCGACGAGCATCAGCGGAGCATGATCCGCGTGCCCGGCCGATCCGGCTACCAGCTCGACCCTCGTCCCGTCGTGGAAGTGCGTGTGCTCGCCGGTCGTGCCGACGACGCTCACCTCTCCTCCGGTGCCCGTGATGAGGAAGAGCGCGTGGTAGCCGATCTGGCTGAGCAGGACGGCGGAGGTTAGGCGAGCCTGTGACAGGCCTCGCCCCGAGAGCATGACGCAGACGACGGCGGCGAAGGCTGCAGCCAAGGCGAGGACCGGTGGTGCGGGAGCGGCGGCTCCGGCGAGGGTGTGCGATGCGGCGGCAGTCGCCGTCGCGGCCAGTGCCGTGACGCTTCCGCGTACCGCTCGTGCGCCTCGCGTCTGCACTCGCTCGCTCCTTGTCTCTTCATGCCCGCTCGGGCGCGGCTTCCCCCAGGGTAATCGACGGAGCCGGGGCGCCGGCCGGGCCCCGGAGAACCAGATCCCGGTGCCGTTACGAAGCCGTTACCTCGATTGCCGAAAGAATTCCAAACCCCCTCTCGAAGGGCTCCGAAGACCTATCAACGGCCGCGAAACGGTCCACACAGAACAGGTCCTCCGCGTCATCGTGGGGGCCGTCTCACGAAGGAGAAATCCCATGCGATCCACCAAGCGCTCCGCCCTCGCCGCATTCGCCCTGCTGGGCACCGCCGCCCTCGGCCTCACTGCCTGTTCCAGCGGAAGCGGCTCGACCACCGAGTCGAGCGACCCCGCGTCCGAGATGTCCACTCCGATGGCGACCTCGTCTTCGACTCCGATGGCGACCATGGACCCGGCCGCGAACCTCGTCGGCCCCGGCTGCGCCGCCTACGCCGAGCAGGTCCCGGACGGAGCCGGTTCGGTCGAAGGCATGTCCCTCGACCCGGTCGCCACCGCTGCGTCGAACAACCCGCTTCTGAAGACCCTGACCGCTGCGGTCTCCGGTGGTCTGAACCCCGACGTCAACCTCGTCGACACGCTGAACAGCGGAGAGTTCACCGTCTTCGCTCCGGTGGACGACGCGTTCGCCAAGCTGGACCCCGCGACCGTCGAGACCCTGAAGACCCCCGAGGGAGCGGCCACGCTGTCGTCGATCCTGACTTACCACGTCGTGGCCGGCCAGCTCGCTCCTGACGAGATCGCTGGCGATCACGCCACCGTCCAGGGCGGCAACCTCACGGTCACCGGCTCGGGCGACGACCTCAAAGTCAACGACGCGTCCGTCATCTGCGGTGGCGTTCAGACCGCCAACGCGACCGTCTACCTCATCGACACCGTGCTGACCCCCCCGGCCAGCTAAGACCGTACGCAGCTCCGGCTGCTGGTCACGCCGAAGGGCGGGCACCGCGAGGTGTCCGCCCTTCGGCGTTCCCGACGCGGAGCACGAACAACGAGAGGCGCGGATCCGGTCTGGGAGCCCGCGCCTCTCGCGTCAGCCGTTATTCGGCGGCGGCGCTGATCTCGGCCAGCACCCGGTCGCCCGGACGGGCCTCGATCATGTCGGCGTGGATCTCGGCACGGTCGAGCAGCTCCTCCATGCGGCGGCGGCGGTTGCGCGTGATGAGCGTCACGACCGTACCTTTCTTGCCCGCGCGTCCCGTGCGGCCGGAGCGGTGCAGGTACGTCTTGTACTCGTCAGGGGCGTCGGCCTGGATCACCAGGTCGATGTCGTCGACGTGGATGCCGCGTGCCGCCACGTCGGTAGCGACCAGAACGTCCACGCGACCGCTGGTGAGCAGTGCGAGGTTGCGCGTGCGGCGCGATTGGTTGAGGTCACCGTGCAGGCTCGTCGCCGGGATGTCTGCATGGTCGAGCTGCTCCGCGAGCTGCTCGGCGAATGCGCGGGTACGGGCGAAGATCAGCGTCTTGCCGTGGCGAGCGGCGAGCTGCTCGATGATCTCGGCCTTGTCGCGATGTTCGATGAGGAGCACGCGGTGGTCGATCGTCGAGGACGCCTGGTCCTCTCCAGCGACCTCGTGCACGCTCGGCTCGACCAGGAACTCGTCGACGAGCGTCGCGACGCCCTTGTCGAGGGTTGCGGAGAAGAGCAGGCGCTGGCCGCCGTCGGCCGTCTGACGGAGGATCCGTTGGACGGGCTCGAGGAAGCCGAGGTCGCACATGTGGTCGGCCTCGTCGAGCACTGTGATGGTGATGTTCGACAGGTCGAGGCGGCGCTGCTCGACGAGGTCCTCGAGACGACCCGGAGTGGCGATGACGATGTCGACGCCGCGCTGGAGCGCACCGACCTGCTTGTACTGGGGGACGCCTCCGTAGATGGTCGTCGTGAACAGGCCCACCGAACGGGCGATCGGCTGGATCGTGCGGTCGATCTGCATGGCGAGTTCGCGGGTCGGCGCGAGGATGAGCGCTCGCGGAGCGCGGCCGGGCTTGCGGCCCTTCGCTCCGTTGTTCTCCATCAGGCGCTCGACGACGGGCGCGCCGAACGCGATGGTCTTGCCCGACCCGGTCCTGCCACGACCGAGGACGTCCTTGCCAGCGAGCACCTCGGGGATGGTCGCGGCCTGGATCGGGAACGGCGCCGCCGCTCCCAGCTCGGTCAGCTGGCGGACGATGTTCGCGCCGAGCCCGAGGTCGCCGAACGTGACGCCCTCGACGTCGATCGCGAGTGTCGCGGTCGCTTCGAGACGCTCCAACACGATGTCGTCGGCCTGGTGCGACGCGCGAGCGTCGCGGCTGGGGTAGAAGTCGGACCCGGAGTCGCGGCGCGAGGGCCGGGAGTCGCGGTCGAAGGAGCGGGTCGGGCGGTCGCCGCGGTCGTGACCGCGCGAGGGGCGCGCGTCGCGGTCGTAGGAGCGCGCGGGTCGCTCGCTGCGGTCGTCGCCACGAGCCGAACGCTCGTCACGGTCGTGGAGCGGGCGGGCCGGTCCTCACGTGCGGAGGAGCGAGCCGGACGCTCGTACGAGCGAGCCGGACGAGCATCGCGATCGTACGAGCGAGCCGGACGGTCGTCACGTCCGGAGGAGCGCGCCGGGCGGGCGTCGCGGTCGTAGCCGCGCGAGGGTCGCTCGTCACGGTCGTAGCCGCGGGCCGGGCGCTCCGTGCGCTCCGTGGCGCGCGCCGCGCGCTCGTCGGCGTTCCAGCGTGCCTTCTTGGGCGCGTCCTCGTCGATGGGGCGGAAGCCGCGGTGGCCCTCGCTGCGTGAGCCGGGCTTCGCTGCGGGGAAGCGCGGGCGCCCGCCGAGCTGCGACTTGCCGCTCGAGGCGCCGAAGCGGTTGGGCTCGAAGTTCTTGGCCGGGCGTCCGCCGGCAGGCTTCTTGTTCTTGGGCATGGCAGTTCTTCCTGGGTTCAGGTCGTGCGCGAGGAGGCGGCGCCGGAGCAGCCCTGTCGTGCGGGGCGCCCGTGCGCTGTACCGCTGCGGAGGCAGCGGGGGAGAGAACCCGGGGCGAGTCATTGACCGGGGCCGATTCACACATGTGATTCGTCTCACGACGAGTGTCGGAGACTCGGCCCACTTGACTAACAAACCCATCCACACGAGAGCGTGCGGTGTCGAGAGCCGACCGAACGATTCTACACGCGGCCATCCACCGTGGCTAGGGCGGCGGCCCTCCCGCCGCCGCTACAGCGAGGCGCGCCGCGCCCGGTAGGCCGCCACATTGGCCCGGTTGCCACAGTTACCCGTGTCGCAGTAGCGCTTCGAGCGGTTGCGCGAGAAGTCGACGAGCACCGCCTCGCAGTCCTCCGCCGCGCAGATGCGGATCCGCTCGCGCTCGTCCCCGCGGATCACGTCGACGAACGCCATGGCCGCCTCCACCAGGATGCGTGTCGCGAGGGGGCTCTCGTCGCGCGTGGCGTGCAGGTGCCAGCCGTACGGCCCGTGTCGCACGAGCTGGGGCAGCGCACGGCCCGATTCGAGCATCCCGTTGACGACGGACACGAGGTCCTCCTCCGCTCGGGTGAGCCAGAGCGAGCGGAGGGAGGAGCGGATCGCGCGCATCGTCTCCAGTTCCGCGAGGGACCCCTCGCGGCTGCCGGTGTAACGGTTGTCCAGGAGGAACTCGTCCAGGTGCTCGAGGGTCGCCATCTCGTCCTCACCGGAGGACGAGAGCTCGGGCAGCGTGTTGACGAGGAGGGCGGTCGAGGTCAGCGACGCCTCGACGTCATAGGCGAACACCATGTTGACTCCTGACAGTGCGGCTCAGTAGTGTGCGATCAGCTCGTTGTCACGAGTGTAATCGCTTTGACTCCTGAAGGGGCCGCCATGACCGTTGAGAGCACCGCCGCCGTCACGCTCCCCGCCGCCATCACGCCCGGATCCCCGCGCCGGATGGGGGCTGGACTGATGATCGCGCTGGGGGCCGCGGCCGCCTTCGGCCTCGGCGGGCCCTTCGTCAAGCCGCTGCTCGAGGCCGGCTGGACGCCGGCAGCCGCAGTGCTCTGGCGAGCGGGCGGCGCGGCGCTGATCCTCGCGATCCCGGCGGCGCTCTCCCTCCGCGGACGCTGGCACGTGCTGCGGCGCAATGTCGGCACGGTCGGTCTCTACGGAGTCTTCGCGGTGATCGCCGCGCAGCTCTGCTTCTACAGTGCGATCGAGCACCTCTCGGTCGGGGTCGCGCTGCTGATCGAGTACCTCGCGCCGGTCTTCCTGGTCCTGTTCTCGTGGGCCCGTACCCGGAGGCACCCCGGCCGGTTCACACTCGCGGGCTCGGCGCTCGCGCTCGGCGGACTGGTGCTCGTGCTCGATCTCTCAGGAGAGTCGACACCCGAGCTGGTCGGGATCGCCTGGGCACTCACCGCCTCGCTCGGGCTCTGCGTCTACTACGTCATCGCAGGCCGCGTGGATCCGGAGTTGCCGCCGATCGCGCTGACAGCCGGTGCGATGGTCGTCGGCGTCGTGATCCTGCTCGTCCTCGGCGCGACGGGGATCACACCCCTGCGGGCGACTTTCGGCGACGTGGTGTTCCTCGGCGACGACGTGCCCTGGCTCGTCCCGGCGGCCGTGATCCTCGGCATGTCGACGGTGATGGCGTACCTGCTCGGAATCGAGGGCGGCAGACGGCTGGGCACCAGGATCGCCTCGTTCGTCGGGCTCACCGAGGTACTGTTCTCGATCGCCGCCGCCTGGCTCCTGCTCGACGAGCTGCCGGCGCCGATCCAGTTCGCCGGCGGCGCGCTGATCCTCACCGGCGTGGTGCTGGTGAGGGCGCAGCGCACTCCGCACACCCCCTGATCGCGGGGCGCGATGCCGCGACGGCACGGATGCCCCTTACGCTGAGCCCACCCATGCGCGAGCTCAGCCGATCCCCGCGACCCGTCGCCGCGCTCCTCGCTGCCCTGATGCTGCTGCTCTCGGGCTGCGCGAGCAGCACTCCCGTCTCGGAGCCGGTCGCTCAGGCGATCATCGGAGCCGCCCCCGCCGCCGACGTGTCGGCCGTCTCCGTAGCGGCCGATCTGGTCTACGACGAGGCGACCGGTCAGCGCCTGGACATCTGCTCCCCCTCCACCGCCTCGGCGAGCCCCCGCCCGGCGGTGCTCGTGGTGCACGGGGGCAGCTGGGCGCGCGGCGGACGGGCCGACGAGAACTGGCGCCCGATCTGCCAGTGGCTGGGCTCGGCCGGCTTCGTCGCCGTCTCGGTCGACTACCGCCTGGCTCCGGCCGCAGTGTTCCCCGCGCAGATCGACGACGTAGCGGGGGCCCTCGACTGGCTGCTCGAGCCGGCTCAGACCGAGCGATACGGCATCGATCCTGAGCGCGTCGGGGCGTTCGGCGGCTCGGCCGGCGGCAACCTGGTCTCGCTCCTCGGCACCGCGGAGGCCACGTCATCCCGCCTGAGCGCCGTCGTGGATCTCAGCGGCCCCTCCGACCTGACAGCCGCAGGCCTCGCCGACGACGATCCCGTCGCGGGAGTCTCCGCAGCGGTCCGCACCTATCTCGGTTGTCCCGACCTGGCGGCCTGCCCCTCAGCCCGGGAGGCGTCTCCGCTCGCTCAGGTGGACGGCTCCGAGCCGCCGTTCTTGATCGTGCACTCTGCCCGGGAGCGCGTCGCCCTCAGCCAGTCGACACGCTTCGCCGACGAGCTCCGGGCGTCGGGGGCGACCGCCGAGCTGCTGGTGCAGCCCGGAGCACTGCACTCGATCGCCCTCCTCGATGACGACCTGCGCACTCGTGTGGTCACTTTCCTGCACGCGCACCTCGATGCCCCGTGAGGACGGAAACGGGAGCAGCAGCCCGGCGACCGGGGTCGTCCCCCACGCGCCCGCCTGCCTCGACCGCCCCGTCGCGAGCGCTCAGTCGAACGCGCAGCCGGCCTCGTCCGAGAGCGCGCGCTCGATCCGCTCCCGGTGCTCGGCAGAAATCGGCGGCAGCGTCTCCGGAGCGAACCAGCCCACCTCGGTCGACTCGTCGTCCGCCACCCGTGCCTCGCCCGAGACCCAGCGGCAGCGCACCACGTGATCGAGGTACTGCGTGCGGTCGCCGTTCGGGTACTCCATCGGCGGGAGAGTGTGCACGAGTACGAGGCGTTCGACCTCGATCTCGACGCCCGCCTCCTCCAGAGCCTCCCGCCGGGCGGTGCCCGCGACCGTCTCGCCCGGGTCGATGATGCCGGTCACCGCGGTCCACGCCCCTGTGTCGGCTCGACGGACCAGCAGGACCTGCCTCTCCGGCTCCTCGCGGACGATCACCGCCGTCACTCCGGTCAGCCAGAGCATCTCGGTCCCGATCCGCTCGCGCAGCCGCAGGATGAACTCGGGAGTGGCCATCAGGGCGCGTCGGGGCGGAAGTCGAACGCCACGATGCCGGCCGTGTCGACGAACGGGCCGACGAACTCCTTGAACGCGTCGTGCGCAGGATCGAAGAGTCCGGGAGCGTCGACGGCCGGCCGCCCGAGGTAGTAGTTGAGATCGCCCTCCGACGAGAACGTCAGCAGGAACGCGCGGTCGAAGCCCTCGCCCGCCCCCTCGACGCTCAGCTGCGGGCCGGTCTCGATCGACTCGATGTAGGGGAGGCCGTCGCGCACGCACTCGTGTGCCAGCGCGACGAAGCGCCGGGTGACCTCCTCCGCCTCGGTGACGAGTGCCGTCGGGCGGAAGCGGATCAGGACGATGTGGCGGAGGATGCCCGGCCGGTGGTCCCGGGCGACGAAGCGCTCTGAGCCGACCTCGGCGATCGCCGTGGCGGCTCGTTCGGGGCCGCTGCGCCAGCGCGAACCCACCGTCTCGGCCGAGTCCCTGATGTCCGTCACGACGATGCCCTCCCGGCGCGGGCGGCACGCCGGCGCTCACGATACCCCTCGACCAGGTTGTAGACGACGGGGAGGACCACCAGCGTCAGCACCGTCGAGGACACCAAGCCGCCGATGACGACGATCGCGAGCGGCTGCGAGATGAAGCCGCCGTGCCCCGTGATCCCGAGCGCCATCGGCAGCAGCGCGAAGATCGTCGCGAGCGCGGTCATCAGGATCGGCCGGAGCCTGCGCTCTGTTCCGTGCAGGAGCGCCTCCCGGACAGGCATACCCCGATCGCGGTACTGGTTCACTAGGTCGACCAGCACGATCGCGTTGGTGACCACGATGCCGATCAGCATCAGCACCCCGATCAGCGACGGCACGCCCAGCGGAACGCCCGTGACCACCTGGAGCAGGATCGCTCCGGTCGCGGCGAACGGAACCGAGACGAGCAGGAGCAGCGGCTGCAGGAGCGAGCGGAAGGTCGCCACCATCACGACGTAGACGATCAGGATGGCGACGAGCAGCGCGATGCCGAGCTGCGAGAACGCGTCGGCCTGGTCTGCCGTCACTCCGCCGAGGGAGGCCTCGACGCCCGCGGGCAGGTCGGTCGCGTCGATCGCGTTCTGCACCGCGACGTTGGCCGAGGCGAGGTCGTCGCCCTCGGGGGTGACCGTGATCGTCGCCGTCCGCTGTCCGCGCTCGGTGGTGATGCTGGCAGGTCCGTTCGTCTGCTCGACCGTCGCGAGTGTCGAGAGGGGCACGGTCCCCGTGAGGGTCGGCACCTCGAGGGTCCGCAGTTCGTCGATCGTGGCGGGAGGCTGCGCGTCGGCGAGGTAGATCGAGAGCGTACGGTCGTCGATCACCACGCTGCCCGCCTCCGTCGGCTGGAGGGACTGACTCACCAGGGTTCCGACGGCGACCTCGCTGAGGCCCGCACGGGCGGCCTCGTCACGGTCGACGCGCACCGCGATGTAGGGAAGGGAGGCGGAGAGGTTGCTCTCGGCCTGGCTGATACCGTCGGTCCCACGGAGGGCGGCGAGCAACTGATCGTTCGCGCTCTGGAGGTCTGCCTGCGAGGCGGTCGAGAGATCGACCTCGATGTTCGAGGAGGCTCCGAATCCGGACGAGGCGGCGACGCTGATGTCGTCGGCCGAGGCGACGCCCGAGAGCGCATCGCGGACCTCGGCCTGCACCGTCTCCTGGTCGGCCGACTCGTCGGTGGTGACGGAGTACTGGATGGCGGTCGCGCCTCCGCCGCCACCGCCGCCGAGCGCGCTCTGCACCCCGCCCGAGGAGCCGACGGTGAGCTGCACCGTCTCGACGCCGGCCGCGGTGAGGATCGCGGAGCTCGCCTGCTGAGCGGTCGCGTCCTGCGCGTCGAGGCTCTGCCCGACCGGGACGGTCTGCGTGACGGTGAAGGTGTTCTGGCCGCTCGACCCGAGGAAGTTGGTCTTCATGAGCGGGTAGAGCGCGCCGGTCCCGACGAGCACCAGCAGAGCGAGCAGCACCGTGACCACCGAGTGCCGGAGCGTCCAGTGGATGATCGGGCCGTAGACCGCCTGGAGGCCGCGCGCTCGGCGCGGTGCCGCGTGTACACCGTGCTGGGGGCTCTCGGCGGAGGCAGCGTCGTTCTCGTGGTGCCGACTCTCGGCGGCGGGAGCGAGGCTCTCGCCGGCGGCCGCCCGCTCCTCCGCGAGCGCCGCACGAGCGGCCTTCTGCACGGCCGGCCGCTTCGAGGGCCGGAGGAACCAGTAGGCGAGCACGGGCACGATCGTCAGCGCGACGACCAGCGAGGCGAGCAGGGCGATCGACACGGTCAGCGCGAACGGCCGGAAGAGCTCCCCGGTGGTGCCACCGACGAAGGAGATCGGCAGGAACACCGCGACGGTGGTGATGGTCGAGGCGGTGATCGCGCCGGCGACCTCGCGCACGGCGACGGCGATGGTCCGGGCCCGGTCCTCCCCCGCGTCCAGGTGCCGTTTGATGTTCTCGATCACGACGATCGAGTCGTCGACCACGCGGCCGATCGCGATGGTCAGCGCCCCGAGGGTGAGGATGTTGAGCGTGTAGCCCGCGGTCTGGAGGCCGATGAAGGTGATCAGCACCGACGTCGGGATCGAGATCGCGGTGACCAGCGTCGAACGCACCGAGAGCAGGAACAGCAGGATCACCAGCACGGCGAAGACGAGGCCGAGCGCACCCTCCTGTGCGAGCGAGGCGATCGACTCCTGGATGTAGGGCGCCTGGTCGAAGACCGAGGTGAAGGTGGCGTTGTCGCCGATCGAGGCCTCAAGGTCGGGCAGCAGTGCGGTCACACCGGTCGAGACGTCGACCGTGTTCGCGGCCGGGAGCTTGGTGATCGAGAGCGTGAGGGCAGGCTGACCGTTCACCCGCGAGATCGAGGTGACCGGAGCATCGGTGACGGCGACGCTCGCGACCGAGCCGAGCGTGGTGACGGCCGTGGGCGGGGCTCCGGCGGCGGAGGCTGCGCTTCCCTGGGCGGGCAGCAGCGGCAGCGCTGCGATCGCGTCGGTCGAGTCGAGCTTCACGCCCGACTGCACCGAGAAGGTCGAGCCGTCCTGGGTGATCTCGCCGCCGGCGACGAGCACGCCGTTCTGCTGAAGGGCGGTGCGGATGTCGCTGACCGTGAGTCCTGCCCCCGCGAGGGCGGCGTCGTCGGGGGTGATCGTGACGCGCTGGGCGCTCTCGCCGACGAGGGCGACCTCGCGAACGCCGTCGACCTTCTCGAGGTCCGGAATGACGCTGGTCCGGAGCCGGTCGGCAAGGGCCTTCGCGTCGCCGTCGCTCGACACGGCCAGCTGGAGCACCGGCAGGTCGTCGAGCGAGCCGGTGACCACCTGCGGATCGACGCCCTCGGGCAGCGTGCTCTTGATCCGGTTGACGGCCTGGAGGATCTTCTGCTCAGCCGTCGCGAGATCGGTGCCGTAAGCGAAGGAGGCCGAGATCAGCGAGGAGTTCGTGGACGACGTCGCGCTGGTGGTCTCGAGTCCCGGCACTCCCTGGATCGCGGTCTCGATGGGCGTCGAGACGTCGTCGTTCACCACCTCCGGGGCCGCGCCCGGGTAGGAGCTGACGACGGCCAGCTGCGGGAAGGAGATCGATGGTGCGAGCTCCTGCTTGAGGCCGGTCAGGGCGACGCCGCCGAACACGGCGATGACCACGGTGACGAGCGCGATGAGCGCCCGGTTCTTCATGCTGAGGACGGCGAGGAGATGCACCCTAGGAGTCTTCCATCAGCCGACTGAGTGTTGGGCGGGACGTCGTGTCCCGGACCGGCTGACCGCGCCCCGGCTGCGCGCCGACTCCGCCGCGCCTCGGCCCAGCCGCACCCCGGCCGGCGACGACCCGACCGGCAGGCTCACCACGGAGTGGACCAGCAGGTAGCCGCGGCCGTCACTCAGGAGACGACGACGAGATGGACGGGACTCGGAGGGCCGGTCGATGGCGTTCACGTCGTGAAACTTCCATTTTCTCGGATGGGAGCGGATGCCTCTGAACGACACGGCCGAATCAAAGCTTATGAAGAGCGCCCTACGTCCGAGATGAGGATGCCGAGAGGGTTATTCAGCGGGTTGGTTCGAGGAATCTGAGCCCGACGACGGCGGTGATGGTTTCGGCGAAGGTGTTGATGGGCCTGCGGTCGTCGGTGTGAAAGATTCTCCAGTTCTTCACG
>NZ_LIIN01000058.1 GCF_001634385.1 Rathayibacter tanaceti | reverse complement strand
CCCGCCCGCCCCTAGAAATCGGAGAACACACCACATGACAACGACGTCAGCGACGTCGACGCGCGGTGGAGCGCGCGTCCACGTCCAGCGCTTCGGCACCTTCCTCTCGGGGATGGTCATGCCGAACATCGCAGCCTTCATCGCCTGGGGCTTCATCACAGCCCTGTTCATCGAGACCGGATGGCTCCCGCTGCTCGGTGTCGATGCCACCTGGGTCCAGCAGTTCGGCGGCTGGAGCTCGGACCCCGACGTGGTGAACACCGGGCTCGTTGGCCCGATGATCACCTACCTCCTGCCCCTGCTGATCGCGAACACCGGCGGGCGCATGATCTACGGCGCCCGAGGCGGCGTCGTCGGCACCATCGCGACCATGGGTGTCATCGTCGGCGCGGGCATCCCGATGTTCATCGGCGCCATGATCATGGGCCCGCTCTCGGCGTGGCTGATGAAGAAGGTCGACTCGATCTGGGACGGCAAGATCAAGCCCGGCTTCGAGATGCTGGTCAACAACTTCTCCGCGGGCATCCTCGGCCTGATCCTGGCGCTCCTCGCCTTCGCCGGAGTCGCGCCGCTCGTGGTCGCGTTCTCGGGTGCGCTCGGCGCCGGAGTCGAGTGGCTGGTGAACGCGGGACTGCTCCCGCTGACCAGCATCTTCATCGAGCCGGCCAAGATCCTCTTCCTCAACAACGCCATCAACCACGGCATCCTCACCCCGCTCGGTCTCCAGCAGGCCGACGAGACCGGCAAGTCGTTCCTCTTCCTCCTCGAGGCAAACCCCGGCCCGGGCCTCGGCGTCCTGCTCGCGTTCTCGATCTTCGGAGTCGGCGCCGCGCGCGCCTCCGCTCCCGGCGCTGCGATCATCCACTTCATCGGCGGGATCCACGAGATCTACTTCCCCTACGTGCTGATGAAGCCGGCCCTGCTCGCGGCCGTCATCCTCGGTGGCATGACCGGAGTCGCCACGAACGTCGCCTTCAACTCCGGCCTGCGGGGCCCGGCCTCGCCCGGCTCGATCATCGCGGTGCTCTTGCAGACCGCGAACGACAGCTTCGTCGGTGTGATCCTCTCGGTGATCCTCGCGACAGCGGTCTCGTTCGCCGTCGCGTCGGTGATCATCCGGGCCGGCCGCAAGCGCGACCTCGCCGCTACCGAGGAGGGCGACGACAAGCTCGCCGCAGCCGTCGCCGCGAACGAGGCCAACAAGGGCAAGGAGAGCGCGGTCGGCTCGCTGATCAACGCCCGCGGAGCGAACGCCCCGCAGGACTCCGCAGGCGCCTCGACCGCGGGGGCCACGGCCACCGCCACGCAGGTACGGAACATCGTCTTCGCCTGCGACGCGGGCATGGGATCGTCCGCGATGGGCGCCTCCGTGCTGCGGAACAAGATGAAGAAGGCTGGCTTCGAGGACGTCACGGTCACCAACAGGGCGATCGCCGCCCTCGAGGACGACGTGGACCTGGTGATCACCCAGGCGGAGCTCACTGAGCGCGCCCGCCAGCGCACCCCGGGTGCCATCCACGTCTCCGTCGACAACTTCATGAACAGCCCGAAGTACGACGAAGTCGTCTCGCTGGTCGCGGAGCAGCACGGCAAGTAGTACGCCAACCATTCGGAGGGAACCCGTAGGGTGCGACAGGGCGGACACGCTCTCTCGTCCCCGCGGGTTCCCTCGCTGTCAGCACCTCCACGGAAGGACGCACCCATGAGCGACGTGCTCACCATCGGACAGATCGACGCCTCCGGCACCGCCACCACGAAGGAGGCCGCCATCAAGGAGGCCGCCGACATGCTGGTCGGAGTCGGCGCGGTCACCCCCGCCTACTACGAGGCCATGCTCGCCCGCGAGGCGACCGTCTCGACCTACATGGGCAATCTGCTCGCCATTCCGCACGGCACGAACGACGCGAAGGACGAGATCCGCTCCTCCGCCCTCTCGTTCGTGCGCTACGCGCAGCCGATCGACTGGGACGGCAACGAGGTGCGCTTCGTCGTCGGCATCGCCGGGGTCGACAACGAGCACCTCGAGATCCTCTCGAAGATCGCCATCATCTTCTCGGAGGAGGACGAGGTGCAGAAGCTCCTCGACGCTCCCGACGCGCAGGCGCTCTACAGCGTGCTGGGCGAGGTCAACTCCTGATGCCCACCGCCGTCCACTTCGGCGCCGGCAACATCGGCCGCGGCTTCGTCGGCCTGATCCTGCACGGCGCCGGATACGAGCTCGTCTTCGCCGACGTGAACTCTGAGCTGATCGGCCGGCTCGCCGCCGCCGACAGCTACGAGGTGCACGAGGTGGGGGAGGACTCCGCGACCCACGTCTCGACCGCTTCCGCGCCATCGACTCCGCCGCCGAGGAGGAGGCGCTCGTCCGCGAGATCGCCGCCGCCGACATCGTCACGACCGCGGTCGGTCCGAACATCCTCCGCTTCGTCGCTCCGGTGATCGCGAGAGGCCTCGCGGCTCGCGACGAATCGGCGCCGCGTCTCGCGGTGATGGCCTGCGAGAACGCGATCAACGCGACCCGCCTCCTGCAGACCGAGGTGGCGGCCGCCCTCGGCAGTGACGAGTGGGAGCGTCTGCGCACCCGCGCCGTCTTCGCCGACACCGCGGTCGACCGTATCGTGCCGAACCAGGAGACGGGGCAGGGTCTCGACGTCACGGTCGAGAGCTTCTTCGAGTGGGTCATCGACCGCACTCCCTTCGAGGGTGCCGAACCGGAGCTCCCCGGCGCGACGTACGTCGACGACCTCGAGCCCTTCATCGAGCGCAAGCTGTTCACGGTGAACACCGGGCACGCGACGGCGGCCTACGTCGGGTTCGCCGCGGGCGCGCACAAGCTCTCGGACGCCCTCGCGCTGCCGGACGTGCACGATGCGGTGAAGGCGGCCCTCGAGGACACCAAGGCGCTCCTCGTCGCCAAGCACGGATTCACCGATGCGGAGCAGCAGGCCTACCTCGAGAAGACGCTCGCGCGCTTCGCCAACCCGTACCTGACGGACACCGTCGACCGGGTGGGCCGTCAGCCGCTGCGCAAGCTCTCGCGGCACGAGCGCTTCGTCGGACCGGCCGCCGAACTCGCCGAGCGCGGGCGCACGCCGGACGGACTGCTGGCGGCGATCGCTGCCGCGCTGCGCTTCGACGTGCCGGAGGATCCGCAGAGCGTCGAGCTCAGGCAGAAACTGGCGTCGCTCACGCCGGAGGAGTTCGTCGCCGAGGTGACGGGCCTCACCGCTGAGCACCCGCTGTTCCCGCAGGTCGTGGCGGTCGTCAGGGGTTGACCCGACCGCGATGAAGGCAGGAGGTCCTCGGCCGCGGCGGAGGGCCTCCTGCCTTCACCGGCTGCGGTCCACCGTGCTGCGCAGGCTAGAAGAGCCGCCAGCGCGTGAGGGGCCAGGCCACCGCGAAGACGCGCCCGGTGACCCGCTCGAGCGGGACCGTCTTCACGCAGGCGTCGATCGGACCGGGGGCGCCGCGGCAGTCGCCGAGCGAGTCGTTCGAATTCGAGCGGTGGTCTCCGAGTACGAAGACCGAGTCCTCCGGCACCGTGTACTCGTCGAAGCAGCGCAGGGACGCGGGGCTCGTCGTGCAGTCGAGCGTCCCCGGGGCGAACGGGAAGTCCTCGAAGACGTAGGACTCGTCGAGCGGTTGCCCGTCGACGAGTACGTGGCCCTCGGCGTCGCAGCAGGAGACGGTGTGGCCGCCCTCGGCGATCAGGCGTTTCACGAGGAACTCCTCGTGTGAGGGGCCGATGCTGGTCACATCGCCGAAGGTCTTCACCGCCTCCGCGAGAGGGCTGCCCGGCTCGTCGGTGGCGCCCCACTCCGCGTCGCGGGTGAAGACGACGATCTGCCCCTCCTCGGGACCGCCCTGCAGCGAGAGCGTGCGGTCGACCAGGATCCGGTCGCCGAAGAAACCGCCGCCCTGCAGGGTGTTCTCCATCGATCCCGTGGGCACCGTGTACACCTTCACGAAGAAGGTCTGCACCAGGGCCAGGACCACGACCGCCACCAGCACCGACACCAGCGGGTGCGAGTACCAGCGCCGCTTCTCGGTGGACGACCTCGTCGTGCGCGCCATCCGCTCTCCCTCCGCTCGACGGGGCAAGCCTAGGCGGAGCCGTGCGCGGCGCCGGACGCGCGGCGCGGAAGTCCGCAGCCCAGGCGGAAGGCGGGGACCCCGGCAACGACACGCCCGAGGTGGCGGAGCGCGTCGGATTCGCGTAGCATCGACCCTTGGTGTTTTGCGCGTGCTCCGGCATGCCCACGAACCCCGATCCGGGCTCTCGCCCGGTGGTGGATCGTCGCGGAAACATTCGCACGACCAGTACACACACTACTTCCGAACGACAGTGAGGCTATGGCCAAAAAAGACGGTGTCATCGAAATCGAAGGTGCGGTTGTCGAGGCGCTCCCCAACGCGATGTTCCGCGTGGAGCTGACCAACGGACACAAGGTTCTCGCCCACATCTCGGGCAAGATGCGGCAGCACTACATCCGGATCCTCCCCGAGGACCGGGTGATCGTGGAGCTGAGCCCCTACGACCTGACCCGCGGCCGGATCGTCTACCGCTACAAGTAGGCGTTCGCTCCGCTGACGTTCGCGACGTGCGTGTCCTGTAAGGAACGGCCCCGGCATCCGCCGGGAGCACGACGCCAGCGAAATCAAGGACAAGAACAATGAAGGTCAACCCCAGCGTCAAGCGCATCTGCGACCACTGCAAGATCATCCGCCGCCACGGCAACGTGATGGTCATCTGCAGCAGCAACCCCCGTCACAAGCAGCGCCAGGGCTAGTCCCGCTGCTTCCGCGAGGGAGCGCAGGGGCGGCACGCCCGCCCCGACCGAACATCAGAACACACCCGCAGCACCAGAAATCGCGCAGCACCCCGGCTCGGCCTGGGTGGACGGCGAGGACACCTTCGGTCGGAGGCCGAGGCACCGGTGCTGCTTCACACCTCCACTCACTCACAGGAGAAGCCACAATGGCACGTCTGGCAGGAGTAGACATCCCGCGCGAGAAGCGCGTGGAGGTCGCACTGACCTACATCTACGGTGTGGGCCGCACGCGCGCGCTCAAGACACTGAGCGACACCGGGATCGACGGTGACATCCGCGTCAAGGATCTCAGCGACGAGCAGCTCGTCTCGCTCCGCGACTACATCGAGGGCAACTACAAGGTGGAGGGAGACCTCCGCCGCGAGGTCGCCGCCGACATCCGTCGCAAGGTCGAGATCGGCTCGTACGAGGGCCTCCGTCACCGTCGCGGCCTCCCGGTCCGTGGACAGCGCACCAAGACGAACGCGCGCACCCGCAAGGGCCCCAAGCGCACCGTCGCCGGCAAGAAGAAGGCCGGCCGCAAGTAACGCGGGCGACACGGACCTAGAGGAGATACACAAGTGGCTACCCCCAAGTCGGCTGCGCGCAAGCCGCGCCGCAAGGAGAAGAAGAACATCGCTGTGGGCCAGGCCCACATCAAGTCGACGTTCAACAACACCATCGTTTCGATCACCGACCCCTCGGGGGCCGTCATCAGCTGGGCCTCGTCCGGTGGAGTCGGCTTCAAGGGCTCGCGCAAGTCGACGCCGTTCGCCGCCCAGCTCGCCGCCGAGTCGGCCGCGCGCCAGGCCCAGGAGCACGGCATGAAGAAGGTCGACGTCTTCGTGAAGGGCCCGGGCTCGGGTCGCGAGACCGCGATCCGCTCGCTCCAGGCCGCCGGCCTCGAGGTCGGTTCGATCAACGACGTCACCCCGCAGGCGCACAACGGCTGCCGCCCCCCCAAGCGTCGCCGCGTCTGAGCAGCACTCGCAGCCGTCGGCCGACCGCACGAACCGCTTCCGCGCGGGGAGTGGGGCCGGCCGGCGGATCGCGCATTTCTTTCACAACTCCACACCTCGCAAACGCACGTGTCATA
Source organism: Rathayibacter tanaceti (assembly GCF_001634385.1). Classification (GTDB taxonomy): domain Bacteria; phylum Actinomycetota; class Actinomycetes; order Actinomycetales; family Microbacteriaceae; genus Rathayibacter; species Rathayibacter tanaceti. The sequence goes on along the minus strand of NZ_LIIN01000058.1, from coordinate 13,380 downwards.
TAGCGGACACGTGATCGAAAGGAATCATCAGTGCTTATCGCACAGCGTCCGACGCTCACCGAGGAGAACATCTCGGAGTTCCGTTCCCGCTTCGTCATCGAGCCTCTCGAGCCCGGCTTCGGCTACACGCTCGGCAATTCGCTGCGTCGCACCCTGCTGTCCTCCATCCCCGGCGCCGCTGTCACCAGCATCCGGATCGACGGGGTCCTGCACGAGTTCACGACCGTCCCGGGCGTCCGCGAGGACGTCACCGAGATCATCCTGAACATCAAGGGACTCGTTGTCTCCTCCGAGCATGACGAGCCGATCACCGCCTATCTGCGCAAGCAGGGCGCCGGCCAGGTCACCGCCGCAGACATCTCGGCGCCGGCCGGTGTCGAGATCCACAACCCCGAGCTCGTCATCGCCACGCTGAACGACAAGGCGAAGTTCGAGCTCGAGCTGACCATCGAGCGCGGACGCGGTTACGTCTCGGCGACTCAGAACCGCAGCGAGTTCTCCGAGGCCGGCCAGATCCCGGTCGACTCGATCTACTCGCCCGTGCTGAAGGTCACGTACCGCGTCGAGGCCACCCGTGCCGGCGAGCGCACCGACTTCGACCGCCTGGTCGTCGACGTGGAGACGAAGCCGGCGATCTCGCCGCGCGACGCGATCGCTTCCGCGGGTCGCACGCTGACCGAGCTCTTCGGCCTCGCCCGCGAGCTGAACAACGCGGCCGAGGGCATCGAGATCGGCCCCGCGCCGGTCGACGCGGTCCTCTCGACCGAGCTGTCCATGCCCATCGAGGACCTCGACCTGTCGGTGCGCAGCTACAACTGCCTCAAGCGCGAGGGCATCAACAACGTCAACGAGCTCGTCGCCCTCTCAGAGACGCAGCTCATGAACATCCGCAACTTCGGTCAGAAGTCGGTGGATGAGGTCAAGGAGAAGCTGACGGAGCTGGGCCTGTCGCTCAAGGACTCGGTTCCCGGGTTCGACGGCGCCCACTTCTACAGCTACGACGACGAGAGCATCTAGGTCTCTCGCCCCGGAGCCCACGGCTCCTCGCGTCCGACCTGCTGACACCCCTTTTAGTACTGGAGTAAACCCATGCCCAAGCCCACGAAGGGCCCCCGCCTCGGAGGCGGTCCCGCACACGAGCGTCTGCTGCTCGCGAACCTGGCCGCGGCCCTGTTCACGCACAAGAGCATCAAGACCACCGAGACCAAGGCCAAGCGCCTGCGCCCGCTCGCCGAGCGTCTGGTCACGTTCGCCAAGCGCGGCGACCTGCACGCCCGCCGTCGCGTCCTCGCGACGATCGGCGACAAGTCGGTCGTCCACGAGCTCTTCACCGAGATCGCTCCGCTCGTCGCCGAGCGCGAGGGCGGCTACACCCGCATCACCAAGATCGGCCCCCGCAAGGGTGACAATGCGCCCATGGCCGTCATCGAGCTCGTCCTCGAGCCCGTGACTCCGAAGGCGAAGACGTCGCGCACGACCACTGCACCGGTGTCCGCGCCGGTGGAGGACGCTCCTGCCGAGGAGGCGCCCGTCGACGAGACCCCCGTCGAGGAGACGTCCGCCGGGGACGCTTCCGCCGAGGACACCGTCGCTGCGGCAGAGGATGCCGACGAGACCAAGTAGTAGTCCCTCCTCTCGAGAGCCCTCCGCCCCTCAAGGGTCGGAGGGCTCTCGTCGTACCGCCCGCCGTCGCCCGGCCCCGCACTCGTTCTAGAATCGTCGGATGCTCCACCGCGTCCGCCTCGATCTGGCCTACGACGGCTCGCACTTCTCCGGCTGGGCCAAGCAGCCGGGCCTGCGCACGGTGCAGGGGGTCCTCGAGGAGTCGATCGCCCTGGTCCTGCGGTCGCAGGAGCACCCGACCGTCACCGTCGCGGGGCGCACGGACGTCGGCGTCCACGCGAGCGCGCAGGTCGCCCACGTCGACCTCACCGACGAGCAGTGGGCCCGCCTCAGCGGTGGCGGCCGCCGTGCGGGGGAGGAGCCGCTGCCGCCCGCGGCGATCCTCGAGCGCCGCCTGCGCGGGATCCTCGGCCAGTACACGGACGTGTCGGTCCATGGCGTCTCCGAGGCACCGGAGGGATTCGACGCGCGCTTCTCTGCACGCTGGCGCCGCTACGAGTACCGGCTGGCAGACGCCTCCTCGATGCGGCACCCGCTCGAGCGCGCGTCCACGACCTGGATCACCGATTCGCTCGACCTCCAGGCCATGTCGAGAGCGGCGCGCTCCCTCCTCGGTCTGCACGACTACGCCTCGTTCTGCCGGGCGCGCGAGGGCGCGACGACCATCCGGAGCCTCCTCGACTTCACCTGGGAGCGCGACGCGGACGGAGTGCTCCACGCCCACCTGCGCGCCGACGCCTTCTGCCACAGCATGGTGCGCGCTCTGGTGGGCGCGTGCGTCGCTGTGGGCGCAGGCAAGCTCGACGCGGCCGAGCTCCCGGTACTGCGCGACGCGACGCGCCGGACCAATGCGTTCGCGGTGATGCCGGCGCGCGGGCTGATTCTGCGAGAGGTCGACTACCCTGACGGTGCCTCGCTCGCCGAGCGTGCCGTCCTCACCCGCGCCAAGCGCACCGTGAGGACGGAGGGGCCGGAGAGGGAAGGCGCAGCATGATCCGCATCGTTCGAGCAGGAGTCGGAGCGGCCGTCCTGGCTCTCGTGCTCACGGGCTGCGCCTCGGGCACCATCGAGGTGCCGCCGGACGCCCAGGTCTCGATCCCGACGCCGTCCGTGGGGGATCGCTCGACGGCCGGCACGACCGGCGATGCGGACGCGACCGGCACCGAGCCGGCGCCCGCCGAGCCCCCCGCGCCCGCAGGAGCCGCCACCACGACCACGGGCGCGACCCTCGACTGCGCGAGCCTGCTCCCCCTCGACACGATCACGTCGGTGCTCGCACTGCCCGCCGGATTCGCCACCGCATCGGAGGCGAGCGACGGCTGCGCCTGGACCATCGCGGGGAACACCAGCGCGCTGACGGTCCAGTCCTCGACGGGCGGGGACGCCACCTCCTTCGCCGCGCTGCGCGACGCCGGACCCGCGCAGCCCAGCGAGGTCGGCGACAACGCGTTCTTCCGCGCAGGCGACCCCGCGGTCGACCCCGCCGCCACCCTGGTGGTGCTCGACGGCAGCCGCCTGGTGACCCTGCGCTCGTTCGTCGGCGACCAGCCGGCGCTCGAGTCGCTCGCGACCTCGGTGCTGAGCGCGATCGGCTGAGTGCACCAGGTCGGTTCCGCGGACGGCCGGTGGTGTCCGAGCGGTTGGGAACACCGGTGCAGTGCTGTAGTGTCGACCCTTGGTGTTTTCGGCCGTGTGCCGAGCACCCGAAGTTGAGCCCTCCACCGGATCGGTTCGGCCCCCTCGCGGGTCGAACGGCCACGGAGCGGGATTCACGAACACCTCACTCCGACCAGAAAGCAGCACTCACGTGACTCGCACTTTTTCTCCGAAGCCGGCTGATGTCCAGCACGACTGGATCGTCATCGACGCGTCCGACGTCGTGCTCGGCCGCCTCGCCACCCACGCCGCCGCACTCCTGCGCGGCAAGCACAAGGCCACGTTCGCCCCGCACATGGACATGGGCGACTTCGTCATCATCGTCAACGCCGAGAAGGTCGCCCTGACCGGTCAGAAGCTCCTCCAGAAGAAGGCCTACCGCCACTCCGGCTACCCGGGCGGCCTCTCGGCCACCACGTACGCCGAACTCCTCGAGAAGAACCCGGTCCGCGCCGTCGAGAAGGCCATCCGCGGCATGCTCCCCAAGAACTCCCTCGGCCGTGCGCAGCTGCGCAAGCTGAAGGTCTACACGGGCTCCGAGCACCCCCACGCGGCGCAGCAGCCCCAGGCGTACGCCTTCAACCAGGTCGCCCAGTAGGCTCCGGCCCTCCCCGACACCTCAGACTTCGAAGACAAAGGATCACCTACACCGTGGCGAAGATCGCAGACCAGATCGACGTGGCTCCCGAGAGCTACTCCACCGAAAGCCCGGCCACCGAGGCGTCCACGACGCCCCGCGCCGTCCTCAACGTCTCCGGCGCAGCCGTGGGCCGTCGCAAGCAGGCCATCGCCCGCGTGCGCCTGGTCCCGGGCTCCGGCAGCCTGACCGTGAACGCCCGCGAATTCGCGGAGTACTTCCCCAACAAGCTGCACCAGCAGCTGATCACCGACCCGTTCAAGGTCCTCGACCTCATCGGCTCGTACGACGTCGTGGCGAAGATCACGGGCGGCGGCCCCTCCGGCCAGGCCGGCGCGCTGCGGCTCGCCATCGCCCGTGCGCTCAACGAGATCGACCGCGAGAACAACCGCGCCGTCCTCAAGAAGGCGGGCTTCCTGACCCGTGACGCCCGCGTGATCGAGCGCAAGAAGGCCGGTCTCAAGAAGGCCCGCAAGGCGTCCCAGTTCTCGAAGCGCTAGTCGGCGCGGCCTGACGGCCGTACGACCAGCAGCTCGAGAAGGGACTGCGCACCATGCCGCGCCTGTTCGGAACAGACGGCGTCCGTGGCCTCGCCAATCGCGAGGTCACGGCCGACCTGGCTCTCGGCCTCGCTCAGGCGGCCGCCCGTGTACTCGGTGCGGCCGCCCGCGCGGAGGGCCGGCGCCCCGTCGCTGTCCTCGCTCGCGACCCTCGCATCTCCGGTCAGTTCATCGGAGCGGCGGTGGCCGCCGGGCTCGCGAGCGCGGGCGTCGATGTGCTCGACGCCGGCGTCATCCCGACGCCCGCGACCGCCTACCTGATCGCCGATGAGAACGCCGACTTCGGCGTGATGATCTCGGCGTCGCACAACCCCGCCGCCGACAACGGCATCAAGTTCTTCGCCGCGGGCGGCCGCAAGCTGCCCGATGAGCTCGAGAACCGCATCGAGGCGGCGTTGGGAGTGCCCGCGCTCACCCCGACGGGAGCCGACGTCGGTCGGATCCGCCGCTTCTCCGATGCCGAGGACCGGTACGTCCTCCACCTGCTCGGCTCCCTCGAGGGGGTCCGGCTGGATGGTCTGCACGTCGTCATCGACTGCGCGCACGGCGCCGCCGCCGGCATCTCGCCCCAGGTCTTCACCGACGCAGGAGCCATCGTCACCGTGATCGGCAACGACCCGGACGGCCTCAACATCAACGACGGAGTCGGCTCCACCCACCTCGAGAACGTCGCGTCCGCCGTCCGCGCGGCCGGTGCCGATCTCGGTATCGCCCACGACGGCGACGCCGACCGCTGCCTCGCCGTCGACGCGGAGGGCCGCACGGTCGACGGCGACCAGATCATGGCGATCCTCGCCACCTCGATGGCGCGCCGCCGCGTCCTGCTCGATGACGTCCTCGTCGCGACCGTGATGAGCAACCTCGGCCTCAAGCTCGCGATGGCCGACGCTGGGATCCGCGTGATCGAGACGTCGGTCGGCGACCGCTATGTGCTCGAGGCGATGAACGACGGCGGCTATTCGCTCGGCGGTGAGCAGTCGGGGCACGTCATCATGAGTCGCTACGCCACCACCGGTGACGGCGTGCTCACCGGACTCCAGCTGGCGGCCGAGATGGCGCGCACCGGCCGAAGCATCGCTGAGCTCGCCGCGGTGATGGCCGTGTTCCCGCAGACGCTCGTCAACGTGCGCGGCGTCGACCGCGAGGGCGTGCACGACGACGCGGTGATCGCCTCCGCCATCGCGGACGCCGAGACCGAGCTGGGCAGCGACGGCCGAGTCCTCCTGCGGCCCTCCGGCACGGAGCCGATGGTGCGGGTCATGGTCGAGGCGAAGACGCAGGAGACGGCGGACCGTCTCGCGGGGGCGCTCGCGGACGTCGTGCTCGAGCGGCTCCGCTCCGCTCCGTAGCCGGGCGGGCGCCTCCGCCGAGAACCTCGGCTCGTCGGATCGCGTCCGGGCCGGAGGGTCCGGGCGCGGCAGGCGTGCCGAACGGGCTTCCGGGAGCCGCAGGGTATCCGCTGCGCCCGAGGTCGTCGTGGGCGGGTGCGTCAGATCTTGCGCAGCAGCACCGACGAGACCGCGTGATCGGCCTGCTTGCGCAGGACGAGGCTCGCGCGAGAGCGCGTCGGACGAACGTTCTGCACGAGGTTCGGCTCGTTGATGGCTGACCAGATGCTCCGGGCGCGCTCGCGGGCCTCGTCGGGAGTGAGCGCCGCGTAGCGGTGGAAGTACGAGTTCGGGTTCGTGAAGGCGCCCTGCTGGAGGGTGAGGAAGCGCTCCTCGTACCAGCGGGCGATGTCGCTCGTGCGCGCGTCGACGTAGACGGTGAAGTCGAACAGGTCGCTCACGGCGAGCCCGTGCCCGGGAACGGGCGGCTGCAGCACGTTCAGTCCCTCGACGATCAGCACATCGGGTCGCCGCACCACGATCTCGGCGTCGGGGACGATGTCGTACGACAGGTGGGAGTAGAACGGGGCGCGCACCTCGGCGGCGCCCCCCTTCACCTCCGAGACGAAGCGGAGGAGCGCGCGCCGGTCGTACGACTCCGGGAACCCCTTGCGGCTCATCAGCCCACGGCGTTCGAGCTCGCGGTTGGGCAGGAGGAAGCCGTCGGTCGTCACGAGTTCGACGCGCGGAGTGTCGTCCCAGCGGGCGAGCAGCTCCCGGAGCAGACGGGCGATGGTCGATTTGCCGACGGCGACGGAGCCGGCGACGCCGATCACGAAGGGAGTGGGTCGAGCGCGCTCGCCGAGGAACGTGCTCGTCGCGCGGTGCAGCTGGCGCGCACCTCCCGCATAGAGCGTGATCAGGCGCGAAAGGGGGACGTAGACCTCCGCAACCTCGGTGAGGTTCAGCCGGTCGCCGAGCCCCCGCAGCTGCACCACCTCGGTCTCGGTGAGCGGCAGGTCCGTGCTGCGGGCCAGCTCGGCCCAGTCGGAGCGGACGATCTCGACGAACGGCGAGGGATGCGCCTCGCGCGCGTGATCGCGAGGAGACGACGGCATGAGCACCGATCCTAGCGTTCGCGCCGCCGCGCGCCGGACGCCTCGGGAGCGTCCTTCTGGCCGCTTAGAATCGAGCGCATGTGTGGAATCGTTGGATACGTCGGCGCGCGCGACAGCCTGGCCGTGCTGCTCGGAGGCCTGAAGCGCCTGGAGTACCGGGGGTACGACTCGGCCGGCGTCGCCGTGATCGACTCCGACGGACGGATCGACAGCCGCAAGCGCTCCGGCAAGCTCAGCGTCCTGGTCGACGATCTCGAGGCGAGCCCGCTGTCCGAGGGGACCACCGGCATCGGTCACACCCGCTGGGCGACGCACGGCGGCCCGACCGATCGCAACGCCCACCCGCACCTCGCCGACGGCGGGAGGCTCGCCGTCATCCACAACGGCATCATCGAGAACTTCCAGCCGCTCAAGGAGGAGCTGCTCGCCGAGGGCGCCGTCTTCGAGAGCGAGACCGACACCGAGGTCGCCGCCCACCTGATCGCCCGCGAGTACCGCCGGACCGGCGATCTCGTGCTGGCGTTCCAGGCCGTCGTGGCGCACCTCGAGGGCGCGTTCACGCTGCTCGCCCTGCACCAGGACCAGCCCGGCGTCGTGGTCGGCGCGCGCCGCAACTCCCCGCTCGTGATCGGCCTGGGCGACGGCGAGAACTTCCTCGGCTCGGACGTCGCGGCGTTCGTCGAGTTCACCCGCCGCGCGGTCGCCATCGGGCAGGACCAGATCGTGACGATCACTCCCGAGCTCGTCACCGTGACCGACTTCTTCGGCAATGCGGTCGAGACGGAGCCGTTCGAGATCGCGTGGGACGCCTCCGCCTCGGAGAAGGGCGGCTGGTCGAGCTTCATGGCGAAAGAGATCACCGAGGGGCCGGAGGCGGTCGCGAACACGCTCCGCGGCCGCATCCACGAGGGCGCGATCACCCTGCCCGAGCTCGCGGCGCTCGACCCGGTCCTCACCGGCATCGATCGCATCACCGTCATCGCGTGCGGCACCGCCGCCTACTCGGGCATGGTCGCCAAGTACGCGATCGAGAAGTGGGCGCGCGTGCCCGTCGAGGTCGAGCTGAGCCACGAGTTCCGCTACCGCGATCCCGTGCTCAGCCCGCGGACGCTCGTGATCTCGATCAGCCAGTCCGGCGAGACGATGGACACGCTGATGGCGGTCAAGTATGCCCGCGAGTACGGTGCCAAGACGCTCTCGGTCTGCAACACCCAGGGGGCGACGATCCCGCGCGAGTCCGACGCCGTCCTCTACACGCATGCGGGCCCGGAAGTGGCGGTCGCCTCGACCAAGGCCTTCGTCGCCCAGATCGCGGCCCTCTACCTCTTCGGGCTGCACCTGGCGGCCGTGCGCGGAGCCGCCTCCGTCGAGCTGGTGGCCGCGCAGGCCGCGCAGCTGGCCGCGATCCCCGAGAAGCTGTCCCGCGTGCTGGATGCCTCCGACGACATCGCGCAGCTCGCAGGCTGGATGGCCGACACCCGCGCGGTGCTGTTCCTGGGCCGCCACGTGGGCTACCCGGTCGCGCTCGAGGGCGCGCTGAAGCTCAAGGAGCTCGCCTACATCCATGCCGAGGGCTTCGCGGCCGGCGAGCTCAAGCACGGGCCGATCGCGCTGATCGAGCCTGGTCAGGTCGTCTTCGTGATCGTGCCGAGTCCGAGCGAGTCGTACGAGCTGCAGCGCAAAGTGATCTCGAACATCCAGGAGATCAAGGCCCGCGGCGCCCGCGTCATCGCGATCGCGGAGCAGGGCGACACCGCGGCGATCCAGATCGCTGACGAGGTGGTGCCGATCCCGCTCGCCGACCCGCTGTTCGAGCCGCTGCTCGCTGTGACTCCACTGCAGATGTTCGCGATGGAGCTCGCCTCGGCCAAGGGCCTCGATGTCGACCAGCCGCGCAACCTGGCCAAGTCGGTCACCGTCGAGTGACCACGTCGTGATCGTCGGGATCGGGGTGGACGTGGTGGATCTCGCGCGCTTCGAGCGTTCGCTGCTGCGCACACCGCGGCTCCGCGAGCGCTTGTTCGCTGAGAGCGAACGCGAGCTGCCGGTCGCCTCCCTGGCGGGCCGTTTCGCGGCGAAGGAGGCGCTGATCAAGGCACTCGGCGACTCCGCTGGCGCCGGATGGCACGACATGGTGGTCGAGCGCGATCAGCACGGTAACCCCTCCTTCGCTCTGCACGGCGCCGCCCGTGTAACCGCCGAGGAGCGCGGGATCAGCACGGTGCACCTCTCGATGACGCACGACGCCGGAGTGGCCTGCGCGTTCGTGGTGGCGGAGTCGTGAGGGCACCGCTGTCGTACCGCGAGGCGCTGATCGACGTCGAGGCGATCGCGGCGAACGTCGCGCGTCTGCGCGAGCTGACCGGAGCCCGCCGGCTGATGGCGGTCGTCAAGGCCAACGGCTACGGACACGGCGCCCTCGCGGCCGCCCAGGCGGCTCTCGCCGGCGGCGCGGATGCGCTCGGAACGGCGGAGCTGCGCGAGGCGGTCGCCCTGCGCGAGGCCGGTATCGTCGCTCCGCTGCTCTGCTGGCTGCACGACCCGGGTGAGGACTTCGACGCGGCGCTCGAGCACGCGATCGACGTGGCCGTCTCGTCCGTGGAACAGCTCGACGCGCTCGCGCAGGCCGCCGAGGATCGCGGCGTCCGCGCCGCCGTGCAGCTGAAGGTCGACACCGGCCTCAGCCGCAACGGCGCTCCGGAGGAGGAGTGGCCGCGGCTCGCCCTGGCGCTCGCCCATCACGCCGCGCGCGGCTCCCTGCACCTCACCGGTCTGTTCTCGCACCTCTCCAACGCATCCCCCGCCGACGACCACGAGCAGCTGAGCGTGCTGCGCCGCGCTGACGCGCTGCTGCGCGAGAACGGTCTCCACGCGCCCGTCGTGCACCTGGCCGCGACCGCGGCCGCAGTGCGACTCCCGGAGACGAGACTCGACATGGTGCGCACCGGCATCGGCGTCTACGGCCTCTCGCCTTTCGACGACGAGACCTCGCTCGAGCTGGGGCTCGTTCCGGCGATGACGCTCCAGGGCAGGATCGCGGGCGTCCGCCGCGTCGAGCCGGGCACGGGCGCAGCTACGACTACACCTGGCGGGCCGAGGGGGTGACGACGCTCGCGCTCGTGCCCTTCGGCTACGCCGACGGGATCCCGCGCAGCGCCTCCGGGGTCGCCGAGGTCGCGATCGGCGGGCGGCGCCACCGGATCGCCGGGCGCGTCGCCATGGACCAGTTCGTCGTCGAGGTGGGCGATGCTCCCGTCGCGGTCGGCGACCCGGTCGTCCTGTGGGGCGACCCGACCACCGGGGCCCCCTCGGTCGACGAGTGGGCGCGCTGGTGCGGGACGATCAACTACGAACTGGTGACCCGGCTCGGGCCGCGTGTGCAGCGGAGGGTGCTCTCTGAGGCGGACGGCCGTGCCTGAGCGGTCGTGGTTCGCCGAGCGCGCGGTCGAGGTCGCTGATCCAGAAGCGATGGCCGAGCTCGGCCGGTCGCTCGGACGTGTCCTCCGCGCCGGCGACCTGCTCGTGCTCACCGGCCCGCTCGGCGCAGGCAAGACCACTTTCACCCGCGGCCTGGGCGAGGGCCTCGACGTCCGCGGCCCGGTGACGAGTCCGACGTTCGTGATCGCGCGCACGCATCCGCCGCTGCACGACGGCCCGCCGCTCGTGCACGTCGACGCCTACCGCGTCGGGTCACCCGTCGAACTCGACGACCTCGACCTCGATCTCGAGCACTCGGTCGTCGTGGTCGAGTGGGGAGCGGGAATGCTCGACGGAGTCGCCGACGCCTGGCTCGACATCGTCATCGATCGCCCCACCGCGGGCGCCGACGCCGAGGAGGAGGAACCGGTGGAGCCGCGCACCGTCCGCTTCTGCGGCACCGACTGGAGCTGAGCCCGCGGGTACCCTGGACGGGTGCTCCTCGCGATCGACACCTCCTCCGGAACCTCCGTCGCCGTCGTCGACGACGCGGGCGAAGTGCGCTCCGAGCGCACCGAGACCGACACGATGCGTCACGCCGAGGTCGTCGGGCGGCTGATCCAGGAGGCGCTCGAGGCGGCCGGAGCAGTGCCGGCCGGCATCGAGGCGGTCGCGGTCGGTATGGGCCCCGGCCCCTTCACGGGTCTGCGTGTCGGCATCGCAGCCGCCCGCGCGTTCGCCATCGGCCGCGACATCCCTACCCTCCCTGTCATCTCGCACGACGCCCTCGCGCTGGAGGCCCTGCGCCATGGCCGGCCCCCCGGATTCCTCGTCGTCACCGACGCCCGTCGCCGCGAGCTCTACTGGAGCGCGTACGCGGGGCTCGACGAGCGTGGCCTCCCGGTCCGCGTCGCCGGCCCAGGCCTCGACAAGCCCCCGGCCCTGCCGCATCCCGAGCTGTCCCGCCTCGAGAACGCCTCGGTGTCGGCGGCCGCGCTCGGAACAGTCGCGGCACGGCTACGTGCCGCCGGACTCGCGGGCGCTGTGGACGAGCCGCTCTACCTCCGCTCGCCCGATGTCACTCTCTCGGCCGGGCCGAAGCGGGTGACCGCGTGACCGGCGAGCTTCTGCGCGAGGCCCTTCCCGGGGACCTCGACGCGATCATGGCGATCGAGGAGTCGGAGTTCGCCGGAGACGCCTGGTCGCGCGGGATGATGGCCGAGGAGATCCGCAGTCGCCACACGCGCTACCTGGTGGCCGAGCAGGAGGGTGCGGTGGTCGGCTACGCCGGGCTGCTCTGCCCGGTGGGGGCTCACGAGGGCGACGTGCAGACGATCGCTGTCGTCTCCTCCTCCCGCGGCGCCGGCCTGGGCCGCTGTCTCCTCCAGGCCCTGCTCAGGGCGGCACGCGAGCGCGGGGCGCGCGAGGTGTTCCTCGAGGTGCGCGCCGACAACCCCGTGGCGCAGGCGCTCTACCGGTCGGAGGGCTTCGACGAGATCGGGGTCCGCCCCGCCTACTACCAGCCCGACGGGGTGGACGCCCTCGTGATGCGTCTGCCCCTCCCTCCGACCCAGGAGGCGTCATGACCGCCGGCCCCCTCGTCCTCGGGATCGAGACCAGCTGCGACGAGACGGGGATCGGCATCGTGCGCGGGACGACCCTCCTCTCGAACACCATCGCCTCCTCGATGGAGGAGCACGCGCGCTACGGCGGTGTCGTGCCCGAGGTGGCCGCCCGCGCGCACCTCGAGGCGCTCGAGCCCGCCCTGCACGCGGCGCTCGCCGATGCCGGAGTCGCGCTGACCGATCTCGACGCTGTCGCGGTCACGAGCGGACCGGGCCTCTCGGGCGCTCTGATGGTGGGTGTCGGCGCGGCGAAGGCGCTCGCGGTCTCGCTCGGCCTGCCGCTCTACGCCGTGAACCACCTCGTCGGCCACGTCGGAGCCGACGTCCTGCGCGCCGACGGCAGCGAGGGCAGCCCGGTCGACGTCCCGACCATCGCGCTGCTGGTCTCCGGCGGGCACACCTCGCTCCTGCACGTGCGCGACCTGGTCTCGGATGTGGAGCTGCTCGGCGAGACGATCGACGACGCGGCGGGCGAGGCCTTCGACAAGGTGGCGCGCGTGCTCGGGCTGCCCTATCCGGGCGGGCCGCAGATCGACAGGGTCGCCGCTGACGGCGATCCTCGGGCGATCCGCTTCCCGCGGGGGCTGACCCTGCCCAAGGACCAGGAGCGCCACCGCTACGACTTCTCGTTCTCGGGGCTCAAGACCGCGGTCGCCCGCTGGGTCGAGAAGCGGCAGGATGCGGGGGAGGAGGTGCCCGTCGCCGACGTCGCCGCGAGCTTCCGCGAGGCGGTCGCCGACGTGCTCCTCACCAAGGCGCTCGCGGCCTGTCGGGATCGTGACGTGCCGCGTCTCCTGCTCGGTGGCGGCGTGGTGGCGAACGCGCGCGTACGAGCGCTCGCCGAAGAGCGGTGCGCGGCGGCCGGGGTGACGCTGCGGATCCCTGCGCTCTCGCTCTGCACCGACAACGGCGCGATGATCGCCGCGCTGGCGGCTCAGCTCATCGAGGCCGGGCACCCGCCGTCGGGCCTCGACTTCGGTGCCGACTCCACGCTGCCGGTGACCGAGATCCAGGTGCGGTGAGGGCCGAGCGCTCGAGCCTGGATGACGCAAGCGGCGTCCAGCCTTTTGACAGGCGGAGCGGTGCGCTGCCACTCTGGGCGCATCCGCTCGTTCCTGATCAAGGGGGATCCCATGACCACTCCGTACACGCCCACCTCCGACCGCTACAACGTTCTGGCGATCATCGGTTTCATCGCCGCGTTCGTCGTCAACATCGTCGGGATCGTCCTCGGCTTCATCGCCCTCTCGCAGATCAAGCGGACGGGGGAGAAGGGCCGCGGCCTCGCGCTCGCCGCCGTCATCATCGGTTTCGCCTCGATCGTCCTCGGCATCATCGCCTCGATCATCGTCTTCGCGTTCGCCGCGAGCGCTCCCACGACCGGGTACTGATCGCCCGGCCTCCCGGCAGGGGCCG
>NZ_LIIN01000057.1 GCF_001634385.1 Rathayibacter tanaceti | reverse complement strand
GGTGCCGCGGTGGCGCCGGATCGTCGGCGCGGGGGTCGACCCCGGCGCCTGCGAGCCCCCGCCTGTGGTCCCGCTCAGCGCGATCGGCTGGTCGGCCAGGAGCGCGGCGTTCAGCGAGGCCGCCGCCTCCGCACTCGGGTAGACGCCGTTACCGTCGATGACGGTCGGGTACTGCACGAAGACCACGTTCGCGAGGTCGACGTCCTTCACCGCGAGTCCGATCGAGACGAGCGTGTTGACGTTCTCGAGCGAGGTCGAGAGCTGCATGTTCGAGACGGCCGCCCTGGCGAGTCCGTAGAGGTTCACGGGGTTCGAGAGAGTGGAGGCGCTCTTCACCTTCCGCACGAGTGACGAGAGGTAGACCTGCTGGCTCGAGATGCGGGTCAGGTCGCTGCCGTCGCCGACGCCGTGCCGCGTGCGCAGGAACGCCAGCGCCTCGGCTCCGACGAGAGTGTGAGTGCCGGCGTCGAGGTTGAGGCCGGTGTACTCGTCCTCGATCGGCGAGGCGACGCAGACGTCGACTCCGCCGACCGCGTTCGACATCTCGATGACCCCCTCGAACTGGATCAGAGCGGCATAGGGGATGTCGAGTCCGGTGAGCTGCTCGACCGTCTGCACCGTGCAGGCCAGCCCGCCGGCCTCGAGCGAGGTGTTGATCTTGGCCGAGTCCACCGCCGGCGAGACGGCTCCGGTGGCCGGATCGGTGCACGACGGGATCGGCACGTAGAGGTCGCGCGGGAAGCTGACCACCTCGACGGTCGAGTGATCGGCCGAGATGTGCATCAGCATCGTGACGTCGTTGAGGTTCTCGGAGCGGTCTCCGTACGCACCCGCGGCCGATCCGTCGGCGCTGTCGCTGCCCGCGAGCAGGATGTTCACGCCCCCCTCGATCGCGCCGATCTCGGGCGCGGTGTCACCGGTGTCGATGCCGAGATCGACGGAGGCGCGCGCGCTGCCCGCGATCATCGAGACCGCGATGGCGATGATGCAGACGGTGCTGAGGACCCCGACGCCCACGCAGGCCGCGACGATCCGGGCGACGAAGCGCACTCCGCTCTGGCGTCGCAGCCGGCCGTGCCGGGCAGCGGTGGTCCTCGTGGACGCGCGATCGCTCATCGGGTCGTACTCTCTCTCGGCTTCGGAGCGCGTGTCGCTCCGGAGTCAGCGCACGAGGGGGAGAGCACCAGCTGTACCGCCCGCCCTCGGCTCAGCCGAAGAATCCGACCGAGCAGGTCTGCTGGTCGGCGCTCTGGCCGGTGACCGATTCTGGCAGCGCAACCTTGGATTCGCCCGCAGGAGTCGTCGCGGGCGTGCCCGGTGTCGCCTCCGCCGTCGCGAGTGGGTCGGCGGTCGCAGGCCCGGCCGGCGCAGCAGGAGCGGCTGGCGCCGCCTCCTGGCCCTCGACGGTGGCTCCCGCGCCAGTGCCTCCGGTCAGGGCGATCGGCTGATCGGTCTGCAGCGCCGTCGCGAGCACGTCGCCCGCGGCGCGGTTCGGCTCGACTCCACTCGGGGTGGCGCCGGTCGGATACTGCGCGAACACCACGTTCGCGAGATCGACGTCCTGGAGGGCGAGGCCCATCTGCACCATCGTGTTGACGTTGTTGAGCTCGGTCGAGAGCGTCATGTTGCCCAGCGCAGCCTTCGCGAGACCGTAGAGCGCGACGGGGTTGAGCAGCGTCTCGGCGCTCTTCACCTGGCGGACGAGGGCCGAGAGGAAGACCTGCTGATTGCTGATGCGGGTGAGGTCGCTGCCGTCGCCGATGCCGTGGCGGCTGCGGAGGAATTGCAGCGCCGCCATCCCCTCGAGCGAGTGGACGCCCGGCTCGAGATGGGTGTTCGTCCACGGGTCGTCGATCGGAGTCGCGACGCAGACGTCGACTCCGCCGATTGCGTTCGACATCTCGATGACGCCGTTGAACTGCACGACCGCGCCGTAGTCGACCCTGATCCCGAGGAGGTCCTCGACCACACCAGCGACGCAGCCGAGGCTGACGTCCTTGCCCATGGCCTCGTTGATCTTGGTGTCGGACCGGGCCGGGATGGTCTCGCCCGTCGCCGCGTTCACGCAGGTCGGGATGTCGACGTACATGTCTCGCGGGAAGCTGACCATGGTCGCGTTGCTGTGGTCGGCAGAGACGTGCAGGAGCATGTTGACGTCGTTGAGGACGCTGGTCTCCGCGTCGGGGTCGCCGTACGCGTCTCCCTGTCCCTTGCGGGAGTCGCTCCCGACGACGAGGACGTTGAAGCCGCCCTCGAGCGCCCCGATCTGGGGGGCACCGCCGGCCGAGACGCCCGAGCCCGCCGCGACCGGATGCAGGTCGACCGACGGCTGGGCGGACTGCACGAGCAGCGTCGCGGCGATCGCGACGACCGATACGGAGGCGACGACGCCGACTCCGCCGACGGCCGCGGCCGCCTTCACCAGCGTCCGGGCCAGCGTGTGCCGCTTCTGGCGCCCGTGCCGCACGAACGGGCGCGGCGCGCGCACGGTCTCGTGCATGGTTCGCTGTGTCGAAGGGCGCGTGCGGCGCATCCGTCTCCCGGTGTCGAGGCGTCAGTGGTGCGGAGATGTGGACCCGGGATCATCCGGGCATCGCGCAATCCTATACAGACGGGTGGCGCGACCCGAAAGGATCCTGGCGGTCCGCGGACGGCGCTGTGCCGGCGACGGGCGCTCCCGGCTCCCTCCGCTCCGCCCGTCGGCGCTCGGAGAGCACCTCAGGAGGTGTCGGCCGGTCAGGAGGCGCCGGCCTGCCGAGCGGCGCGCACTGCTTGGAGCGTCTCGAGCCGGGAGCGGCGAGGCGGGCGGGACCTCAGACGTTCCGCGACCGCCCTGACACGCGGCTCGCCGCTCTGCGTGGCGTCGGCGATCACGAGTTGCGCCTCGTGACTCGAGAACTCACCGACCGCCATCAGCGCCGACACGGCGACCTCGACGTCCGGGCCCTCGGCGGCCGACCGGAGCGCTGCGAGGGCCGGCTCAGCGTGCGGACTCCCGATGTGGCCGACCACCTCCGCCGCATGCCGCCGGGCGGCGGGGTCCGCGTGGGCCAGCGCGTCGATCAGTCCCGGAACGGCGGCTGCTCGGAAGGAGGCGACGACGTCGGTCAGCGCGTTCTGCGCCTCCGCATCACCGGTCCCGAGCTGTCGGAGGAGGACGGGGACGGCCCGAGGGTCGCCGAGCCTCGAGAGGGCCCAGCGGGCCTTCGCGGCGACCTCCGGGGCGCCGTCGTCGATCAACGGCAAGATGTCGTCCATCGTCGCCGGGTCGGCGATCTTGCTCAGCACATGCATCGCCTGCGTGCGCACGGCCGGCCGGCGATCGGCTGCGAGCGCCTCACGGACGAGCGGAACGGCCTCGCGTCCGACCCGGGACGCGGCCCACGTGAGCGTGTCGCGGACGAAGAAGTCGGGTTCCTCCCACAGCTGAGCGAGCACCGCGCCCACCGCGGCACGGTCGGCGCGCTCACCGAGCGCGAGCGCCGATGCTTGGCGCACGTCGCGATCACGATCGGCCAGCCCGGCGAGGAGGCGTGCCACCTGGTCACCGGAGTGGCGGCCAGGCTGGGTGGAGTCGGAGGAGGGCCGGATAGTCGACATGGGCGGACGTTAGCAAGGTCGTCGGCAACGCGGGCGGCGGATCTCCCGTGAGGATGCGGACAGGTCGGTCCACGCGGGAAACGCGACTCCCGGGACGGTGACGTCCTGCGTGGCGGAGGGCGTGGGATTCGAACCCACGAGACATCTCTGCCCACCAGTTTTCAAGACTGGCTCCATCGGCCGCTCGGACAGCCCTCCTGGCCGCTCCCGCAGGAGCGACACCCGATAGTAACCGGCGGGCGCCGGGCCCGGGCGAGCCGGAGGAGGACGGCGTGCGCCGAACTCCGTCACAACGAAGGCCGGGAGCTCCGATCGGCGGCTGCAACGGCTCTGGGCGCCTCTCAGCCTTCGTTGCGCAGGACCCCGCCCTCAGCGCAGCGCTGAGAGCGCCACCGCCACGCCGTCCTGGTGCACGGTGGGGATCACGGCGGAGGCCACCGCGCGCACCTCGTCGGGCGCCTGGCCCATCGCCAGGCCAGCGCCCTCCTCGGCGGCCCAGGTGAGCATCTCGATGTCGTTGCGGCCGTCGCCCAGCGCGACCACGTCGCTCCGCTCGATGCCCAGCTCCTGGCGCACGATCTCGAGGGCGGTCGACTTGTTGACGCCGTGCGGGGCGATGTCGAGCCACGCGGTCCAGCCGATCGCGTAGCTGACCTGGTGCAGGCCCATCTCCTCGACCAGGGTGGTGAACTCGTCGATGCCGGTCTCGGGCGAGATCACGACGACGCGCGTGCAGAGGCGGCCGAGCAGCTCCTCGAAGGGGACGTGCGTCGTCGCGGCGCCCATCACGGCTCCGCCGGGGAACGCCTCGGTGTAGAAGAACGCGCCGTCAGCGTCCTCGACCGCGTAGTGCGCGGCGGGGAGGGAGCGGCGGATGGTCTCGAGGACGTCGGTCGGGTCGAAGGTCTCGACGATCTCGGTGCGGTAGCCGCCCTCGGGATCGCGGCGCAGGGTGACCGCTCCGTTGCAGCAGACGACGTACTCGGGCGCGATGCCCAGACGCGCCACGACCGGGAGGGTGGAGGAGGGCGAGCGGCCGGTCGCCAGCATGACCTCGTCGCCCCGGGCGGCGAGACGCGTGATGGCCTCGGTCACCGCGTCGGTGATCGTGCCGTCCTCGTGCATGACGGTGCCGTCGATGTCGAGGGCGACGAGGCGGCGTCCGGAGGCGCGGACCGCGCTCATGCGACCGGCTCGAGGACCTCGAGGCCGCCGAGGTGGGGCCGCAGAGCCTCGGGCACGAGCACCGAGCCGTCGGCGCGCTGATGGGTCTCGAGCAGGGCCACGATCCAGCGCGTCGTCGCGAGGGTGCCGTTGAGGGTGGCGACCGGAGCCGTCCTCCCCGACTCGGTGCGGTAGCGGGTGTCGAGGCGGCGGGCCTGGAACGTGGTGCAGTTGGAGGTCGAGGTCAGCTCGCGGTAGGTCTCCTGGGTGGGCACCCATGCTTCGACGTCGAACTTGCGCGCCGCGCTCTGGCCGAGGTCGCCGGCCGCCGTGTCGATCACGCGGTAGTGCAGGCCGAGACTCTGCAGGATGTCCTCCTGGTAGGACAGCAGGCGCGCGTGCTCCGCCTCCGCGTCCTCGGGGAGGGTGTAGACGAACATCTCGAGCTTGCTGAACTGGTGCACGCGGATGATGCCGCGGGTGTCGCGGCCCCCCGAGCCGGCCTCGCGGCGGTAGCAGGTGCTCCAGCCGGCGTAGCGCTTCGCGCCCGCGGTGAGGTCGAGGATCTCGTCGGCGTGGTACCCGGCGAGGGCGACCTCGCTGGTGCCGGTGAGGTAGAGGTCGTCGTCGCGCAGGCGGTACACCTCGTCGTCGTGTTCGCCGAGGAAACCGGTGCCGTCCATGATCTCGGGGCGCACGAGGGTCGGCGTGATCAGCGGGGTGAAGCCCGCGGCGAGCGCCTTCTCGAGGCCCAGGTTCATCAGGGCGATCTCGAGACGGGCGACGAGGCCCTTGAGGAAGTAGAAGCGCGCGCCGCTGACCTTCGCGCCGCGCTGCATGTCGATGCCGTCCAGCAGCTCGCCGAGCTCGAGGTGGTCGCGCGGGGCGAAGTCGAAGGCCGGACGCTCGCCGACGGTCCTCACGAGCTCGAACGACTCCTCGCCGCCCGCGGGGACGCCCTCGATGATCGGGTTGGCGATCCGCTTGACCAGCGCGGTGAAGGCACCGTCGGCCTCGGACGCCTCCTGCTGGGCCTGCTTGGCGGCAGCGGCGAGGCGCTGCGCCTCGGCGACGAGGGCCGCCTTCTCGTCCTTCGGCGCCTTCGCGACGGTCTTGCCGAAGGCGTTCTGCTCGGCGCGCAGGCGCTCCGCCTCGGTGATCGCCGCGCGGCGCACGCGATCGGCCTCGAGCGCCTCGTCGACCAGCTCGACGGAATCGCCGCGCGCCTCCTGCGAGCGCTTCAGGACATCCGGGTTCTCGCGCAGAAGGACGGCATCAATCACCCCAGCAGTGTAGAGGAGGCGCGCGAGCGGCCGGCGATCTGGGCTACGGTGGTCCCCGCGAAGGGGAGTAGTTCCCACCGTCCGCCGAGCGGGCGACGAGGCGCGTCGACATGCTGGTCCGGAACGATCCGGGCCCGGCGCTCCACCCCGGCCAGAGCGGTCGGGGCGAACGAGACCTTCGGTCAGTCGACGCACGTCCTGACCGGTCCTCTCGCGCGGGTCGGCGGGCCTACCCCAGGAGATCGCATGGCGACCACCCTCCCCACGCCCAGTCCCGCCCAGGTGCGCCGCTGGCGCCGCTACCTCGCCGACGAGCTGGCCGAGGCCGCGGTCTACCGCGATCTGGCCGGCCGCCGCACGGGCGAGGAGCGCGAGATCCTGCTCGCGCTCGCCGTGGCGGAGGGGCGGCACGAGGAGCACTGGCGCGAGCTGCTCGGCCCCGCGGCCGATCCGGCTCCGCGGGCCGACGTGCGCACGCGCCTGCTGGGCTTCCTCACCCGCCGCTTCGGCTCGGTGTTCGTGCTCGCGCTGATCCAGCGCGCCGAGGCCCGCTCCCCCTACGCCGACGATGACGACGCCACCGAGGCGATGGCGGCCGACGAGCGGATCCACGGCGAGGTCGTGCGCGGGCTCGCGGAGCGCGGCCGCTCGCGGATGTCCGGCACGTTCCGCGCCGCGGTGTTCGGCGCGAACGACGGGCTGGTCTCGAACCTCGCCCTGGTGCTCGGCGTCGGGGCGAGCGGAGTCGCCACGAGCGTGGTCCTCTTCACCGGCATCGCGGGGCTGCTCGCGGGCGCTCTCTCGATGGGCGCGGGCGAGTTCGTCTCGGTGCGCTCGCAGCGCGAGCTGCTCTCGGCCTCCAGCCCCGACCTCGACACGAACCGCGTCGTGCCGGACCTCGACGTCGACGCGAACGAGCTCGCGCTGGTCTACCGGGCGCGCGGGATGACGCAGGAGCAGGCGGACGCGCGGGCCGCCTCCGTCTTCACCGGCCTGCGGGGAGGCGCCGTCACCTCGCCGATCACCCTCGGCGGCCCGTCCGCCGCTCCGGACGTCGACGAGCACGAGTCGGTCGGCACCGGGATGGGCGCGGCGCTCTCGAGCTTCTGCTTCTTCGCCTCCGGAGCGGTCATCCCCGTGCTGCCGTACCTGCTGGGACTCACCGGACTCGCGGCCGTCGTCGTCGCCTGCGTCCTGGTCGGGATCGCGCTGCTCGCGACGGGCGCGATCGTCGGGCTGCTCTCGGGCGCGGCGCCGCTGTCCCGCGCGCTGCGCCAGCTCGGCATCGGCTACGGCGCCGCCCTGATCACCTACCTGCTGGGGCTGCTCTTCGGGGCCTCGGGGGTCTGAGGTTCCGCGACGAGGAGCGCGGCCTGCTCCGGCGACTCACCGGCGCTCCGGGGCGCAGGCACGCCCCTCCACCGCAGCGCGGCCACGCCGATCGCGATCAGGATCGATCCCGGCAGGCAGCCCAGCAGCGGGATACACGAGTAGTAGAGGAGCTGCCGCTGGATCCACTCGGGCTGGGGGACGTCGGAGTCGCCGTAGTAGGGCGGAGGCGGCGACGAGTACCCGGCGGACAGGAGGACGAGGCCGAGTACCGTGCCGACGAGTCCGGCAGCGAGGAGCACGAGGAGCCAGGGGTTCCGGAGCAGCGGGGCCTCGCGAGCGGGTGCGCCCGAGACGGGCACGTCCGGAGACGAGGCCTGGGGCTCCGTCGGGGCGAGCGGAGGCTCCTCGCCGATCCGCCGCGAGCGCCGGCTCCCGGCCTGGTCGGCCGGTACCGGCGCCGCACGCCGAGCGGGCGCTGACGGCGCGCCGGGCGCTGCGGAGCCGGTAGGGGCTGCGGCTCCCGTCCCCGGCCGGGCGAACGCCCGCTCGTCCGTGCGCAACCGCTGCACCCCTCCCCCGAAGCCGCGCTGGAAGGCGGGGTCGTAGCGCGGATCGATCCGTTCGCCGGTCTCGGCGTCGTCAGTCATCGTCGACCTCCGGCTCGTGGGCGAGGATCCCGCGCAGCCAGTCGCGGGCCTCGATGAACACCTCGTCGTCGTAGCGTCGCACAGAGGTGACCGGTCGGCGGTCAGCGCGCGGGTACGAGCCGAGGAAGATCACCTCCGGGCTGAAGCGCCGCACGCCCATCAGGGCATCGGCGACGCGCTCGTCCTGCACGTGGCCGTCGAGGTCGATGACGAAACGGTAGCGGCCCAGGGCGTCTCCGATCGGCCGCGACTGGATCATGCTCAGATTCACTCCGCGGGTCGCGAACTGCTCGAGCAGGTCGAGCAGAGCACCCGGCTCGTCGGCCGGCAGCTCGGCGATCACGCTGGTCTTGTCGGCACCCGTGGGCTCGGGAAGGGCACGGGAGCGCGACACGTGCACGAAGCGGGTGACCGCGTCCGGATTGTCGCCGATCCGCTCGGCGAGGACGCTCACGTCGTGGTGGGCGACGATGCCCGGGGGTGCGATGGCGGCCTGCGCGGGCGATCCGCCCAGCAGATCGACGGTGGCCTGGACGTTGCTCGACGCGGGCAGGTGCTCGTGGCTCGGGATCTCGCGGTCGAGCCAGACGCGGCACTGGCCGTACGCGACCGGATGCGCGGCGACCGTCCGCACCTCCTCAAGCCGCGCGCCGGGGCGCCCGACGAGGATGAACGACACCGGCACCAGGTACTCGCCGACGATGCGCAGCCCCGGGATCCGCGCCAGCGCGTCCTGCGTGGCCGTCACTCCGCCCTCGACCGAGTTCTCGATGGCGATGACCGCCCCGTCGCTACGCCCCGAGACCAGGTCGTTGAGCGCCTCCCCCACATTGGCGACGCTGTGCCAGTGCTGCCCCCGCGCCTCCGGCACCTGCGCGAGCGCCGCCTCCGTGAACGTGCCGCGGGGCCCGAGGTAGCTGTAGGCACGGGTCGCTGCGGCAGTGTCGGGCATGGCGCAAGCCTAGCCAGCAGCGGTACCCGGCGGCGGGGGCGGACTGCCACTATGGAGGGCATGACCGATCGCGCAGGGAAGCCGGCACAGGCCTCCGATCTCATCGACGTCGAGGCCCTCGTGAGGGCGTACTACGAGAACAAGCCGGACGTCTCCGACCCGGCCCAGAAGGTGGTGTTCGGCACCTCGGGGCATCGCGGCTCGGCGTTCGACACCGCCTTCAACGAGGACCACATCGCCGCGGTGACGCAGGCGATCGTGGAGTACCGGGCGGAGCAGGGCATCACCGGGCCGCTGTTCATCGGCGCGGACACGCACGGGCTCTCGCGGCCGGCGCTCACCACTGCGCTCGAGGTGCTGGTGGGCAACGGGGTCCGCGTGCTGGTCGACGAGTTCGACGACTACGTGCCCACGCCGGCGCTCAGCCACGCGATCCTCCGCTACAACACCGACGCGGCGCACGCCGACCGAGCCGACGGGATCGTGGTGACCCCCTCGCACAACCCGCCCCGCGACGGCGGCTTCAAGTACAACCCGCCGCACGGCGGCCCCGCCGACTCCGACGCGACGACCTGGATCGCGGACCGCGCCAACGAGCTCATCGCCGATGGCAACCGGGGCGTGCGCGCGGCCGAGCCCAGCGCCGTCGAGACCTACGACTACCGCACGCACTACGTCGCGGACCTGAAGAACATCATCGACATCGACGCGATCAGGAAGGCGGGCGTGCACATCGGGGCCGATCCGCTGGGCGGCGCCTCCGTGCACTACTGGCAGCTCATCGCCGAGATGTACGAGCTCGACCTGACGGTCGTCAACAGCGAGGTCGACCCAGCGTGGGGCTTCATGACCCTCGACTGGGACGGCAAGATCCGGATGGACCCGTCCTCCCCCAGCGCGATGGCCTCGGTGGTCGCGCGCGCCGGCGATTTCGACATCCTCACCGGCAACGACGCGGACGCCGACCGCCACGGCATCGTCACCCCGGACGGCGGGCTGATGAACCCCAACCACTACCTGGCCGTCGCGATCGACTACCTGTACCGCCACCGCACCGGCTGGCGCGAGGACGCGGCGATCGGCAAGACGCTGGTCTCCTCCTCGATTATCGACCGCGTGGCCCAGTCGCTGGGCCGACGCCTCTGGGAGGTCCCGGTCGGCTTCAAGTGGTTCGTCCCCGGACTGGTCGACGGCTCGGTC
Source organism: Rathayibacter tanaceti (assembly GCF_001634385.1). Taxonomy (GTDB): domain Bacteria; phylum Actinomycetota; class Actinomycetes; order Actinomycetales; family Microbacteriaceae; genus Rathayibacter; species Rathayibacter tanaceti. The sequence goes on along the minus strand of NZ_LIIN01000057.1, from coordinate 9,120 downwards.
GGCTTCGGCGGCGAGGAGTCGGCGGGGGCCTCGTTCCTCCGCTTCGACGGCACTGTCTGGACCACCGACAAGGACGGCATCCTGCTGGCACTGCTCGCCTCCGAGATCGTCGCCGTCACCGGGAAGAGCCCTTCAGCTCTGTACCGGGAGCTGACCGAGCGCTTCGGCGATCCGGTCTACGAGCGCGTGGATGCGGTGGCGACGAAGGCGCAGAAGGCGGCGCTCGGCCGGCTCGACGGCGGTGCGATCACGGCGACCACGCTCGCCGGGTCCGAGATCACCGCGACCCTCTCGAAGGCCCCCGGCAACGGCGCGGCCGTCGGAGGCGTGAAAGTCGTCACCGAGGACGCGTGGTTCGCCGCACGCCCCTCCGGCACCGAGGACGTCTACAAGATCTACGCCGAGAGTTTCCGCGGCCTCGACCACCTGCACGAGGTGCAGGCCGAGGCCCGCACGATCGTGGACGCCGCGCTGAACCCCTCACGCCACAGGCCCGACTGAGGTGCCCGAGAATGCTGACGAGTCGACGGAATCGCAGCATTCTCGGGCACTTCAGTCGTCTCCTGTGGAGAGCGACGCACGCGGAGGAGCGTCCCCGGGCAAGGTGGGCGCATGCAGAACGACGAGTGGCCGCGGGACCTGTTTCCTGTATCGGAGGCACGGGCGGCCGGTGTGTCGGCGGGGGTCCTGCGCGGGCCCCGCTTCAGCGCTCCGACGTACGGCATCAGGTCGGTGACGGAAGCGAAAGACCTCGTCGACCGGTGCGCAGCGGTCCTGCTCCGCCTCGGTGAGGGTGCCGTCGTGTGCGGTCCCACCGCCGCCCTGCTGTGGGGTGCTCCACTGCCGCCCGGCTGGGAGGAGCGGTCCGTACTGGACATCGCCGTCGAGGCCCCACGCCGCGCACCGCACGCGACGGGGATCGCAGGGCGCACGCTGACTTTCCGTCCCGGCGACGTCCTCGTCGGCCGTCGTGGGCGCCTCACCTCCCCGGCGCGGACGTGGTGCGACCTCGGGAGCGCCCTGGAGGTCGCCGATCTGGTCGCCGTGGGTGACTTCCTCCTCCATCTCCGGCTCACGGCCCCCGACGAGTTGCGATCCGCGAGCGAGCGCTACCCGAGCCGACGCGGTCTGAGCAGGCTCCGCCGTGCGATCGGGCTCCTCGACGGGCGAGCGGAGTCTCGGCCCGAATCACTCGTCCGGGTAGCCCTCGTCACGGCCGGCGTCCGAGGCATCGAGGCCAACGTGGTCATCCGCGACTCGTCGGGCGGCTTTCTCGCCCGGGTCGATCTCTGCATCGCCTGGGCCCGGGTCGTCATCGAGTACCACGGCGACTACCACCGCGTCGAGCGCGGCCGCTGGCGGAAGGACCGCGCCCGCACGGGTCGTCTGCGTGCCGCCGGATGGAACGTGATCGAGCTCACCGCCGACGATCTCGCCGATCTCCCGGCCGTCGTCGCGCTCGTCCGAGCGGCGCTCCGCACCTGAGGTGCCCGAGAATGCACACGAATCGCGAGATCGACGGCATTCTCGGGCACCTCATGAGGGGCTGCCGCGCGGGGGCTACCAGCGGGGGTGGACGGTGGGACGGAAGCGGGTGTCGTAGAGAGCGTTCACGGCCTCCATGAAGGCAGGGCCGAGGGGTGCAGCGGAGGCGGCGGCCGCGTTGGCGCGGGCCTGCTCGGGCGAGCGGGCCCCCGGGATCACCGAGGTGACGCCGTCCTGCTGGAGGATCCAGGCCAGGGCGGCGGCGGCCGGCGCCAGTCCGTGGTCCTCGGCCAGGCGCGAGAACTCCTGCGCCGCCTCGACTCCCGTCGCGAAGTCGACGCCCGAGAAGGTCTCGCCCACGTCGAAGGCGGAGCCGTCGCGGTTGTAGTTCCTGTGGTCCTCCGGCGCGAAGGCGGTCTCGGTCGTGTACCGGCCGCTCAGCAGTCCTGAGGCGAGCGGGACCCGCGCGAGGATGCCGACCCCGGCCTCTCTGGCCGCCGGCAGCACCGCGTCGAGCGGCTTGAGGCGGAACGCGTTCAGGATGATCTGCACGCTCGCGACGTTCGGCCGCGCGATCGCGGTGAGCGCCTCCTCCGTACGCTCGACCGAGACGCCGTATGCCGCGATCGCGCCCTCAGCGACGAGGGTGTCGAGCGCGTCGAAGACCGCGTCGTCGGAGTAGACGGCCGTGGGCGGGCAGTGCAGCTGCACGAGATCGAGCGTCTCGACGCCGAGGTTCGCGCGCGAACGGTCGGTCCAGGCGCGGAAGTTCTCGAGCACGTAGCTTGAGGGGATCTGCTCGACGCGGCGTCCCATCTTGGTCGCCACGAAGACCGGCGCGTCGGGATGCGCGGTGCGGTAGGCGCCGATCGTGCGCTCACTGCGACCGTCGCCGTAGACATCGGCGGTGTCGAAGAGGGTGACCCCCGACTCCACGGCAGCGTCGAGCACGGCGAGCGCATCACCCTCGGCGACATCCCCCCAGTCGGCACCGAGCTGCCAGGTTCCGAGGCCGACGACGGAGACGGGCGCATCGGTGCGGCCGAGGATTCGAGTGTCCATGACTCCACCGTAGGGGCGGCTGAACGAGCGCGGACCCCCTTGCGCGTGCCCTAGCGTCGAGGCATGTCCCTCCTCGTCCTCGGCAGCGCCAACCTCGACCACGTCCACCGGGTCGCCCGGATCCCCGCGCCGGGCGAGACCGTGCTCGCCCTGGACGCCCGCACCTTCCCGGGAGGGAAGGGACTCAACCAGGCCGTCGCCGCCGCCCGCACCAAGCCGGGAACCGTCTTCATCACCAGCCTCGGCCGGGACTCCGCGGGCGACGAGCTGGCCGGCGTGCTGCACCGCGAACCGCTCGAACTGAGGGCACGCCGGGGTGACGAGCACACCGGCACAGCCCAGATCACCGTCGACGAGCACGGCGAGAACGCGATCGTCGTCGACTCCGGCGCCAACGCGGCGCTGGTCGACCCGACCGAGGAGGAGTCGCGCCTCCTCGCCGAGGCGGACGCCGTGCTGCTGCAGCTCGAGATCCCGATGGCCACCGTGACGGAGGCGGCACGCACTGCCCGCGCGAACGGCACCGTGTCGATCCTGAACGCGGCCCCGATCGGGCCGCTGCCCGAGGAACTGCTGGCGGCGCTCGATGTGCTGATCGTCAACGAGCACGAGGCGCGCGAGCTCGCCGCTGACCGCGCGATCACTGCGCCGGACGAGGAGGCGCTCGCTTCGGCGCTCACCGCCCTGGTGCCGCTCGTGATCGTCACACTGGGCTCGGACGGCGCGGTCGTCGCGGTCCGTGACCGGGAGCCCGTCCGCCGCCCCGCGTTCCGAGTGGAGGCGGTCGACACGACCGGAGCCGGCGACACCTTCTGCGGCGCGTTCGCGGCGCGGTTGGCCGCGAGCGGCAGCCGGCTCGACGATCCGGATCAGCTGGTCGCCCTCGTCCGCTGGGCGAGCGCAGCGGCCGCCCTGTCGGTGACTCGCCACGGAGCGGCGGTGTCGGCGCCGACCGCGGCCGAGACGGAGGCGTTCCTCGCCGATCACGACGGCGCGCCGGGTCCGCGGCGGGGCTGACGCCGCGCTCTAGTCGATCGCGGCGATCCGCACCGTCACCCGCGGAGCACGCTGCGGATGCTCGCGGAGGCACCAGTCGCGGACCGCGGCTCCGACCGCACGGGCGACGTCGGGCGCCGAGGCCTCGGCCGTCACGCAGACGTCGACGGCCACCGACACCTCCTCGCCCGACACCCGCACCAGGACGGGATCGGCGAAGGTGCCGCCGCTGGCGGTACCCACGGGCTCGATCGCGAGGCCTGTCGCGCTGAGCGCCGTCGCGGCGTGGGCGAGCACGTCGCGCGCCTCGTGCCGCGCGGGGACGAGGGTCGCGACTCCGTCGAGCAGGCGCAACTCGCCGGCGAGAGCGGCGGAGGGGCTCACCGCGCGCCGCGCACTCACGACTCCTCCGTTCCCGGGACGTAGACGTCCTCCACGCGGACGTCGATGGTCGAGACGCGCAGCTCGGTCTGCGTCAGCAGCCGCGAGTGCACGCGCTCGCGGACCTGCTGCGCGGCCCGGGCGATCGGCACGCCCCAGAAGACCGAGATCGTCAGCTCCACGACGACCTCCGCCCCGGGCTCGGCGACGTCGCCGAGAAGTCTGCACCGGCCGACGAGCACGCCAGGCACGCTGTCGCCGGCCTCACGCACGAGTCCACGGACGGCCCCCTCGGTGATCGTCAGCGAGACGTCCGGCTGCACGCTGGCGAACGGGATGTCGCGGCCGGCGCGCGCCTCCCGCCGCACCTGGGCGAGGATCGAGCCGAACCAGCTCTCCTCCGGCACCGGGAGGCGGGCGGCGTCGTCGTCGATGAGCGCCCCGGAGAGCGTGCGGACCCGCTCGAGCGCCTGGAGGGTGCGGCGGTGCTCGGGCGACTCCTCGATCGCGGGGTCGTACGGGGAGCGGCCGTGATCGAGGTAGTCGCTCAGCTCGTCGATGCCGATGCCGTCCGGCTCGGACGTGCCCGGCTCGGGGTCCGCCCGTCCCGTCCCCTCCGGCTCCGTGGTCGCGGGCAGCGCGACATCGCGCTCGCCGGCGCGCTCCTGCCCGTCGTCCCGCTCGGGGACGCCGGGGATCTGGTCCGCGTTCATCGCGTCTGCTCCCTCATCGCCAGTCCTCCATCGCCACGACCAGCGACTCGCGCGCGCGGGCCAGCTTGCCCCGCACAGCCGTGACCGTGAGGCCGAGATGCTGGGCGATCTCGTGGTACGACTCCCCGCCCACCTCGCGCAGCAGCCAGCACTGGCGCTGCGACTCCGGCAGCTCCGCGAGCGCGCGCGCGAGCGCCCGCATGGCGTCACTGCGTTCGGCGGTCTCGAACGGGCCCGGCTCGCGGGACGCCGGATGCTCCACGGCGTCGACGTCATCGGTCGGGTGGCGCTGGCGCAGCAGGTCGACGCTCGACCTACTGACGATCCGCATCATCCAGCTGCGCACGCTCGCCGGCTCCCTGAGCTGGGGCAGCTGCGCCCACACGGTGATCAGCGCGTTCTGAACGGCGTCGGAGGCGTCCGCCTGCGAGCCGGTGAGGCGCCACGCGTAGGCGCGGAGGATCGACTGGTGCCGTTTGACCAGCACCTCGAAGGCACGCACGTCGCCCTCGGCGGAGCGCTCGGCGAGCAGCGCGTCGGTCGCCGAATCCAGACCGGCCATGGCGCCTCCCCGCTCCGCTCGCTCGACCCTGGTGCCGGATGGCTGTCAGGCAACGGTCAGGAAAAAGTTCACTCCGCACCGTGACGAACACCCTCCGGGCGCCGTCTTACCCATGAAAGCACAGCCCAGCGGAGAACCGACGGGCTTTCCCGATCCCGGTCTGCCCAGCACCCGCAGCCGACAAGACGTCCAGGAGACACCATGAGCGACACCACGCGCACCCCCTCCACCCCCCGCGTCGACAAGGCCACCGTCGAGACCGTGACGAGCCTCGGCGGCTCGCGCGGATCCGGCACGGCGCAGGGCACGACCGTCATCGACGACGGCGTCGTCGCCAAGGTCGCCGGCATCGCGGCCCGCGAGGTCCCCGGAGTCTTCGCCCTCGGCAACAACGCTGCCCGCGCCTTCGGTGCGATCCGTCAGGCCGTCGGCAACGCCGACCACGGCCAGGGCGTGCGCGTCGAGGTCGGCGAGACCCAGGTCGCCGCCGACGTCACGCTCGTCGTCGAGTACCCGGTCCCGATGCAGCAGATCGCGGACGCCGTCCGGGCCGCCGTCTCCGAGGCGATCACCGAGCTGGTGGGCATGGACGTCGCCGAGATCAACGTCGCCATCGTCGACGTGCACATCCCCGGTGACGAGAAGGACGACGACGCGACCGAGAGCCGCGTCCGATGAGCGACTTCGGCGCCTCCCCCCGCCCCACCGCGCCCGGCGGCCGCAACACCCTGACGGGGGTCGCGATCGGCGCGGTCCTCGCTTTCGCGGCCCTGCTGTTCGGCTTCTGGGGCTTCGTCCTCACCGCCGTCTTCATGGCGCTCGGCGCCGTGATCGCGCGGATCGCCGACGGCTCACTCGACGTGCGCAGTCTCGTGGACGTGTTCCGCGGCCGCACCACCTCCCGCTAGGAGCCCCTCGTGACCGCTCTCGACACGCGTCCCGCATCTCCGGTGGCGGGCACCGTCACCATCACCGTCCGCTCCATCGAGCGCGCGGCCGTGGCGATCGTCCACGAGGAGCTGGGCGTCGAGGTCTCGTCGATCCGCGTCCGGCTCTCGGACGACCACGGTGGCCTCGCGCTCGCCGTCACCAGCCCGGTGGTCGCCGAGCAGGGAGCCATCCCCGGCGGCGGCTCCCTGCTCGAACGGCTGCACGGCGACCGCGCGCGCATCGCCTCCCGTATGGAGGCGCTGACGGGCCGCACCGTCAGCCGGGTCGACATCCGGGTGACCGGCACCCGCACTCGAAGCACGAGGAGAGTCGCATGAGCTCCGCATCACCGGCCAGCGGCAGCGCCCCCGACGCCCGCTACCGCCGCTACCTCCGCCGCGAGACCCATCGCTCACGCTCGGCGGCGCAGATTGTCGTCCTGGTGCTGATCGCCCTGGTCGCCGCCTACGTCGGCACGGAGGCGGTGCTGGCGATCGTGGGCGCCCCGGCCCTGATCGCCGCTCCGTCCGCGATTCTGGGCGCCCTCGTCGGAGTCGCCGACTGGGCGAATCCGGCCCTGATCGGCCTGGCCGTCGGCGCGGGAGTGCTCGCGCTGATCCTCCTGGTGCTCGCCCTGGCACCCGGCACCCGCGCCCGGCACACCGTCGAGGACGATCGTCTGGCGGTCGTCGTGGACGATGCGGTGATCGCCTCCGCCCTCGCCCGGACCGCACGGACCGCCGCGCACTCCCGCCGCGAGGACACCCGCGCCTCGCTCGGTAGGCGCACCGCGCTGATCGAGGTGACCCCCGCCTCAGGGATCGCGGTCGACCGCGACCGGGTGCAGAGCGCCGTCGACGACGAGCTCGCTCGCATCGCGGCCAAGCCCGCCACTCGGGCGTCCGTCCGGGTATCCGAGTCCGGGAGGATCTGATGACCACGAGCAACCGCTTCGTCAACCGCTTCGTCCTGCTCGTCGTGGGCCTCGTGCTCGCCACGGTCAGCGCCGGCGCGTCCTCCTCACGGTCTCGCAGCCCGTGCGCGACCAGGTGTCGTCGTTCGGCGACGAGCAGGGCACCCGACTCGTCGATCGGATCTCGCCCGAGCAGGGCACGGCGTGGAGCGACACGGCCGCCCTCTGGCCGCTCTACGCGATCGTCGGGATCTGCCTCGTCGGCATCGTCCTCGCCCTGGTGATGGCCTTCTCTCACGGCCGCGGCCGCACCGGAACCGTGCTGCGCGACGAGGCCGCGGGAGGACCTGCCGGCGGGATCGAGATCGCGACCGGCTTCGCTGAGGACGTCCTCGAGAACGCCCTGGCCGGCCGCACCGAGCTGCTCGACGTGACGGTCGCGGCGTACCGGCACGGCTCGGACACCGCGCTCAAGGTGCGCGTCCTGCCCCGGGCCGGAGTCTCGCCCCGCATCGTCGTCGACGCCGTGCATCAGGAGGTCGAGAGCCTCGACGCCCTGCTCGGCGCCCGCCTGCCGGTCGTGCTCGAGGTGGCCTCGAGTGCGCGTGCCGGCTTCTCGAAGGAGGACCGGGTCGCCTGACCCGTCCCCACCGCTTCCCCGGCACTCGCCGGCGGATGTCCCCACCGAACGGAAGGAGCCCCTCATGGGTGCAGACGACAAGATCCGCAATGCGGCAGAGAACCTGGTCGGCAAGGCCAAGGAGACGGTCGGCAAGCTGTCCGACAACGAGCGCCTCGAGGCCGAGGGCCAGGCGGACCAGACCAAGGCCCAGGCCAAGAAGGTCGGTGAGGACGTCAAGGACGTCTTCAAGAACTGACCGGAGTGCACGAGGAGGGGCCGTCATCGCTGAGCGAGGGCGGCCCCTCCTCGTGCGGGAGCAGGCGCGGGGGCCGGGGCGTCCGCCTCCTGAGTGGTCAGATCCCCCAGAACATGATCCGACCGGCCGAGGCCGAGTCGATGCTCTGGTCGTGGTTGTCCGCGGTGTGCGAGGAGTAGAGGATCGTGCTACCGGAGACGCTCGTCACGACGCCCGTATGGTCCCAATCGCCGGAGCCGTCCCAGTCGAACTGCACGATGTCGCCGGGCTTCACCCGGCTCCGCTCCGAGTTCGAGAGCGGCGTGGCCCGCTCGGGATGCGCCGCTAGGTACGAGTTGAACGCGGTCGAGGACGCCCAGGCCGAGCTGTAACCGCCCGAAGCGGAATAGTTCCACTCGCCGTCCATCTGCCAGCCGCGGGCGATCAGCGACTGCGAGGTGAAGTTGACGCAGTCGTTGCCCGGGATCACTCCGTACTGGGCCGTGTTGTAGTCGTTCCAGTAGGTGCGGAGGTAGTCGAGCTGCGAGGCGAGGCGGCTCGCGTCGAGCGCGGCCTGGGCCTTCGCGGCCTCGATCGCGGGGTCAGGCGTGTACGCGAAGCTGATCGCCGATGCGACGACCTTCGTGCTCGCGAGCACGCCGGTCGCTGTCGGGACCGGCGCCTCCGCGGCCGCGACACTCGTCCCGGCGACCGTGGGCCCAGGGGTCGCGATGTCAGCGGCGGGCTGCACGGTCTCGGCGGGGGCACCGTCGACGGTCACGGCCGCCGCGGAGTCGGTGACGGCGTCGAAGGTGATCGGGTTGCCGCCGGCGTCGAAGAAGGCCACGGGGACGACTCCCTCGGTCTCCTCCGCCGCGGGCGGGGCGGTGACGGTGATCTGGTCGCGGTTCTCGACCGCGACACTCCCCTCGGCCTCGCCGAAGCGGACTGCGGCGACCGCATCGAGATTGGCGCCCTCGAGCGTGACGCTGGTGCCTCCGGCGACGGTGCCCGAGGTGGTCGAGACCGCACTGAGCATGACCCGCGCCGAGCTGGTGGTCGCAGGCAGGGCGGCCGCGCTCGTGGGCTGCGGCGAGGTGGTCGGAGTCGCGGGCGCGGGCGCGGCGGCGGAGTCGGCGGGAGGCGGCCGCTCCGACCGTGAGGCTGGAGGCTGGAAGCGACGGCCACGACGACGAGCCCACCCGAGACGGCAAGGGCATC